>NZ_CP033169.1:308937-617874 GCF_003691585.1 Biomaibacter acetigenes | reverse complement strand
GGCAGGGGTATATACGCCGCTGCCCCCCAGAATTCCTATTTTCAATCGTTTTCGCCCCTTTTTATACCGCTTTTTGTTCGGTGCGGGAAATGATGTCCTCCTGAGTGGTAGGATCAAGGGTGACGAACTGGGCACAGTATCCGGCCACTCTGACTATTAGATCCCTGTATTTTTCAGGTTCCCTCTGGGCAGCCCGCAGCACTTCCGATGACACTATATTAAATTGAATGTGCCATAATTTTAGTGCCACGAAAGTCCGGAGCAGGTCGGCGAATCTCTCCATTCGTTCCTTTCCCTCCAGCAGATCCGGAGAAAATTTTTGATTCAGGAGATTGCCTCCGGTGATAAGGATCGTTGGAAGCTTGGAAACGGATTTGAGCACCGCTGTGGGGCCTTTTTTATCGGTCCCCTGGGTAGGGGAAGCTCCTTCCGCCGCGGGAGTCCACGCTTTTCTTCCATCGGGTGTAGCTCCTACCACGGCCCCCATGGGAACATTGGATGATATGGCCGATGTGCCGGGGTAATAAATTCCTCCAATGGGCCCCCTCCCAAATCTCGTATTTTTAAACTTTACTATCTCTTTTACATATGTGTTAAAAGCTTTCACGGCCAGTTCATCCACATAATCGTCATCATTGCCATATTTGGGCGCCGCCAGAAGCTTTTTCTGTATTTCTATTCCTTCCTCAGATTCAAAATTCGCTTTCATCGCTTCTATCAATTTCTCCGGTTTAAGGACCTTTTCCTCAAATACCAATTTTTTAATGGCCGCCATAGAGTTGGCCACATTGGCAATTCCTACCTGCAAACCGCTCACCATGTCATAGACGGCTCCGCCTTCTTTTACTGTTTTGCCCCGCTTGATACAGTCATTCACCAGCGCAGATGTAAATATGTCAGGCACCAGCTTCTCCAGATTTGTATCTGCCACGTGATCTAGAACTATAGATAGTTTTGTATAATACTGCATCTGTTTTTCCCACTGCTCCCAGAACTCCTCAAAAGATTGTACTTCAGTCAAGGATTTTGTATGAAGCAGACAGTGTCCCGTCCTGGGATCTTTTCCACCGTATACTGTCATTTCCAGGACTTTGATCATATTCAAAAAGCTCATTCCCGTACAGCGGTATCCCCATTTACCGGGGACGGCCACCTCTATGCATCCCACCATAGAATAATTATAGGCGTCATCATGGGATACCCCGCGGCTCAACAGGGAAGGAATTATGACCTCATCGTTTTTAAATGCCGGCATTCCGAAGCCCATTTTAAGCACTTCTATGCACTTTTGAAGAAATCTTTCCGGAGTATTGGCATGAAGCCTTACCGAAAGGTTGGGCTGGGTAAGTCTTGTACCGGCAACGGATTCCAGAATAAGGTATGATAAGACATTTACCGCATCCCTGCCTTCTTTTGTCTGGCCGCCGATGGTGACATTCTGGTAAGTTGGGTATCCTGCGCCGTAGCCCGAATGGGACGTAGGTCTTATCTTTATAATGGAAAACAGTTTGATCCACAGGCACTCCAGAAGTTCCATGGCAAAATCCCGGGTGATAACATTGTTTTTTATATCATGTTCATAGTACGGATATAGATACTGATCCAGCCTCCCAAGGGAAACGGAGTGGCCGTTGCTTTCTATCTGTTGTATGAGATGTACAAACCATACGGATTGCACAGCTTCATAAAAGCTGGAGGCGGGGTATTCCGGCACGCGCCGGCAATTTCGCGCTATCTGCATCAGTTCCCCGGCCCTCACGGGATTCCGCTCTCCCCTTGCCAGGTCCTCTGCCAAATTGGCAAATCTTTGCGCAAACTTTATGGCGCTTCTCAGGGTTATAATTATAGATTCAAGAAAAGCCTTTTTTCTTAAAGCATCGTTTTCAGAAAGATCCAGCGCAGAAAGGGCTTCCTCCGCCTCCTTAATTACTCCTTTCAGGCCTAATTTTAGAACCTTTTCATAATCCACCACTATATGTCCGTCTCCCGAAGTCATGTTTCCATCGCCATGAATGGCTTTGATAATGGATGCGGTCTTGACCTCTTCGGGCATGGATGCCATGCAGTGGTCATAGAGAGTCTTTCCTTTCCAGAATTTTATAATTTCCAGCAGTTCTTCTTTATGTTCTTCGGGAAGGTGGAAAACATCCCCTGCGCGCTTATCGAAATTGCCTTTTTCTTCAAGTTCTTTTTCAATCCATTCCACGGCATACTCGGGAAAAACCGGCGCCGTCCTGGGTGCGCACGCCTGGTTCCCCACAATGAGCTCCCCGTCAAGGATATATATGCTCATATTTTCCAGGGTTCTTTGAAGGGCTATCGCTCTCTTTAAATAAACAGGCAATGCCTCGTTTTCTCGATATACTTCGGTATAAAATCTTGCCCTTTCAATGCAGACACCGGGCACTCTTGACAGCACATCTTCCCGTAGTTTTTTAACTCTAATACTAGACACATTCACAATGAAGACCTCCCAAAAGATGAATATGAACCTATCCTCCTACCACTACATTCAAGCCGCTATCTTTCAGAATTTGTGCCGCTTCGTAAATCTTTTCCTTATGTGGTTTTACAAGATGTCCCAATTCATATATTCTTTCCAGATATTCATACTTCGACTTTCCCAGAGTATGATAAGGCAGCAGGTGTACCTCCCTTAAATTTTTCAATCCATTTATAAACTCCTTTATCGCTTTAATATTGCTTTCATCGTCATTAATTCCCGTAATCAACGGAATCCTTATAATATAATGGACTTTGCTTCTATCGATCTTTTTTATATTATCGAGAATGAGTTTGTTTTCTACACCGGTCAATTCCCTGTGGCGCAGCGGGTCCATATGCTTTATGTCGATTAAGACATGGTCCGTATAGCTTATGACTTCTTTTACTACATCCCATGGAGCATAACCGGAAGTTTCAACGGCGGTATCGATAAATTCTTCCCTGCTTTTTTTCAATATTTCTAAAGCAAACTCGAATCGGCTCAATACTTCTCCGCCCGAAAGGGTCACGCCCCCGCCCCCCCTCAGATAAAAGGGGATATCCTTTTTTACTTCCTCCATCACCTGTTCCACCGTCATTTCCATCCCTACCGCGCTGCGTGCCCCTGTGGGGCATGCTTTTATGCATTCGCCGCAGGTTCTACATATATTCCTATCTGTGATAACCTTTTGCCGTGAATAATCGGCTCTAATGGCGTGATAGGGGCAGACGGCAATGCATTTTCCGCAAAAGGTACATTTATGTGTATAGTAGTAAAGTTCGGGGTGAAAGTTATGAGTCTCGGGGTTGCTGCACCACTTGCATCTGAGGGGGCAACCCTTAAAAAAAACCAGCGTTCTGATGCCCGGGCCGTCGTTTAGTGCATATCTTTCTATTTCGCAAATTATTCCCGAAGTCTTTTTTAATTCCCGCATTTACTGCACTCCAAGGGTTTTGAGGGCGATATCCAGGCACCTGTTTCCATCTACAAGGCCATATGTTTGAAAATCTATGTTTGCCACGGGCACGTTGAATTTTGAAGCGACGTTATCGACATCTTTTTTATAATGTCTTACCTGAGGGCTGAGCATTACAAGGTCCAGTTTTGAAAAATCTTTTTCCTTAAAACCCCATCCTGCCACTGCTTCTATATTTACATCCAATCCTCTTTCTTTTGCAGCTTTCTTCATTTTTTCCACCAGAAACCCGGATGACATGGCATTTACACATATCAGCAAAATGTTTAATTTTTTATCGGACATTTTAAAAAACCTCCCTGCCGGCAAAATACTTTCTGGCAATCCTTAACATTCTTTTAGCCATATCCCTTTCAGATTCCGTGACAAGCATAAGGTCCATGCCGTGGATCAGAAGAAGGGTGGGCTGGATGTTTTCCCCGCAGGCCTCCTTCTGACATACCTTCATGTGGGTATCATGAGCTGCCAGAAGATTTTTCTCGGCTTCTTCAATCAACTTTTCCGCTTTTTCCAGCTGGCCTTCTTCACACGCATCCATGGCCTCGGAAATTTTCGATCTTGCCTCTCCGGAATTTGCTATGATTTGAAATGCAACCTGCTCTAAGTCCATTGCTTCGCCTCCTATTTGTTTAAACAGGGCTTGACGGTTTTCGTCGAGCCCTGTAAAATTAATATGGAAAATTACATATTACGAAATGTCAGCTTGCCGCGCCTGATTCTTGTTCCAGGAGATGTTTCTCCCATATCCTGAAGAAAGGATAATATAGAGCCGCACTTACGCAGAACACTATGACCGCAAGTATTACCGATCTGAAGTCGCCGCCCGTCATAATATACTGGTAGATGGGGACGGGAGTAGTCCATGGCGGCAATACATACGCCTTTGTGACGAGATTCAGTTTTGCTGCGACATATACTATCGTCATTATAATCGGCTGGCTTAAGAACCATGGAATGAGCATAATGGGATTAAGTATTATGGGTGTACCAAAGGTTATGGGCTCATTAATGTTGAATATACCGGGTATGAGCGCCACTCTTCCAACCTGTTTCAAATGGGCGGATCTAGACCTCAGATAGAAGAATATCAGGGGCAATGTGGCTCCCGAACCGCCCATATGGGCATAGCTCATCTGCATGGGTTCAGTCCAGAAAAACGGTATGGGCTGCCCCGCCAAGGCGGCCTGTGCATTAGCAGCAAGATTCTGCGTGAGGAAAGGCGCCATGACGCCCCACACCACCACCGAAGTGCCGTGGATGCCCACCGCCCATAGAGCCTGGTGTAGCACCTGCGCCAGCAGTATGGCAGGCAAAGTATCGGCAACAACTACCAGTGGTTTGAAGGCTGACATAATAACTTCTGGAATATTGAGGTTTCCAACGGTTCTGATTAGCCATATGACGAGAACAATGACTCCCACAGTAGTTATCGATTCAAAGGACGCCATTATTGCCGGCGGAACGCCTGCAGGCATTTTGATGGTAAAACCGGATTTTTTAAACCACCGCATAAGTTCAGCCGTGCATATGGCCACTATTATTGCGGTAAACAGGCCGGTGCCTCCCAGATAATCGGCCGATAGCGCATTTTTAGTCATAGGGGCCGCTGCCAGCAAAAATCCCAGCATTGACGTTATCCCTGCTGCTGTAGAATCAAGGTCGTAAGTTGACGCCAGGGCTGATGCCACTCCAAAGGCTACAAAGAGGGACATCAAGCCGAAAGTCATCGAAAATGGCACAAGCAATATATCACGATATGGTTCTACAGCAGCGCTCCATGATTGAACAGGCGGGTATGCAATGATCAGTGGTATGGAGCCCACGATAATAAGTGGTATTATCCTCTGTATCCCCTGCCTGATAGCGGCAAAATGGCGCTGTTCCGCAAGTTTCATCAGCGGCGGCAGAACTTTATTTTCCAAAAATTGAGCAAAATTATCCATGAATCCCGACACGATACTACCTCCTTGCATTTTTATTCCGATTACACCTCATTCTTTATTCTTAAATTCCCCCTATGTCATATATTCACCTCCCCGCAAGCTGTATTTCCATTCGTTTTTCGAACGGAAAATTTTAATACTTATTATACTTTTATTAATTTTACATTCTTTTCTATGAGAAATTCCTCATAATCCTTGCCAATGCCCGAATCCGTTATAACAGTGCTTACGGCTTCAGTGTCCAAAAGATGCGTAACTCCTCTGACTCCAAACTTTGTTGAATCTGTTATCACTACCACATTTTTTGCTCTTTTCGCCATACATCGAACAGTTTCAGCCCTCATCATATCTATCGAAGTGAAACCAGTTTCTTCGGTAAACCCATCCACCCCGATAAAAAACTTATCAACATAAATATTATCCAGGGAACTCCTGATCAATGGGCCTACTGTGACTTCAGCGGCTTTCTGCAATATTCCTCCCAGCAGGATTACATTAATGTTGTTTAATTCTTTTACATGGTTTGCTATAAAAAGGGAGTTTGTAACTATAGTTACCTCTTTTTTATTCGCCAGTTCTCTGGCAAGAATGGCGGCTGTGGAACCCGATTCGATCATTACGGTTTCTCCATCCTGCACCATTTTCGAAGCCTCTCGGGCGATCCTTTTCTTCACCCTGTAATTCAAGCACATGCGGTTGGATATGCGGTCATCGGTTATGGCTACTGCGCCGCCGTGGACCCTTTTTAACATCCCCTGTTTATCAAGAGCCCGTAAGTCCTGCCGTATGGTAACCTGGGAGACATTAAACTTCCTGGCAAGTTCATTCACATTAATTTTAGATTCTTTCGAAATAATATTCATTATTTCCATTTGTCGGTTGTTCATTATTCTACATCCTTTTGATAAATTTAGATGTGCCTCTATTTTCTTATATTTTCATTTATATTATATTATACTTTCATTCGAAAGTAAATATGTTTTTAATAAAAAAATATACATATTTTATTCGTCATACTGTGACGATAAATTAAAGCAAAATTAATAAAGCCCCTTTTAATAGGGGCTTTAAATAAAAATTAATTTAAACAACAAGAAAGTTTAACCTCGCATACCTTCCATACGGTAAAACAAGTGATAGTCAAGGTTTCTGTAAATGTACTATATTTGGACATACACTACTTTATTCTTGCACCAGGCCAAATATTTCTCAAAATCCCTGTAGGAAATTGTCAACGTCGCGGTGTTTATGTTTGGATGAAAGCTGACTTCGCCGATGCTTTCCAGGTCCCTGTCGATCACGACTCTAACTTCTTTCTGGCTATCGTTGATTAAGCCAAAGGGGGAAACCGATCCGGGTTTTAGGCCAAGATATTTTTCCAGTCTCTTTTCCGAGGCAAAACTCAGTTTGCCGCTACCTATCTGTTCTGCGACTTTACCAAGGTCCGCTCTCTTGGAGTTTTCAAGTATGATAAGGTAATGCCTGTCCCCTTTCTGATTGCGCACAAAAAGGTTTTTGCATACCGATTTGGGCATGTTTCCAATCTTTTCGAATTCTTCAATGGTATAAACCGGAATGTGTTCCATCCTGGTGTATGGAATGTTTAATTCTTCAAGGACATCTAATACCCTTTTTTCTTCCGGGGTTATCATAAAGATTTTCCTCCGAATCTTCTTATTATTATCTTACGATATTCGCTCAATCATGTTAAAATCCTAACGGCATTTGCAGAAATGTTGGCAGTCGTTACACCCATTTTGGGCTGTCCCATAAATGCAGTATCTTGCCGATTCCAAGGTCTTTAGCCCTTCTATATATATAATCTGCCACCATTATGTCAAGGCAGCCCATTCCCCGGGATTTAAAGAAAATAAATTCGTCGCCTTCTCTGCCGGGGGATTTCTTACTTATTATATTGTATAGCGGGGTCACATCTTCATCGCGCAGTTTGCCGCTTTTTATCAATGGCTGAAATACGGAGAATGGATCATATTTTATGGGTTCCCAATCGTCCACTACTATCCTGTCGGCACCCGCCGGAATTTCTTCATGGGCTTCAAAGGAACCCACCTGTAAAAATAACCTTGCTCTGTTCACCCATTCCTTTTTTACAAAAGGCTTCTGGCTGGTGGTCATTGTTATTACCACATCCGCATCTTTAACTGCTTCCTCGACACTACCCGCAATTTCTATGTTCACTTTCCCTTTAAATTCTTCGAAAAGCTCCTGAGACTTTTTTATATTAAGGTCAAACAATTTTACCTTTTCAAGTTGATTGAGAACCTTGCTCAACGCCCAGATGGTGGTTCTGCCGATTATTCCGGCGCCTATGCATCCTGCGGTTTTCGCATCGGGTTTCGCAAGATATTTTGCAGCAACGGCCATAGAGGCTCCTGTCCTCATGGCGGTAATCAGTGTCCCGTCCATTATGGCCACCGGCAGCACCGTATCCGGATCGCTCAGGACAACCATATCGATCCCCATCGGCAAAAGCCCTGTCTTTTGATTTAATGTGGACTCCGCCGCCCATTTTATACCGGCTCTGTTGATGTCGCCGCCTATGTATACCGGCATGGACATGAACCTGCTCTTCCAGACTCCTTCATCGGAATCAAGGCTTATCATGGTCTTGGGGGGATTCTTAATCTCTCCTTCGGCATACATGAAATAAGCCTTCTCTACCATTTTCAATACTCCATCCATATCCATAAGGCCCGCATTCAATACATCTTCCTGTTTTAAAAACAAAATCTCCGGCACCAAGCTAAGACATCCCTTCTGGTTATTTATTGATATTATCTGGTTGTATATTTATAAGTATATAATTATATTTATTAACAATCAATATATAACGCAAAAATGGCACTGGAAAAATCTTTCGGAACATGGAGTGATGAAAACCACCCCGACTTAAAAGATTCTGATGCGATTGCCAAATGGGTGGCGGAAAGCAGAGAACCAGATTTATAAGCACTGAACTTTCCCTCATCTCAAAGAAAATCCGTATTTTAGCGGGTCTTCCTCATCTATCATGTAGTGGTTCACGCCGGTGATAAAGGCCCTTCCGGTAATTTCCGGAATTACCGCATCAAAATCGCCTACTCTGGTTTTCCCCACCAGGCGGCCGGTAAAGAGAGTTCCCAGGATGCTCTCGTGGACAAAATCCTGATGCAGGCCCAGCTCACCCTTGAAATAAAGATCCGCCATCTTGGCGCATGTGCCGGTGCCGCAGGGTGAACGGTCTACGGATTTTTTACCGAAGACTACCACATTTTTGGCATGGGCTTCGGGATGGGAAGGCGCATCGGAAATCTCGGCCAAATCTATGGTCTTTATGTGGGGTTTTTCCGGATGGTAAACCTCAACTTTTTTATTGGCTTCGTCCCGGACTTTCAAGCCTATATCTATCAACTCATGAATATTTTCTTTAGCGACCTTTATCCCCAGATCCCTGGCCTTTACAATGGCAAAAAAGCTGCCCCCGAAAGCGATATCGGCTCTAATTTTTCCGTAAGGATGTATCTCCAGTTCAATCCCTTCTTTAAACAAAAAAGAAGGTACATTTTGAAAGGTGACGCCTTTAGCCTTTCCATTTTCCACTCTGACCCGGGCTTTTACCAGCCCTGCCGGAGCTTCCAGCACCACTTCAGTTATCGGCTCTTTTACTTCCACAAGCCCCATCTCCACAGCCACCGTAGCGGCGCCTATGGTGCCGTGACCGCACATGTTCAGATAGCCTCCGGTGTCCATGAATATTATGCCGAGATCGGCTTCAGGCATCGTGGGAGAGGTTATAATAGAGCCGAACATGTCGTCATGCCCTCTGGGCTCCAGCATGAGAGCCCTGCGCAGGTGGTCCATATATTCTTCAAGGTACTGCTTTTTCTCGGGCATGTTTTTACCTGGTATATGCGGAATGCCTCCAATGACCACCCTGGTGGGTTCCCCCATAGTGTGGGAATCCACTGCTATGATGGAACGGGAAATGTTCATAACAACCGCTTCCCTCCCAATTATTTTAAATTGCTGTCATCTAAATATTATCATATGTTTTCTTAATTTGAAATATTTTTTTCTATTTTTATTCCTCTCATGGAAATTTCATCTTCCACCATACCATAGGGGATATCCAGCGGGGTAAGTAAACCTTTTTTTGTAATTTTTCCTTTAAGAATTAATTGCGCACCGATGGAGGCAGTAAAGCCCGTCGTCCTGGACATAGCTGTAAGCCCGGTTCCAAATCTCTATATTTTATTTATGCAACGCTAGTGATTCGATATGTGGGGCCCTACTGTTCTTAAAAAAATTTTTTTATCTTGATATTGCCATGTCATCCTTATAGACATATTGATGCTGCATTCGAAAATATCACTTTTCCCTCTTATTTTTTTAGTCCTCAAAAAAGGATGAAAAGGATTCTGTGCCATGAGATTTAATTTCTCCTGTAATATTTTCCTTATATTGTCAGGGAGTTTTTTATAATCTTTTTTAAATCTATTTGAATATATAAATTCCATAATTCATGACTCCAATTGCTTTATGAGATCATCGATGTCTTTAGCATGATAGACTCTCCCTGCTTTTATATCTTCCTCAACTTCTTTTTCCTGCCATTTTTTAGACCAAAACCATGCTTGAGACCTGTCGACAATTAAAACAGGTTTTATCACTATCTTATCATCTTCTATAGTTATTTCTAGGGTATCTCCCGGAGCCAGCTTCATCTTTTTTATTATTTCTGCCGGTAAAGTTATTTGGGAGCGCTCTCTTAACTTTGTTATCATCACAGATAACCCTCCTGATATATGAATTTCTTATTTTCACATCTATGTTGATTATAGCATGTAGAATCTTTGATATCAATCTTACTCTTATGGTTATCTTACTTTAGTCGTCTGAGTATCTTACGAATTTATGGCCTCTTTTCTCTAGTTCTTTGTCGAGGTCATCAAGGCCGGGAACCCACCGAAGGTGGGTGGTGGCAAGAAGTGGGCTTAGTGGTCCCCCTTATGCGTAACTGACATAGAACGGCTAAATGAGAATTTCCTGCTAAGAGTAAGCAATGCCAATTCTTTTATACCATGAAGGGAAAAAGGTAGGAGAGGCTTACAGGGTAAACTTTCATGATAACGCTCATGTAAAAAGAAAATATGGCGGCAACAGAAAAAAAGATGAAAAGATAGCAGATGATACGGCATTTAATGAAAAAACTCCAGCCGCATCCATATCCTTTACCGATATGATGAATTAACGGAGGGAAATAGAAAATATGTTTACACAATTCTTCGGGCTTAAATACAACCCATTTAGCAAGGAGATTGCTGCAGAAGATTTATTTAATAGCCAGGTCATGACTGAACTTGCTGCAAGGCTTAAATATCTTCAAAGCACAAGAGGGATAGACCTTGTTGTTGGATAACCGGGAGTGGGGAAGTCAACTGCCCTTAGAAAATATGTAAGTGACAGGGAGCAATTACATCGTTCTACTATGAGCAGAAGGTGACACCGGTTATCATACTTGATGAGATTCAGATGGCATCCAATGATGTGCTTGAGGATTTGCGGATGATATTTAATTTTAACATGGACTCTCAAAACCCGTATATATTAATACTTGCAGGCCAACCTCATATAAGGAACAAGCTGGCGCTCAACATAAACAGCGCTTTAAGGCAGGGGATTACGATAAAGTATGTATTACATGGCTGAGGTAAATCTTTGAGGGGAGGAATGCAAAATGCGGTTTAGGTGTTTTATGAAACTTTGTTTTGAACTTTCTGATGTGAATCTTTATAAATCACTTTACCTGTTAGGGTATTCGATGTCAAAATTAATATCAATTTTCTTCCTAACCTGCCTTAGAAAAAATTCTCCTTCCCTGGTGAGCTCATAATATGTGTGATTCCGATGCTTAACACTTTTTCGTCGCCGATGGTAATATTTAACTATTCTTCTTTCCACTCGCTTGATTAGTCCTCTCTCCTCCAAACTTTGAAGTCGCTTTCTGCTTTCTTCCAAGGATAAACCCAGGCGTATCGCCAGAAGTTTTGCGTATTCCGGCCCAAGCTTTTTGAGGTAGGTGAGGATTGTTAAATCAAGAAGTTCATCTTGGTCATTGTTGACTGGCATACTCTCCTCTCCTTTATTATGGATTTATCACTAAGTAGTTTGGTTTTTAAATACTATGACTTAGTAATAAATCATATTGCTGAGCGTTTAAATACCAAAAACTTCCTCGGCATTGTATCTCGCAATTCGAGCAATGACTTTCGGGAAAGCTCCGTTCAGTTCTAGGTACTGCACAGTCTTGGGTACGCTCAGCGGATCATTGGGTTTTAGATTGCTGTAATCGCTATTTAGTACGCCTCGTTGGAAACGTTCCAGATGATTCAACAATAGTTGAGAACTGAGCCCCTCCTGGCGAATGGTAAGCCCGGGAACGGCACCAAAGTCTTCGATTAAGTCAATAATATCTAAATTTGCATGGTCTATAATCATTTTTCCGGGTTCCATCCCCACAGTAGCAGCAATCTCAATTGTTTTTTTGGTAATTTCAACCCTGTTCTGTGGCGGAGTATGAATGATTACTGGAACCCCATATTCCTTGGCAATCTTCAATTGCTCATGGAGAACCTCCTGCTCCCGCTTGTTTCCCTCATGCAGCCCGATCTCACCAAGACCAATGACACCACTCATTTTAAGGTGGGATGGAAGAGCGTCGATCACCCTGGGCCAGTCGTCCGGTATTCCCATGGGGTGAATGCCAACGGCAACGTAAAGCTTAATACCATTTTTAGAGGCATTACTCATAGAAAGAGTTAACATCTGATGGAAATGATCAAAGAGTGTTTCTGCATGTTTTGCCCCAAAAAATATGGAGCAGCCGATAATCTTCCTTACTCCGGCTAGTGCCATACTCTCCCACCCTTCGAAGGGAAGTAATGAAACATGTACATGAGAATCTACAATTTCTTTCATCAATCTTATTCGCCTCTTTTATTCTAGATCTTTGTTAAACTACATCAAGTTACAAAAACTTTCTTTCTACATAAGACATATAAATCAAGGCTTGATGTAGGCATACCCTTCTGCCTGTTTCCCGACAATTTCTGTTATGCCAACTGGTACAACTGTCACAAAATCGGGAAGGCTGTCTTCGTCGATAAACTGGCCTTTGATGGCATTCCGACACACTACAAAGTTTACTCCTACCTCTGATAATTTCTTCATCTGCTCCACAAGCGATCCACTAGTTGATCCATAGCACAAACCGTCACTCCCGGACAGCAGGCATCTATTCCTAAAAATAGAAACTGCCTCACCATTAATCACTACTTCAATGTTAGCATTGTCTTGCCCAACATCATTCAAAAAATTAGTGATATTCACGAGTACTATCTGCCACCTGCTAGACTCGTTGACATGGAAGAGGACTTTTAATCCATTCATCCAAACACCTCTTTTCTGTTAAGTTCCAGCTACCAACACCAGATGTGAAAAATATCTTTCCAAACTTCTCCTCTTCCACTTTACCTTAAAATACCATTTATCTAAGATACTCAGGTAACTGGTCCCTATTAATAACGTCCATATCTCATTTTTTTATACCCATAGTTTGTATTTCAAAATAACAACATTATAATCAGCTTCATCATCCATAGCACATGCATTACCACAGCCACTGATAGTTATATTTCCTTGTAAATTGCCTGAGGATACTATATGCAAGGCACTGATTGATTTGCGCCTCCAGAGGTGTAACATCGCGAATACTCTCTTTTAACATTAATCCTGGGTTACGGGTTTTACATTAAAGTTAGATCTGTATTCGGTTTCTGTCCATAAGACCCTTTGAGCCACCATAGCTTCTGGGTTTAGTTTGACATCTTTTAATATCATTTCTTTAAATTTGTTATATCCCGCTCTGTCAATAAGGTGTCCGCCGTGGAGGTATTCAGGTTTGTTATTCATGACATAAGCGGAAAATGCCTGCCAGTTTTTAAATACGCCTAAAACCACATCTTCTGTAACCCAGTTTAAAAAGATTTTACCCATACGAGGTGTTTGCTTTCCTGTTCTGCCGCCGATCAATACCCTGTAGAATTTTTTAGGGTTCCTGGTCCAAGCACCGGTTGGACACACAAGGACGCATTCGCCACAACCGACGCAGCAGCAGATGTCTTTAACGATTTTGCCTTTTTCTACAGATAAAACACGCGTTGCATGATGGGCACATGCTTCTACACACTTTTTACACCCTATACAGCGCTCATAATCGTATTCCGTCTTTGTAACGCCGATTATACCGATATCACTAACGTGAGCTTTAGCACAGTCATTAGGGCATCCTGCTATATTTATTTTTATGTGATAATCGCTGGGGAATATAAACTTTTCTATCTTTCTGGCCAGGTCGGTTGTGTCAATGTTAGCTTTTATGCAATGGCGATTTCCTATGCAAGCCATTGTATTACGAGCGCCTATGGTCGGATATCCATTGTCATTAACGTCCATATCAACACCGCATAACTTTACTTCAATATCTTCAATAAATGATTTTATATATTTATTAACAGCATCTATATTTTCATACTTAATACCTGGTATTGCTACCATCTGCCTGACCCCAAAGTGAAATTCTCCATTTCCCCAGGTTTCCGCAATATGCTGAAAGAACGACAAATATTTGGCCTCTATGACACCGCCGGGAACGCGCATCTGGAGCATGAACTCACCCCGCACTTTTGACTGGCGGTAGCAATTTCTGCGAACCTCTTTTATATCGATATCGTAACTCATGTAATTATCCCTCCTAATTAATCCAGCAATTTTTTTGCCTTAGTGTAATTAAAAACAGGTCCTTCTAGGCAAACATATGTTTCATTTATCTTGCAATGACCGCATTTGCCGACGCCACAAGACATCTTCCTTTCAAAGGATACCCAGATTTTCTCTTCAGGTACTCCGTTTTTTAAACATTCTAAAGCGGCAAAGTGCATCATAACAGGAGGTCCTACGATTACCACATTATAATTCTCAAATGTATTGAATGGTATTTTCTTAATGTGTTCCGTAACAAGGCCGACCTCAAAGCCTTCTATCTTATCTTTATCAAGGGTATAAATTGTGTTAAACCTAGTTTTAAAATTTTTTAGATCCTCTTTAAACAGGATGCTTTTTTCGTCCTTAAATCCCGCAATAAAATGTAGCGATCTTATTTCATCTGGATTTTCATAAAAATACTTTAAAAGGCTTCTGACAGGAGAAACACCAGTGCCGCCGGCGATGACGACTAAATCCTTGCCCTTAAAGTCATCTTTGGGGAATGAATTACCGTAAGGTCCACGCATAAATATCTTATCTCCGGGTTTTAAGTTGAATATTTCGTTGGTAAGCTTTCCTACTTTCCTTATGGTAAGTTCCACCCAATTATCACCCATAGAACTTACCGATATAGGGGCTTCTCCGATTTTAGGTATGGACACCTGAAAGAACTGTCCATGCTTGACCTTTGCGTTAGTTTCCACCCTAAAGGTATACTCATTTTCTGTCTCGTTGATGATGTTTATTATTTTATGTGGATTTGGAAGCATTATATTCTCGCTCATTTTACTTTACCTCCTCGGTTGATGCTGTTTGTTCTATTGTCTGGGTTGCTTCTCCTTTTTTAAGTTTTTCCACTTCATCATATAGACGGTTAATAGTAGTAGAAAAAGATATTAATTCAGGGCATCTTTCATCGCAACGTCCACATCCGACACACATATGCTCATCTTTGAAACGGGCTTTGTAGTCGTAGATTTTGTGTAGGGTTCTAAACCTCATCCGCTCCCCGGCAGTTTTTCTAAAGCCCAAACCGCCAGCCATTGTCGTGAAATCTTCGTGCATGCAACTGGCTTGAACCCTTCTTCTCTCACCAACTTTTCCATTTTCGGTGTATATTACATCTAATGTGTTAAAGCAACTGCAGGTTATGCATACGGCGTTACAGGCTCCACAGCTTATACATCTTGAATTATAACTTTTCCACATATCGAGGTCGTAAATTTTTTCTAACAGTTCCTGGCTATCAATTTCAGGGATGTTAACTTTTGTCGGGTTAGAGGTAACGAATTCAGGTGTAAATTCTATTTCTTTTTCATCGACAAATAAATTGGTAAATTCGTCATCCTTTACTTCGACCAATATGTTATCATTTTCGAATCTAACCGCTAAGCTGTAGTCATCGGTCTTATTGGAACCCATTGAAACGCAGAAACAGGTATCCCAACCTTCTCCGCATTCCATTAAAATAAACTTTATCTTTTCCCGTAGACGCTTGTAGTAGATATCTTCTGTTCCTCCGTTTTTGAGAAAAATTGTATCAAGTCGTCTAAAACCATTTATATCACAAGGGCGGGCAAATATCAGAATCTTCTTGTCATCTACCTTGCTTTCCATATATTCATACTCAGTAAAGTAGAATAGCGCCTGGGTAATTGGATATATCACTTCTTTTGGTGAAAAATCTGACTTTTCATCGTAAACTACATCCTCAATTGAGTTGATTTCTGCATATCGAATCAAATCAGTGTCTGAATAACGGCCCCGTTTTTCAAAACGCATAGGAGCATATACCTTATAGTGCTTCTGCAATTCTTTTAAGATTTCATTCATCCTTTTAACGCTTACATAATAACTCATGTTCTTCCTCCTCAATATACGTCATTTGATATTCTTTATAATCTCTTCATCAAATAATTGACTTTGATATAAGTATAACACTCACAAAAATCTTAGTCTAATAATAAATATTTTTAGTAACTATAATAATTTTTTATATGTATCTGTTACGCTGAAAATTAATCCACCCTCCAAAAAGCTTAATTTATTTAAAGGTCCCTGCAGCTTTATAAGCAGCTTCTATCGTCCTGTCAATATCCTCGTCAGAATGGGCATAAGATAGGAAGAACGTCTCAAATTGTGCGGGAGGTAGATAAATGCCCTGTTTCAGCATTTCCCTGAAATATGCGGCGTATAAATTTGTATCGGATTTTATTGCCGAATCATAGTCATAGACACCCTGGCCGTTAAAGAACATGGTCATCATGCTGCCCACCCTGTTTATGGTAACTGGTATTTCCAAATGCTCCATGCTTTCCTTTAATCCCCTGCAGAGCTTTTCCGCCCTTCTTTCAAGTTCTTCGTATATATTGGGATTTTCCGACAGGATTTTTAATGTGGTATAGCCTGCTGCCATAGCCAGCGAATTGCCAGAGAGAGTCCCGGCCTGGTAGACGGGGCCATCGGGTGAAACATACCTCATGATTTCCTCTTTTCCACCGTAGGCACCAACCGGTAGTCCTCCGCCTATGATCTTTCCCAGTGTGGTAATGTCGGGGGTTATTCCCAATAACCCCTGAGCACCGGAAAAGGAAACCCTAAAGCCCGTAATGACTTCATCGAATATCAGTAGTGCACCGCATTTTAATGTCAGTTCCCGCAGGGCTTTTAAAAAATCTTCTCTTGGCGGTACGGTGCCCATATTTCCCGCTATTGGTTCTACTATGACAGCGGCAATATCCTCATCGTACCTGTCGAAGATTGCTTTTATCATTTCCGTATCATTGTATTTAGAAATAATAGTGTCTTTTGCCGTCTCCTTTGTAACCCCGGCCGAATCGGGAATCCCGAAAGTCAGTGCTCCCGAACCCGTTTTGATTAAGAGACTATCGGAATGGCCGTGATAGCAGCCTGCAAATTTCACTATAAGATTCCTTCCTGTATAACCCCTTGCAAGTCTAATGGCGCTCATGGTGGCTTCGGTACCGGAATTAACCATTCTTATAACTTCTATGGAGGGCAACGCCTGTTTTATCTTTTCCGCCATCAACACCTCCAGTTCTGTACATGCACCGAAGCTCGTCCCCATTTCCGACTGTTTTTTTATAGCAGATACCACATCAGGATGGGCATGCCCCAAAATAAGCGGCCCCCAGGAAAGCACGTAATCTATGTAATCATTACCGTCTTCATCCCATAAATGACTTCCCTGCCCTCTTTTTATAAAAATAGGGTTCATTCCAACCGACCTGAATGCCCGCACCGGGCTGTTTACGCCCCCAGGCATAACTTTTTTTGCTCTCATGTAAAGTTCTTCCGACTTCATATTATCCCCCATTTTTGAAAAATTTTTTTAATTCACTATCCTCGATCATATCTTTATATATTTTCAGTTTTTCTTGCGATGGAAGACCCTTTTCCTTTGCACTTTCTCTCGCTTTCCCCAATTTTTTTAACAGTTCCTCACATTCAGCGGGTAAAATTTCTTCCAGCTTCTGTCTTAGCATCTTTGATAAAAGAGGGCTCTTCCCGCCGGTAGATATGGCAACCGTAAGGTCCCCCCGCCTTATAACGGAAGGCATTATGAAAGAAGAAAGTTCCCCATCGTCAACCACATTTACAAGTACCCCTCCTGCGCCGGCTTCTTCGGCTATAAGTTTATTTACATCTCTATCATCCGATGCGGCCACGACAATAAAGTAACCTGCCAAGTCGCTCTTAATATAGTTTCTCCGAATTAACCTTATGCGGGCTTCCTTCCAGAGCTTCAGTATACTCTCATTGACCTCCGGAGCTATGACGGTAACAATTGCTCCACACTCCAGCAGGGATAGCACCTTGCGGTGAGCCACCGACCCCCCGCCCACCACAAGGCACCTTTTGCCTTCAATATTCAGCATCACCGGGTAGTAAGCCATGTCGCCACATCCTTGGCAAAATAGGTTATTATCAAATCGGCTCCCGCTCTCTTTATCGATGTTAGGATTTCCATAGCGACAGCCTTTTCATCAAGCCATCCCATCTTCGCCGCGGCCTTCAACATAGCATACTCGCCGCTCACATTGTAGGCCGCAACAGGAATATTAAAACTTTCCTTTGCCCGCCTTATTATATCCAGATACGACAGGGCAGGCTTTACCATTACTATGTCGGAACCTTCCTCTATATCGAGCTTAATTTCCCTCATGGCCTCATCGGAGTTAGCGGGGTCCATCTGATACGTTTTCCTGTCCCCGAATTTCGGAGCGGATTCGGCAGCCTCCCGGAAAGGACCGAAAAAAGCTGAAGCGTATTTTGCGCTGTAGGCCATTATCGAAACATTTGAATAACCTTTTTCATCAAGCAGTTTTCTTATGGCACCTACGCGCCCGTCCATCATGTCCGAAGGGGCC
This sequence comes from Biomaibacter acetigenes, assembly GCF_003691585.1. Taxonomy (GTDB): domain Bacteria; phylum Bacillota; class Thermosediminibacteria; order Thermosediminibacterales; family Tepidanaerobacteraceae; genus Biomaibacter; species Biomaibacter acetigenes. Next base: position 599,256 of record NZ_CP033169.1, on the reverse strand, counting down.
ACCATATCGGCTCCTGCTCTTGCATGGGAAAGGGCCGTTTTTGAAATCAGTTCCACAGTTTTGTCATTTACCACATAGCCTCTCTCAACTATTCCGCAATGGCCGTGGCTGGTATAGCCGCACATGCAAACATCAGTTATAACAAACATTGAAGGCACGGCATCTTTCACGGCTTTTATGGCCCTTTGCACGATGCCGTCATCGGCATATGCCTCACTCCCTACCTCATCCTTGACGGATGGCACGCCGAAGAGGAGAATTGCCGGGATACCGAGGCTGTAAATTTCTTTTACCTCTTCCACCAGTGTATCTATGGAAAAGCGATACACCCCGGGCATAGAGTTTATTTCCTGCTTAACCTTTTCCCCATGCACCACAAAAAGAGGATATATGAGGTCCTTTACATCGAGCCTCGTCTCTCGTACCATATCTCTTATGGCACTATTTAATCTAAGTCTCCTTGGCCTTTTGATAAACTCCATTTCATCCACCTTCTCCTATATTTATATTGCTGTTCAAAGTTGCAGTTTAAACATGCTAGTTTAAAGATTTTTATATTCCAGTATCTCTCTTATGACACCTTCCATCGTATGCTCCCGGGGTATTACATCTACCCTGTACCCTTCACCTTCAATGGCCTTTTTTGTGGTGGGGCCTATGGCGGCAATGATAGATTTGCTAATTCCCCCCATGGTCTCCCCTGCTATCTCTTTCATATAGTAAAATGTGGATGGACTCGTAAATATAGCAATATCAATGCCTCTTTTAAATTCCTCGAGGAACCGCTCCCTGATTTCATAATTGGGCTGGTTTTTATAAGCGATTATTTTCCGTGGTTTCAAGCCAAGCTGTTCTAAACCATTCATCAGATCCTTACCCCCGATGTCGGAGGTAATTACGGCAGCGTTCTTTCCAATTTTTTCTTCTTTAATTACATCAAGGAGGGCACTTGATGTAAATTCCTGTGGTATAATATCCGGGTAAATTAGCATTTCTTCCAGTTTTTCCTTTGTCTTGGAACCCACTGCTGCTATCCTGATATTGTTTAATCTCCTGACATCAAATCTTTTTTCCCGCATAGCCCTGCTAAAGCTTTCCACACCGTTTTTACTGGTGAATATAAGGATATCGTAATTTACAATTTCATTGAGCAGTTTTTCTATATTCTCAAGGACATGTATTATTTTTAAGGCGGGACAATGTATGACCTCTGCTCCTTCATCTATTAGAGCGGTTACAGAATCATTTTTAGTAAAACCTGCTTCCCATTCCTCCCGCTCGTTCATTCCGGTTATAAGAATCCTTTTCCCGAAAAGTTTTTTTGTCTCGTACCAGTTAAGATTCTGCCTTAAGTTTATTACATCGCCGATAACTATAACCGCAGGGTTTTTTATGCCGTTTTTTCTTGTCTTTTCAGAAATATCCGAAAGGCTTCCAACTACAACCCTCTGGCCCGGGGTCGTGCCATTCATTATGACGGCAGCCGGAGTGGCGGCGGATTTGCCGTATTTTATGAGGCTTTTGGTAATAAAATCCATATTTTTAACGCCCATCAAAAATACCAGGGTGCCGTTTAACTTTGAGATAGCTCCCCAGTCGAGGTTATCCTTCTTGGCCTCGGCTTCATGGCCAGTGATTACGTGAAAGGATGAGGAAAGATCCCGGTGGGTTATAGGTATACCCGCATAGGCTAAGACGGAAACCGCAGAGGTAACGCCAGGTATTACCTCAAAGGGTATCCCTTTTTCTTCTAAGAACAATGCTTCCTCTCCTCCCCTGCCGAACACGAAGGGGTCTCCTCCCTTCAGTCGGGCTACCGCCCTGCCCTCGACGGCTTTTTCTGCCAAAATTCCGTTTATTATCTCCTGGGGTATTGGATGATGGCCGGGCATTTTACCCACGTCGATGAGTTCGGCCCCAGGCCGGGCAAGCTTTAATATTTCATAATTTATTAATCTATCAAAGACTATAGTATTAGCTCTTTTTATGACATCTACGGCTTTCAACGTCAGGAGGCCCGGGTCGCCGGGCCCCGCTCCGATGAGGTATACCTTTCCTTTCATTGCAGCTCACCTAATTCTTTAGCAAGTTTTATGCCCGCTTCTTCTGCAAGAGATACCTTCTGCGATATGCTGCCCTTTTTTATTATTCCATCTTTCTCTACCATTCCGATTAAAGTCAGGGTGTTCCCCTCAACTTCGGCATAAGCTCCTATAGGGATTTTGCAGCTTCCCCCGAGGGCCTGCATGAAGGCCCTTTCGGCTTTTACAGCGCTTTCCGTATTGGTGTCGTTTATGCATCTGATAAGTTCGCTTAATTCATCGTCTATACGGGTCTCTACGGTAAGGGACCCCTGGCCTACAGCCGGTACCATCATCTCCGGGGTAAAATACTCCGTAATAACCTCCTCCATACCCAGCCGCTTTATCCCCGCAGCCGCCAGCACGATCCCGGCCAGGTCCAGTTCCCGCATTTTTTTTATTCTCGTGGAAACGTTTCCCCTGATGGGTAATATCTCTACATCGGGCCTTATGGCTTTTAGCTGGACGGCCCTTCTTAAACTGGAGGTGCCTATCCGGGCCCCGGTTGCAAGTTCCGAAAATCTCATCCCGTTCATCGATATAAAGACATCCCTCGGGTCCTCTCTTTTAGTGACAGCCGAGATATGAAGCCCCTCCGGCAGCTCTGATGGCACATCTTTCATGCTGTGCACCGCCATGTCTATGGCACCGGAAAACAACGCTTCCTCAATCTCTTTTACAAAGAGCCCCTTTCCCCCAACTTCGCCCAAAGCAGCATTGAGAAACTTATCTCCCTGGGTCTTTATTCTTACTATTTCAAATTCCCAGTCGGGATAATGCCTTTTTAATTGTTCTATGACAATATTAGTCTGTATTAAAGCCAGTTTACTTTCCCTGCTTCCTGCCCGTAAAAGTCTTTTCGTTATAATCGCCTCCTGGGAAAAATTATATTGTATTTCTGTTTGTGGATTCAAAAACTTCGAGCACCGATGGATCGAGCTTGTCTGCCTCTGCCAGGGCTTTTAATCCCATTAAATAATGGTTCACGATCTTGGCGCCAACTCTCTCCAGGGAGTACTTTATTTGTTGCCTCTCCCTTTCCTCGATTCCTGTCAATTTATTTATAGCCCTTTCGTATTCTGCATGGCAAACATTTGCTGCATAATCATTGAGATGTTTTATAACCGGAACTATCAAGAGAGCATTATGCCATTTTACGAAATCTGTCACAGCTTCATTCACCATATTCTCTATTATGGCAATCTGCTTCTCCCTCTTTTTTCTGTTCTCCTCTGCCGCGTTTTTCAGATCATCGATGGTATACAAGGCGATTCCATCTATTTCACCTATCCTGGGATCGATGTCCCTTGGTAGTGCGATATCTACCATGCATATTTTTCTACCGTTAAAGCTTGCCTTGAATTTATCATAATCCACCGTATAATGCGGGGCATCGGTGGCGCTTATTACGATATCACTTTGAGCTATCTTTTCGTATTTTTGTTCGTAGGGAATCACCTGAATTGCCGGTATCTCCCGTTTTAAATCTATTACTTTGGAATGAGTCCTGTTGGAAACAAAAACATTTTTGATTCTTTTTTCCAACAGGTATTTAATAACAAGTTTCCCCATCTCTCCCGTCCCGATTACATAAGCCGTTTTATCATCTAGATCTCCGAAAACTTCCTGAATAAATTTAACCGCAATGTAACTTATGGACAGCGGGTGGTCCGTTATGTGCGTCTCTGTTCTTGCCCTCTTGCCAATCGTCACGGCATCCCGGAACAGCTTGTTTAAAATTTTGCCGGAGATACCCGCCTCCCGTGCCATATCCCCCGCTTCCTTTACCTGCCCCAGGATCTGGTCTTCGCCTAACACCATTGATTCCAGCCCGCAGGCCACCCTGAAGAGGTGTTCCACCGCATCACGCCCCCGTAATGTAAAAAGATAAGGCTTTAATACATTTTCGTCTATATTAAAAAATTCGCTGAAAAACTTACTTACACTGCCGTCATCTGAACTGGTAGATATAAAATAAATCTCACTCCTGTGACATGTAGAAAGCACAGCAGCTTCTGAAATCCCTTCCATCTCCTTTATCTTTGTCAGAGCATCAGCCGCTTTTTTCCCAAAAGATACCTTTTCTCTCACATCTACAGGGGCCCTCCGGTCGGTTCCAACTATGTATAAATACTCAAGCTTCATTTTTAAAACCCATCTCCTTTAAAAGAGCTGTTATATCTTTCGCCACAACCGGGTAATCTATATTTTTCTTCTTTGTACAATATATTTTGTTTTTATTTGTCGCGGATTCAGGTTTAGTTTAATTATCTTTCGATTTTTGATTATACTAGATTCCGGTTAATAAAACAATAATTTATAAAAATTGACCTATAACTGTACTGGCCCCCAATTATTTTGCGTTCTGGTTTACAGAAGCCTTTTGAGCAATCAGGCCGCAAATATAGGCAAAAGCCATCAACCAGCTAGATACACCTGAATGCTTAACGATTCCTGTTTGCATAAAAAGCAGGGAAAGGTCAAATTTCTCCTTCGATTATGGGGCTGTTTCGAAAAAGTCAAGGGGTTTTGGCAGGCATTTTGTAAAGTGGCCGGGCTTACATTGATTTTTTAAGCGGCCTTGAAAACCAAGCTGCTTAAGCTTAACCCTTGCCGGGCGCATCCAATCGAAGGGTCAACCCATCGGCTTAGCAAACAGGCGGTACGAACAAAAAAACACCCATGAGGGTGCTTTTTTGTTAAGTTAGTCTAAATGTAAAGTAATGCAACTTAGCCGGCAAATGATGCTACGTCAGGTTTCCACCAGATTGTGCTTGATTGCAAACAGCACGGCCTGGGTGCGGTCCGTAACACCGATTTTCTGGAATATGTTGGTCAGGTGGTTCTTTACCGTCTTTTCGGTTATGTAGAGATTTTCGGCTATCTCCCTGTTGGAAAGCCCCATGGAGATCTGCTGCAGCACCTCCATTTCTCGCTCTGTCAAGTCAAAATGATGTCGAGATTCTTCTTCCTTTTTTTTCGAAAGCCGGTTGAGTTCTTTGAAGACCTTTGGGGTGAGTGCAGGAGGAATAAAGGCCTGTCCTTCCGCCACGCACCGGATGGTCTTCACAAGTTCCTGGGGCCTGACATCCTTTAAGACGTAGCCGGAAATGCCGCTCCTTATAAGCTCAAACAAATACTCTTCCTGGTCGTGAATCGTGAGGGCTATTATACTTATCTCCGGCTTTTCCGCTTTTATTATTTGCGTGGCTTTTATGCCGTTAACATTGGGCATGTTTATATCCATCAGTATAATATCGACCTCGGTATTTCTTGCAAGCTCTATCGCCTGATCGCCGTCTTCGGCTTCCCCCACCACGACAATATCCGGTTCCAGCGAAAGGATTTTTATTATGCCCTCCCGAAGAAGGGCATGGTCATCGGCAATAATTACTTTAATTTGTTTTTTGCTTTCCTGCAACATGCTCACCTCTCCGAACTCCGGCCAGACCATTTTCCTCATGGGCCGTCGGCACGCTTAAAATCACTTCCGTCCCGTGGCCCGGGGAAGATTTTACTTCAAACTTGCCTTTTAGCAACTGAATTCGCTCCCTCATCCCGATAAGCCCGAAGGCCATGCCGCTTTTTTCGGCCATCACTTTTTCTACGTCGAAACCGCAGCCGTTGTCCCGAACGACCACATTTATCCTGTTTTTCAAGAATTCGATTTTTATCAATACTTCCGTTGCTCTGGCGTATTTCCTGATATTTGTCATTGATTCCTGGATGACCCGAAAAAGGGCCACCACCAGGGAAGAGGAAAGCTCATATTCATTGCCCATTACTATTATTTCGATGTAGATACCATAGTCCTTCATATATTGTTCAACGTAGCGCTTGAGGGCGGGTACAAGGCCCAGATCGTCAAGGGCCATGGGGCGAAGGTCGAAAATTATTTTCCGTACGTCCTGGAGGCTCCTGCGCACCAGATCCATCAAACCGTACAGTTCATCCTTCAGCATCGATGGATTGACTTCCATCAGCTTCATACAGAACTCCGCCCTCATTACTATATTTGCCAGGCTCTGGGCGGGCCCGTCGTGAATCTCCCTGGCCACCCGCTTGCGCTCTTCTTCCTGCGCCATGATAACAGAAAGGCCCAGAGCCTGCATTTGCTGCATTTCCCCTATCTTATTGCCGATGGACTCAAGATCGTTGCTCAATATCTTTAACACCATTCCCACGTTTGCCATCAATTCTTCCGAACGCTTTATGGTAACCTCCAGGTTTTTCAGGTTCCTTTCAAGGTGGTCCCTCTGCAGACGAAGCAATTTTTCTTTCTCACGCTTGCTCAAAAGCTCTATCTGTTTTTTATTGGCTTCTTCGTAAGCTTCTTTAATCTGTTCTTCGCTGTAATGTTTAAAATCCCGGCTGACTTCCATTAAACGAATCCTCGACTGATTGTAATTTTTTTCCATGTCGTCAACCTCTTTGATAATACTCGCTATTTCCTTTTTTACCGACTCCAGTTCCTGCTTTGTCCTCTCATATTCCAGCCTTGCGCTCTCTCCCAGCCGGTAGAGTTCCTCTTTGCTCTTTTCGACAATTCTTCGCGTCTTTTGTATTATCTTCTCGAGGTTTTCAATGTTGACCAAAGCTTTTCATCCTTTAATAATAAATTGATTTATTCAGGAGCCTTCATTATATAATATGCGAAATAATTTTTATAAATTTTAGGGTTTTCTAAAACAATTTATAAAAAAATACATATGAATTATATATTAGTCTGCATATTAGTTTTCCGTCTTAAACTGCAGTGCCAATGAGTTGAGCTGTTCGCTTGTACGGGCAATGCGCCTGGCGCACGAGTTAATTTCCTTTATCAATTCCGTCTGCCTGGCGGGATCCATTTTTTCAAAGTCTACTTCGAAAAGTTCCGAGTGCCTTGCAATAAGTTTTGAAGTTGAGCACATGTCACCTACAATGCTTTTTATGGAATTAAACAGTACGCCCAGCTCCCCGCTCATGGCATTAAAAGCTCTGGCCAACCGTCCCAGTTCATCCCTGGTGGCTACATGCAGCTTGTACGAAAAATCGCCGATGGCTACCCTTTCAGTTGCCAGTAACAGCTCTTTTATCGGACGGCCCACGGCCCTGATGATTATCAGACGTGCCAGCAGAAGCCCCGCCAGAGTTGCCAGCACAAAGTTGAAAATGATATTGTAGACCGTTTGCCGCAGGTAACTTTCAACAAAACTGAAATCCGTCAGCATATAAATATGGCCGACGGATTTGCCGCCGCTGTCTAAGATGGGCGATGTAAAAGCGACGGCGGTCACCTTCCCTTTGTCGTCCTTTATCGTTGTAAGCTTTCTGGCGTCTGCCACTGTTGCCATATCCTTTACTCCGGCCGAAACTCCGCTCGCAAAGCCGCAGGACGCCACTATATCGCCGTTTTTGTCAAAAACTCCGGCTTCAAGGATTGAGCCGTCGGCGTGCAGATCTTTCATTACCTCGCCAAGTGCGGCATAATTTCCCGACATCATAGCCTCGGACGCAACCGTATTGACAAGACGCACCATGGCCCACCCTCTCTCTACAACTCCGTTTATGAACACATTGCGTTCTCTCACATATATGGAAAAACCTACAGCCCCCATCAAAAAAGTTATGAGCAGCGTAAAACCAAGACTTAACCGGAAGGTGAGAGAAAAGCCTCCGCCTCTATATGAGATTTTTGCCATTTTTATCACTCCTCGAAAATAAATTCAATCACATCGCCAATTTCTGTGCCGGTGGCTCTGCACACCCCGGCGGGCAGTTCCAGCACTTTTGCGGCCCCTCTTACCACCGGGCCAATCCGAAAGGGCGGGATGGATTGCGCCACCTTTAAGATCCGGTTGCCGCGGTCCAGAAAAACCACATCGATTGCGTATCTCATGAACCATGTATGTACGGATGAACATGGCATGATAAGCAGAGCCATACCGGTTTTAAAATTCGTTGTGAAAATTAATCCCGCCAGCCTTCTTGTGAAATTCATGGCGGTCTCAACCTTTTCTGCCAGGACCGTTTTTCTGGTTGAGTTAATCGCCTTCAAAATTTCTCTCCTCCTAAAAACCGAAGACCCTCATAATCTGTATTGCCGCCGGTCCCAGTAAGACGATGAACACAGCGGGAAAAATAAACATTACCATGGGTATGAGCATTTTTACAGGGGCCTTCATGGCCGTCTCTTCCACATGCTGACGGCGCTTCTGTCGGGATTCCTTTGACTGCAGGCGCAGGACATTCCCTATGCTCACCCCCAGCTGCTCAGCCATGATAATTGAACCCACAAAATTAGACAGGTCGTCAACGGCAACTCTTTCGGCCATTTCATGCAAAGCTTCTCTCCGGGGCTTTCCCATCCTTATTTCCTGTAAAACCTGATACAGCTCGTCAGCAAGGACTCCTCCAGACTTTTCCACCACCTTTGCCAGTGCGGCGTCAAAACCCAGCCCCGCTTCCACGCACACAGTGATAAGATCCAGCACATCAGGTAGATTTTTTTCCACCTGCCCTTTGCGCTGCCGTATTTTGTAGTTAATTACCACATCCGGCAGCATCCACCCGGCAATGCACCCTGCAAAGGCCATTACCGCAGACTGTATCGCCGATTGTCCCAAAAGTTTCCACAATTCTATTAAAATAAGGGCACCCATTCCCGACAGCACATACTTTACTGCCAGCAGCTCCCGCGGGGAAAGATTCCACGGCCTGCCCGCTTCCAAAAGCCTTTTTTCAAGCGTCTCCGTTCCGGCTGCAGGCATATATCGCGCCAGAGCTCCGGTCGTACCGGTCAGAATGGGTTTTATGAATCTCTGAAATAAAGGAAATGATAATTCCTGCTGTCTGATTGGTATCGTGGCGGAGCCTACCACTTCGGTCACTCTCTTGCTCATTCTTATGCTTTCTCCGAAGACCCATCGGTATAAAAGCATCGTAATTGTGAACGCACTGCCAAAGACTCCGATCAGAACCAAAATTAATGCCATGGTGTAATTGCCCTCCTTAAAACTTGATGTCCACGATCTTCTTTATAATCAGCATACCGGTGAACTCTCCCATAATGGCCAGCATCATCATAGTCAATCCCGCTCTGGAGGAAAAAAGTTGCATTATATATGAAGGTTTTACCACCATCATAAAGCCCCCGAGGATCAGCGGCAAAAGTCCTATGATAAGGCCCGAGATACGACCCTGGGCGGTAAGGGTCCGGATTTCCCGCTTAATGCGTATGCGGTCCCGGATGGTTTCCGCAATATTGTCCAGCACTTCCGAAAGGTTGCCCCCTACCTGTCTCTGGATAAGGACCGCCGTGATCACCAGGTCCAGGTCTTCGCTGTTCACCCGTTTTGCCAAGTTTTCGAGGGCTTCTTCAGTTGGGGTCCCCAGGTTTATTTCTTTTAATGTCCTTGTAAACTCTTTTTTTACAGGGTCCGGCAGTTCTTTTCGCACCATGTCCATACTCTGCAAAAAGCTGAAACCGGAACGAAGGGAGTTGGCCATAATGGTCAGGGCGTCGCAGATCTGGGCGTTAAAGTTTGAAAGTCGTTTGTTTCTGGCGGCGTTGAGAGCCGCAAACGGTATCAAGGCGCCTGTAAGCCCCAGAATAATACTTCCTGCAGGATTTAGAGTTATTGTAAATGAAACAAACGACGAGGTGAGGGCACATGCGATTACAATAACCACAAATTCCCCTCCCCGGAGCAATACATCGGCTTCTTCCAGTTTTCTATCTACAAGAAGTCCCATGCGACGCGTCAAAGATAAGCCACCCGCCCAGGTCAATAATTTTCGCCATAATTCCACATGACGCCGGTCGGCAGGCGCCTCTTCTCCCTGGGCGTCCCTTGAAGCAATTTTTTTGATTCGCGTCATCACCTGCCTCTGATCCGAAGATAGGGCTTCGCTTATCCCCAGAACCGTCAAAAAACTCGCCAGAAAAACCAGTACGCTTACGGTTTCCATGCCTTCTGTCCCCCCAAATCTATAAAATCGAAGGTTCAAAAACATTCGGAGGCAGTTTGATACCACAGGCTTCAATAATTTCCATGAACTTAGGCCGGATACCGGTACAGGAAAAATACCCCTTTATCTTTCCGTCGCGATCTATCCCGGTCTGACGGAAGGTGTATAAATCCTGTAGTACAATTACCTCCCCTTCCATTCCCAGCACTTCGGTAATGTGCGTAATACGCCGCGAACCATCTCTCAAGCGGCTTTGCTGTATGATTAAATCGATGGCCGAAGAAATTTGTTCCCGGATGGCGCGCACCGGCAGATCCATCCCGGCCATCAGCACCATGGTTTCCAGGCGGGAAAGCATGTCTCGAGGCGAATTGGCATGGCCGGTGGTGAGAGACCCGTCATGGCCCGTGTTCATTGCCTGCAGCATATCCAGTGCCTCGCCGCTGCGTACCTCTCCCACTATTATCCGATCTGGCCTCATGCGAAGAGCGTTCCGCACCAGGTCTCGAATTGTTATGGCTCCTTTGCCCTCGATGTTCGGCGGACGGCTCTCCAGCGCAACCACATGGGGCTGGCGCAGCTGCAGCTCCGCCGCATCTTCTATGGTGACTATCCTTTCCGAAGGCGGGATGAATGAAGACAGCACGTTTAGCGTGGTTGTTTTGCCGCTGCCGGTGCCGCCGGATACGACGATATTGAGTCTCGCCCTGACGCAGGCTTCGAGAAAGGCCGCCATTGGGGGTGTCAGTGTGCCGAAATTAATCAGGTCTTCCACAGTAAAAGGGTCCCTTGAAAATTTTCGAATAGTAATGACAGGACCGTTTAAAGAGAGAGGAGGTATAATGGCATTTACCCGGGACCCATCCGGCAGTCGGGCGTCCACCATGGGCATGCTTTCGTCTATGCGCCTTCCGAGAGGCGACACTATCCTGTCGATGATATTCATGACATGGTCGTTGTCCCTGAAAAAGACGTCCGTAAGTTCCAGTATACCGTTTCTTTCCACATAAACCTGGTCGGGGCCGTTGACCATTATTTCGCTGACTTCGGGGTCGTTAAGAAGAGAGGTTATCGGTCCGTAACCCATTATTTCGTCGACTATTTCTCCGGCTATCCGGAGCCTTTCCGGTCGGGGAATGCGGTTTTCGCCGTCGGAAGTCAAATAACGCTCCACCAGTTCCTCTATGCGTTTTGCCATGAATCTATTGTCCCCTTCTTCGGGTTCTTTAACGTCCTTGAGCTCGTCGACCAACTTTTTGTGCAGGCTGGCCTTCAACGAGGCATAAGGGTCCCGGACAAAATGACTTTGAGTTTTTCGTTCCTCCCGGTTTACATCCTCCGTCGCCTTTTTGCTTTCAAGCCTCTTCAATAACGACATCTTCAGTCACTCCCCAATCAGTGTTCGGATTTCAGCGGTCAGATTAAGTCGGATTTGCCGAAAAGGCAAATCTAAAAACTGAACATTCTTGTCACAAAAGACTTTTTGGCAGCCGCTTCCCGGCCCTCATCCACCTTGGCCAGGTCCAGCAGGCCGATCATGTCTTTCACCGCGGCCGACACTTTAGCATAAGGCTGTCCCATAACAAAAGGCACTCCTTTGTTGATGGCACTCTGCACCGTTTTGCCGTCGTCGGGCACCGCAGCCGTTATGGCGGTATTCAACGTCTTTTCCACTTCCTTGACCTTCAGTCCTTCGTTGCTTTGCTGGTTCAGAATAATCCTCACTTTAGACTCGCAGTTCAGCGTTTTCATGATGTCAAGAGCGGTTTTGACGTGTTTCAGGGTGGTCAGGTCCTGGTTCAAAACAAGCGCTATCCTATCACACGCTTCCAGCACCTCAAGATTGATATCGCTATAAAGCGGTGCGGTATCCGCAATGACATAATCGAAATTCTCTCTTAATATTTTCAAGAGCTGTTCCACATGCGGCGGGTGTATCAATTCCGCCTGCTCCGGAGAAAGCGGCGCCGGGAGTACTCTTGCTCCCGACAGGTGCGGAATAAGAAACACGTCCACCAGTTGAAAATCCATTACATCCTGTTCCTGTACCAGATCAGCTATGGTGTTTCTGGCGTTGATGTTGAGCATAACTGCGGCGTCGCCCGCAGTAAGGTCCAGATCCAGCAGAGCCACTTTTTTCCCGGTCTCCTGCGCCAGAGCTACGGCCAGGTTGCAGGCCAGGGTCGTCTTGCCCACGCCCCCCTTGGTGCAGAAAAAGGCGATTATTTTGCCGCGCTTTTGTTTGAAGCCCTGCGAGGCATTCGAGGGCATTTGCGGCGCAAGGTTCATGTTGCGCCGTTTCTGAGATTCGTTGACCCGGCGGATGGCGTTGGCCAGTTCATTGGCGGAGAAGGGCTTTACCAGATATTCCCTGGCTCCGGCAGCCATGGCCTTGCGAAGGTATTCCTGCTCCCCCTGTATGGAAATTATAATGATGGCGCACTGGGGCAAATTCACGGAAATCTGCTCCGTAGCGCCGATGCCGTCCAGGCGGGGCATATTTATATCCATCAATATAACGTCGGGTTTCAGTTCCTCAGCTATGGAAACTGCTTCATGGCCGTCGCCGGCCTCGCCCACCACCTCTATGTCGTCCTCAAAATAAAGCAGGCGTTTTATGTCTTCACGCGTGGTAGCTATGTCGTCCGCTATTAAAACCCTGATGGGTGCCATACAAAAACCTCCCCGCTATCGCATTAAATGTTCCGGTATGCTCGTGCGAAGCTGTACGATATCTGAATCGTCCGGCGAGCGCAGCGCCAGTTGAATGCTTCCCTGCTGGATGGCCAGGGCTATCTGTTGAGCTTGTTCCGGTTCCACCATAACGGTGACGGTCTGGAGCTCCTGTTTCGATGCTCCTTCTGTCGCAAGATTCCCATTGACGGCCAGAACCGGCACATTTTGAATTATGGTGGATGTGGCTGGAGTTTTTTGTTCACCCGGTGCGTTGAAAGTGACCAGTACGTCCACACGATCTCCCGTATTTATGAGCCCGTGCATGGCGGTTATGTTGTTGACCGGAATAGAAACAGCCCGCCTGCCCTTTTCCACTTTCGCCGAAAGACCTGCCGCGGCATCGGTTCTCGCCACCAGTTTGTTGCTCAGGATCACCTCTCCTGGATAAATATCGCCGCGCGCCATTTTGCCCGTCGCATCTTTGATGTCCACCACCGTACCCGGCAGTACGTATTCCACGGGCATTTCTTTGAATTCCAGCATATCGCCGCTTATGACCGTCCTGGCCGCAATTTTCTGTTTCGCCGTAGCCACCCGGGTGAAATTCCCGGATGTCCTGTAGGTTGTTTTTAAATCCTCCATGTATTTATATATTCCAAAAGCGGCCGCAAGGCCGAAAATAATCGCCAGTAAAAAGATGAGTTTATTTTTCATAGTTCAATTCTCCTCGCCATTATCATTCCATCAGCTTTGCCGCATGCAGACCGTAGTCGGTTCCGTTCGGGTCTATGGTATAACGCAATCCTTCCGGCGGAACCATTTGCAAAAAGTATCCTTTAACAATACTTTCATTCCCTGAACCTTCCACTCCTTTCAACAGGAAGGCTGCAAACCCGACTATCTTAACTTCGTCCCTGCCGCTCAAGTCGGTGGGGTCGAAAATCGGCACTATCATAACTCTTGGGCAATCGGGGTGATAAGAATCTATGTTGCAACCGGGAGTATGCGGGCACTGATTCAAACGGTAATTTACGCCTTCTTCAGTAGGGCCCGACATGTTTCCCGGTTCCGTAAGCACCCAGTCTCCTACACTAACAGTGCCGCCGTAGCCGTATTTCAGGTTGTTTTCATAGCTGGACGCGCCCCTCAATTCCAGGGCCAGGGCGCCATAATTGCCCGGACCGTATCCATCGTGGGAACCGGATTTTAAGGTGTATTCCTGCCCATATACCAGCGGCTGGTCGGGAATACCGAAGGGGACCACTCCGGTTATGCTTTTCACACTGCCGAATACGGCGGATGCCCTTGTCGAAACATCGCCGCTATTTATACCAAAAACCCGGGCAAAGGTAAAATCTACACGGCGGGACGCTTCCACGGTCACCTTTGTGCCCCCGGCATCAAAGTTTATAATAGCCTCCTCCGGAGCTACACCGTTATACCCCAGGTATTCCAGGGCCTTTTGCCTGGCTTCCTCCGTGGATGGAAGTTCCCGGGCGGCGGCCAGGGTGGCAGCGTCGCATGCGGTCTGTAAACGATTTTTTTCCAGCACAAGGGCACCCACATCGGTCACCAGAGCGGCAAAACCAAGGAGTACGGTCATCACGGCTGCGGCCAGCACCAGCACTGTCCCTCTTTCGTCCCGTCTCATTGTTTTGAAAAAGCTCTTTAGCCTCTTCATCATTCTATCCTCATTGTAGCCCGGGATTTTAGCGTAACGGGATTCGGCAACAGGCTGTCAAAAAGTGGAGTCACCAGTTCCACGTCGTAAGCTACTTCTACGGTAAGCGGCACACCCGGTGTCCGGGCGGTCTCATTCGGCTCCAATCTTGTTATATGCAAATTGGTGTCTGCCTCAGGCAGGGGAGCGGAATCCCGAACCCTGGCGATAATTTCCGCATCGGTCTTGCCGACGGCTCCGGCTCTGGCCCCTTCCCTTGCCGCATGAGTTATAACGATGTATGAATAAAAGATGCGCCCGAACTCCAGAACGCCGAACAGTATCAGGACAATGACCGGCAGAATCAGGGCAAGTTCCACCATGGACTGACCCTTCCGGCTCTTTAAATGCCTATAAACCTCAATCACGAAAAATCACCTCACCACATATGCCAGAGCGGTGCCCGCAGCAATGGCCACGGCGTAAGGAAAGGTCTGAACCGAACCTTCGTAGATGGAGTCCAGCAAATCGACTTGAGGAATAATGCCAAATGCGGAAAATAGGGTAAGGATTGCGGCTCTAAACCGTACTGGAAATTCTCCGGTTTTTACCATAACTATCACGGAGATAACGCCTCCGACGATGGCTGTAAAAAGAAACGCTGTCCAGACGAAGCCGGGGCCTTTAAAGGCTCCCACGACTCCCAGAAGCTTGACGTCCCCCGCTCCCATCCCGCCCAGGATGAATGGTACCAAAAGAAGCGCCATACCCAGCATCATGCCTTTTATTCCGGTAATCCCTCCGGTAGCGCCTCCCGATAAAAAATTGCTCACAAGACCTATGGTCGCCGCGGGGAAAAGCACAACGTTATATATCTTTTTGGATTTTATGTCTGTGTAAACGCAAATTGCCATTAACAAAATAAGGAAACAATCCGCAATCGCCATAAAACCAGCTCTTTCCGATAGAGTTTTGTTGTTAAAGCGGCCCTACTGAAAAGTAGGGCCAACAATATAACAACGATAAATGCCTTTTTTTAAATCTTATTGACTTATGGAGTGGAGGGAGTTGTGCCGTTTAAACCGTTTGTCACATCATTAAATTTAGAATTGATACCCTGCCCCAGAGCCTTCAGCGCCACGATCACCACCACAGCCACCAGTGCCAGAATAAGCCCGTATTCGGCCATGCCCTGTCCTTCTTCTCCGGTCCATAATTTTTTGAAATGTTTTAACATTTTCCCGACCTCCTTTTTTACTTTTAAATTCTCAACCCCTATTTGATTTTAATCATAGCAGTTTAAACAAATCCGCGCATGATTCAAAAGTCGAAATATTTTACTGTAAGGGCCTATAACAATAACAGGACGTTTGTCCCAAAAAAAATGGGACTTAAACCTATAGCTAACCGGCACTGTAGCGGCAACCGGCACCGGACTTTCACCGGCAGACAAATTACGATTTTGCTGGGCACGCGGCCCACAAAAATTCACCCCAGGCTACAATACCCGGGGTTTTTTCATTATCCGGTCAATTCTCTACTTTAGCATTTCCTCTTTGAGTTTTTCCGGATCTATCATGATTCTTGCCACCTTTGTTTCCATGGCGGCTCTTGCGACTCTTGATGCCACATGGGCGGCTACCCTTTTGTCGAAGGCTCCGGGGATGCAGTAATCCGGCGAAACCTCTTTGTCGGTGATAAGAGAAGCTATGGCATGAGCGGCCGCGAGCTTCATCTCTTCATTGATATCTTTTGCCCTCACTTCCAGGGCACCCCTGAAGATACCCGGGAAAGCCAGCACGTTGTTTATCTGGTTCGGGAAATCGGAACGCCCTGTGCCCACCACAGCCGCGCCGCCTTCTTTTGCCTCTTCGGGGAAGATTTCGGGCACGGGATTGGCCATGGCAAAAATGATAGGATCGGACGCCATTGCCTTCACCATGTCCTTTGTCACCGTACCCGGAGCCGAAACGCCGATGAATATGTCTGCCCCCTTCATGGCATCGGCAAGGTCGCCTTTTATCCCGCTCTTATTTGTTATTTGGGAAAGTTCTTCCTTGCTGAAATCAAGGCCTTCCCGGCCCTTGTAAATGGCGCCTTTTCTGTCGCACACTATCACATCTTTTGCCCCGGCTTTCAGGAGCAGTTTTGTTATGGCAACTCCGGCGGCTCCGGCGCCGCTGACGGCCACCTTCACATCTTTTATATCCTTTTTTACTATTTTCAGTGCATTGATTACGCCTGCCAGCACCACCACCGCAGTGCCGTGCTGGTCATCGTGAAATACGGGAATATCCAGTTCCTGCTTTAATCGGCTTTCGATTTCAAAACACCGGGGTGCAGAGATATCTTCCAGGTTAATGCCCCCAAAGGTGGGAGAAATCAGTTTTACAGTCTTTACTATTTCATCCACATTCTGGGTGCCAAGGCAGATGGGAAATGCGTCCACACCTCCGAAGTTTTTAAAGAGCAGCGCCTTGCCCTCCATGACGGGCATGCCGGCCATGGCTCCGATGTTGCCGAGGCCCAGCACCGCCGAGCCGTCGGTCACCACGGCCACCATGCGGCCCTTGCAGGTATATTTATACACTGTGTCCGGGTTCTCTTTTATCTCCTTGCAGGGCTCCGCCACACCCGGTGTATAGGCAAGACTTAAGTCTTTAGACTCCTTTAAAGATACCCTGCTTTTTATCTCTATTTTGCCTTGATTTTCTGCATGAAGTTTTAAAGCTTCCTCTCTGAGATTCATCAGTTTACCTCACTTTCTTTTAATTGCCGTACCTCTCCTTAAATAGCGGCTTTATTCCACCGTTTTCCAGGATACTGAGCACAAATTCCGAAAGGCCTTCTCCCCGGTATGTTTCACCGGTGTTCTGATTTTTAATCTGGCCGGTGGATAAGTCTATCTCCAGTATTTCGCCCTCCTTTACATTATCATGTATCTTTTTACAGGTTATTACGGGAAGTCCCAGGTTTATGGCGTTTCTGAAAAAGATCCTGGCAAAGGATTCGGCTACCACCGCACTTACTCCTGCTTCCTTTAGTGTAATAGCCGCATGCTCCCGGGAAGAACCGCAGCCGAAGTTTTTCCCCGCCACTATTATATCACCTTTTTTTACTTCCCTTGCAAATCCAGGCCTTGCGCCTTCCATGCAGTGGGAGGCAATGTCCGCCTTGGCAGTGAGTTCCAGATACCTTCCAGGATAAATCTGGTCTGTATCTATATTGTCTCCAAAAATGTAAGCCTTGCCGGAAATTTTGAGCTGCATTGGTTAGACCTCCTCTATATATTCTACAGGATTTACAATTTTTCCTGCCAGAGCACAGGCTGCCGCCGTGGCCGGTGATGCAAGATAAATATCCCCTCCGGTGCTGCCCATTCGACCGGGGAAATTCCTGTTGGTGGCGGTCACGCAAACTTCTCCGGGGGCTATCACTCCCTGATGGGCTCCCAGGCAGGGACCACACCCCGGTGCGCTAAATGTAGCACCTGCATTAATAAGCGCTTCCACATACCCCCGCCTCATGGCTTCAAGATACACATCTCGTGATGCGGGTATAATGACAAGTCTCGTCCTATCATTTATCTTCTTGCCCTTCAGGATCTTATAGGCCCATTCTATGTCCTCCACCCTGCCCCCGGTGCAAGAACCTATAAATACCTGGTCCACCCTGGTACCCTTTACGGCTTCCACCGGGACTACATTGTCCACGCTGTGGGGAATGGCCACCTGGGGTGAAAGATCAGACACATCGAAATTGTAGTTTTCGCTGTATTCATAATCAGGATCGGTTTCCGGGACTTCCAGGTTATCTTCATCGACACCCCGGGATTTTAAATAGTTCAAAGTTGTTTCATCGGGTTTTATATATGATGTCTTGGCCCCCATCTCCACCGACATGTTGCAGAGCACCATTCGGCCGGGTATATCCATATTCTTTACCGTATCTCCGGTAAATTCGATGGCCTTATATACCGCAGCTTCAGTGCCCAGCTTGCCCAGTATGTGCAGTATGACATCTTTTGGAAGGACGCCGGGTTTCAGTTTGCCGTTTATCTCTATCTTTATAACTTCGGGCACCCGGAACCAGAGCTCCCCTGACATGAGTATGCAGGCAAGGTCGGTGGCTCCCACTCCGGTGCCGAAGGCTCCGAAGGCTCCATGGGTGGTAGTATGGGAATCAGTGGCCACCAGCAGCATTCCCGGGAAGATTAATCCTGCCTCGGGCATAACCTGGTGGCATACTCCTGCATTTATGTCGAAAAGATGCTTTATACCGTACTCCCAGACAAATTCCCTCATGACTTTGTGATTGGCGGCGGATTTTATAGTGGGTGCAGGTGCGTAGTGGTCAAATACGAATGCCACCTTTTCAGGGTCCCATACCCTTTTGCCGCCCATTTCATTAAAAGACTCGATTACCTGCATATATAAGTCATTTACTTCAGCAAGATCCACCTTGCAGGTTACTATCTCTCCGGCTTTTACCTTATCTTTTGCCGCATGTTTTGCTAAAATTTTCTCCAGAGCGTGCATATAAATCTCCTTTCCTTTCAATCCTGCTTCAAATTTTATTCCACATAGGGAAGTGTTGAATTGGCATAGGGCAGTACCAGCACCTTTGCCTTTTCACCGTATTCCTTTAAGGCTTTATCCAGGGCTTGTTGGACCGACTTTGCGGGGATAAAAAATATATCCCTCACCAGATTCTCATCAAGGCCTGAAACCAGATAAACTTTTGCCCTTTCCAGGACCATGCATATGACTGCTGCCTTATGGGCACCCAGTTTAAATTCCTGCTGTATCCATTCGACACAATCATGAGGAGTTTTTGCTCTCATCATCCAGTCCTCGAAAGTGGCCTCTCCCAGCCCCTCCCGGCACTCGGCAAGAAGTATAATGCTGCCTCCATCCCTTACCGCGTAGCTGGCGTTTTCCAACCCCTTCTGGGCCTGATACAGATTTATATCTTTCGGGAATCCGCCGCAGGAGGCAACTACCACGTCTACCTTTTCTTCGATGTTTCTCTTGTACATCTTATCGATATACTTTGCCCCCTCACGGTGTGCCTTTACGGGGTCCCCTGCCACCACTTTCACTATCTCCTTGTGGCTGTTTAGAACCGCATTCACAATAAAATCCACACCTGCGATGCGTCCGGCTTCTTCAATATCCTCCCTCATGGGGTTCCCTTGGGCCCTGCCGGGCATAGTGCCGGGCCTTATCATCATCACATGGTTGGTCTCGATGGTCTTCTTGCTGCACACTCCCGGCAGGAGGGCTTTATCTCCTCCGCTGTAACCGGCTTTATAGTGAAATTCCAGGTTGCCGGTGGCAATAAGCAAGTCGGATTCCGCCACGGGTCTGAAAACTTCCACAGGAGTGCCTCGCTTCGTGGTGCCCAGGTATACGCAATCATTTATGTCATGGTCTATACACCTTACCTTGCTGTATACCTCTTCTCCTACCAGCTTCTTCTTTTCCTCTTCTGTATGTTGCCTGTGGTAGCCCAACCCGAAGACGACAGTGATGTCACTGTATTCTACGCCCGCTTCTTTTAATTCTTCTACTATGGGTGGAACCAGGATATGCGACGGCGAAGGCCTCGTGATATCGCTGGCAAGAATCACCACGTTTTTCTTGCTCTTTGCCATCTCCTTCAGGGGGATGCTTTCGATGGGTTTATCCAGGGCCTCTCTTACTTCCCGGAAAGGATCTATTACTCCCGGCAAATCCTCAGGATTCAAAACAGCATACAGGTTTTTATCAGGTATATCCACATCCACATAAGATGACATATATTTCAGTTTAACAGTGGACATTCGGGTATCACTCCTATCTCAAACTATTTGACCATATTGGGCACCCACATAACGATGCCCGGAACGTAAGTTATTATGATAAGATCCAGAATAAGCACAACCAGAAAACTTAAAATAGCTCTTGAAATTCTCTCCAGCGGGATCTTTGCAATAGTCGTTGCCACAAAAAGGTCCACGCCTACTGGAGGGGTAAGGGTGCCTATAGCAAGGTTTACAGTCATCAATACACCGAAAAATACAGGGTCTATACCCATCTGCGTCACTACCGGAACCAGTATGGGAGCCAGTATGGTGACAGCAGCCGAAGCGTTCAGGAAACAGCCGACTATTAAGAGAAGTATGTTTATTAACATAAGGATAGTAGTGGGATTGTTGGTCAGCGATACAAAATAATTGGCAAGCATCACGGGCACCTGCTGGCTCGTGATGATCCAGCTGAAAAGTCCCGCCGCATCCATAATGAACATGACCACTGCGGTGCTTTTTACAGAATCCTCAACTATCTTTGGCAAATCACTGAGCTTAAGGTCCTTGTAAATGAAAAAACCAACGAAAAGGCCATATACAACGGCCACAGCAGCGGCTTCGGTGGGAGTAAATATTCCTCCGTAAATACCCCCGAGGATAATAATAGGCATCAGCAATCCCCAGATGCTTTGAGCAAAGGTCTTGCCCACGTTTGCAAGGCCGGCCCATTTCGTGCCGCCATAGTTATGTCTTTTTGACACAAAATAAATCAATGCCGCCATGGAAAGGCCCATCAGTATTCCGGGGCCAAAACCGCCAAGGAACAAGTCTCCGATGGAAACACCGGCGATAACGCCGTAAACCACCATGGTAACACTGGGCGGGATTATGATTCCCGTTTCACCTGCGGCCGCCACTATGGCCGCCGCAAATTCTCTGTTATATCCTCTTTTCTCCATTTCCGGAAAAAGGATAGGCCCGATGGCTGCGGTAGTGGCCGCGGAAGATCCTGAAATGGCAGCAAAAAACATGCCGGCCAGTGTGGCCACTATGCCCAGACCGCCAGTGAGCCAGCCTACCAGGGCATCCGCAAAGGCCACCAGCCTTTTAGATACTCCTCCCTGAGTCATTACAGAGCCTGCCAGCATAAAAAATGGTATTGCCATGAGCGGGAAATTATCGTTAGAAGCAAATATTCTTTGCACCACCAGGGTAAGAGGCATATGAGATGTTAAGACTGCCGCTCCTGTGGCAAGGCCCAGTGCTACGGCTATAGGTATATTTAAAATAAGAAAAACCGCAAAAGAGATAAACAAAAGGCCGACGGTAAAGCTCATGCTCTCACCACCCCATCATTTTCTTTAAACTGCTTTAAATCTTCTAACATATTGTAGAGACCATTTAAAAACATAACAATTCCTGCTACAGGAATGGATAAATAGGGATAACCCATCTTTATGCCAAGGGAAGCGGAAAATTGATTCATGGTGATTTTCACCACATTAAAACCATATATTATTAAAATGCCATAAAATATCAAACCAAGAATGTCGGCTAAAAATATACTGTATCTTTGAAGGTTTTTGGGGAGGTACATTGTAAAGACTTCAACTCCCACATGAGAGCGTCTCTTCACACACATGGCCGAACCCAGGAGTACCGACCAGACGAAAAGGTATCTCGCCAGTTCCTCGGACCAGCTTAGAGATGCGTGCAGTATATACCTGAATATGACTTGAAGGACTATGGCCACGGTCATAATCGAAAACATCGCAATAGCCGTCCATTTAACTACGCTGTCAAGACCATCGATGAATTTTTTAAAGGTCAAATCAATCCCTCCATCCTGTAAAAGAGGCAAGCCGGAGCTTGCCTCACATTATTTTATTTTGTATTTACAACTGCATCGATGAGGTCCTTGCCGATGACATTTTCAAATTTTGCCCAGACCGGTTTCATCTTTTCCTGGAAGGCAGCTTTATGCTCTGGTGTAAGTTCGGTGACCTGCAAACCTTTGGATTTCATTTGATCCAGGAATTTCTGGTTTTGTTCCGCTGTTCTTTGCCTGTTAAAGTCCCTTGCCTCCTGAGCGGCCTTAATGATGACATCCTGATATTCTTTTGGCAATTTATTCCATGTCTGAAGGCTGAATACCACAGTTTCAGGAGAATAAGTATGTCCATCCAGCGTCAGATATTTTTGAACCTCGTAGAACCTTGAAGCAAAAATCTGTCCAATGGGATTTTCCTGGGCATCCACAGTCTTTTGCTGCAGTGCGGTAAACACCTCGCCCATGGCCATGGGAGTCGGATTGGCGCCTAATGCTTTGAACATCTCGATGTACATCTGGCTTTCCATAACCCTTATCTTGATACCCTTCATGTCATCGGGCTTTGTAATAGGTCTTATATTGTTGGTTATATGCCTGAACCCGTTTTCCCATGTGGATATAACCTTCATGCCCTGGTTTTCTGCTCCCTCGTAAATCTTGTCTGCCAGGGGGCCGTCTAAAACCTTATATACATGTTCTTTATCCCGGAATATAAAAGGCAGATCTATTACCTGGCACTTCGGTATGAAATTAGCCAGCACCGCCGATGAAGTAAGAACTATGTCCACTGTTCCGAGCTGCAGCCCCTCTAGTAAATCCCTCTGACCACCCAGCTGGCTGTTGGGGTATATTTGAATCTCCACTGCCCCGTTAGTCCTCTCTTTTACCATGTCCGCAAACTTGACCGCGGCCTCGTGGTAGGGTTGGTCAGTGTTGGCCACATGCCCCAGCTTTAATACAAACTTGGCGTTACTTTCCGCAGGCTGAGACTGGTTTTGAGTTTGCCCTGCGTTTGAGCTTTGGCTGCTCTGGGACGAGCTTGAATTGCCGGAAGAGCCGCATCCCACCATACTCATCATCAAAACGAAAATGACCATTAAAACTACCAGATACTTTTTGTACAACAAAATCCCTCCCTGTAATTTTTATTTCTTTTTTGCGTTTTTTTATTATTGCAAATATGATGCCACTGTCTATTAAAATGTCAGATTTGCCTATCAGACCGGGATAAAAAAAGGAACCCTGCCATTTGACAGGGTGTTTCAATATGTGTTCCATTGAAACAGATTGTGTTTCATTTAAACCTTTTTTGTTTCACTGAAACAGTTCACTATTTTCCTGTTTCTTTAACATCCGCCAGAGTGTAGTCCTCCCTATCCCCAGTTGCTTCGCCGTCCTGGTCTTGTTAAAATTGTTTTCCTTCAAAATCCGGTATATTTCCCTTTCATCCAATTCCATCGAGCTTGAAGTTGCCATGACCTTTAAATTTTCATGAGCATTAAATAAATCCTCTTTTTTTATGTCGAGAATATACATGATTTGTTCTCCTGTTATATAGCTCGAACCGTATGCTGCAAGGAGTCTTTCGGTAAAATTTTCTACTTCCCGGACATTGCCGGGCCAAAGGTAGTTTTGAAGTACATCATATCCCTTTCTATCGATAACGGGTTTTTTCATATGATATTTCAGGGAATATAAATCCAGAAAATGTTCGAAAAGGAGGATAACATCCTCTTTTCTCTCCCTTAGAGGAGGTATTTTTAAAGTGAGGACACTTAACCTGTAATACAAATCTGCCCGAAAATCCCCTCTTTTCACCATCTCAAAAAGGTCTTTGTTGCTGGCGGCAATGATCCGGACATCCACAGGTATGATCCTGTCATCACCCAACCGCATGATAGCCTTTTCCTGGATGGCTCTTAAAAGCTTTGCCTGGATGGAAAGGGGCATTTCCGATATTTCGTCTAGAAAAATGGTACCCCTGTGAGCCATTTCGAAAAGTCCAGTTTTCCCACCTTTCGAGGCTCCGGTAAAAGCACCCTCCACGTATCCGAAAAGTTCGCTTTCCATGAGGGTTTCTGAAAGGGATGCGCAGTTTACTGCTACAAAAGGTCCCTTTGACCTCTTACTTACATTGTGGATGCTTTGCGCGAACATCTCCTTGCCGGTACCGGTTTCACCAAAGATGAGCACCGTGGAATCAAAACCCGCATACCTTTTGGCGATTTGTATACATTCTTTTATTGTGGGACTTTCGCCGATGATATGTTCAAAGCAAAAACGCGCCACATGGCCTTTTTTGACAAAGGCACTTCTTATATATTTTTCCTTTTTACTTATCTCGCTGATTTCTTCCAGTGTGACAATACAGCCAATATTGGAAGAAACAATATCCACGCACTTTATATTCACCATTATCTTATTTTCATTAAATTCCTTAAGAAAACTGTTATTCCCATCTTTTAGTTCCGGCATAATATTTTCAATATTTTCCCCTATCACATGCTCCCTGGGCATCTTGATGATATCCAGAGCCGGGGAGTTCACCATCTTGATTCTCCCATTCCTGTCAGTGGTAAGGATGCCTAAAGGAGTATTTTCCATGACAGTCTCTATCAGCTCTGATTGTTTTAACACATCATTTCTATATCTTAATATGCTTTGCGCCTGCCTTATGGAGCGGAAGATGGAATCCTTTCCTGATGAAATCAGCACGCTATGGATACCCATCTGAGTGGATACCTTGTTGGCAATACCGCCACCCACCATAACCTCATAACCCTCATCCACCGCTTTCCTAATGGCATCTATGGCCTGTTCTTCCCTTTCAATGCAGAAGATTTTCATATCCACATCGAAAAGCCTGGCAAGATTCCTCCCCTCATAAAGCATGTTGTTGAATATAATAAGAGCAATATGAGAGCCAATCTTTTTGGCCTCCATAATTGCTTCGGCAATGTCATAGCTGCTTATTTCGATCTCCACCAGCGGAATATCGGGAAACTCCCGGCGGATGTAATTCAACGTTCCGCCCCTGCTTATCAAAACTTCCGCACCATTTTTAATCAGATCTTTCGCCACATCGACCGCATTGCTTAGAAGACCTATCCTGACATCTATGTCCTCCTTCAGTTCTTTTAACTCTTCTTTGACGCTTAATGTTTCATAGTAGAGTTTCCTGTAAGGTGAAATTATTCCAATTTTCCCCATAATGACACCTCTAAGATTTATCTTTTTATAAAAATTCTATATAAACTTTGATTTTTCCTTTAAAACATGAAATAAAAAAAGGCTGTCGATATGACAGCAAAAATTACCAGACATATTTTATTTAAAATTAAATGCCGTGGGTAAATAAAGGGCCAATGATGGAACATATGTCACTATAAGAACAACTATAATCAAAACGATTATAAACGGTATTATAGGCTTTATTATATCATCAAATTTTATTTTAGCAATTCCACATGTAACGAAAAGATTTAGCCCCACGGGCGGTGTAACCTGTCCTATCGCCAGATTTACAGTCATAACAATACCCATCAATAGAGGGTTTATATTCAACTGCTGCATGATTGGTAGAAAAATCGGTGTCAGTAAAACGATAGAGGCTGTAGAGTCCAAAAAAGTTCCTGCTATTAACAAAATAATATTGAAGAATAATAATATTAAATATTGATTTGTCGTATATGATAAAACTGTTTCAGCTATTTTCTGAGGAATCTGTTGACTTGCCAGGAACCATCCGAAAAACATGGCTGCTGAAATGAGGATCAGTATTTTGGATGTCCCTTTAGCTGATTCTGCTAATATTTCAGGTATGTCTTCCCATTTTAATTCCTTATAAATAAACATACCTACAATTAGACCATAAGCTGATGCAATTACGGCTGATTCGGTGGGAGTAAAAGCTCCGCTATATATACCGCCAAGAATGATCACAGGCATTAGAAGAGCCAGAATGCTATCTATAAATGAAGCTATAAACTCTTTTAATTGAAATTTCCCTTCACCAAGGTAACCATACTTTTTTGAATAATAGTAATTCAATGCAACTAATGACAGCCCCATCAATATACCAGGAATAATTCCTCCCAGGAATAATCCGCCTATAGATACACCGGCATTCACACCATATACAACCATCGGTATGCTCGGAGGTATGACAACGCCGATAGTCCCAGCTGCCGCTATAACTGCTGCCGAATATTTTCTGTCATAACCTTTTTCCTCCATAGATGGAATCATTATACTTCCTATGGCTGCTGCAGTTGCTGGAGAAGAACCTGAAATTGCGGCAAAAAACATTGAAGCAAGAACCGAAACCATGCCCAGTCCACCTGTGATAGCCCCGACTATTGAATATGCGAATCTTATTAGTCTCTTTGATATACCGCCCTTTGACATGATATTGCCTGCAAGGAGAAAGAATGGTATGGCCATTATGGGAAATGAATTCACACCTTTAAACATCATTTGCGGTCCTATCATCAATGGTACGTGAGTCCCAAAAATCACAGAAACAATACTGGCAAGGATTAATGCAAACGAAATCGGTATACCAATTATTAAAAACAGAAAAAATGTCCCGAATAAAAGTAAAGCCATGTTATACCACCCCTCTCATTCTGCAACCGGTTTAAAAAGTTCCATAAACAAGTATATAAAATTAAAGAATGATAATAAAAATCCTAACGGAATAGCAAAGTATACATATCCCATGGGTACCTGCATAGCGGGGGATAGCTGGGTTAAAGTACTTTTAACAACATTGAACCCATTTATACAAATGATAATCGACATGAACATACACAAAATATAGGCTAAAGCATATATGATTTTTCTCTGGGATATTTTTAACTGATCAACAAAATATTCCAGCCCCACATGAGCTTTTTCCTTTATGGCTACTGCAGAACCCAAAAAAACAACCCAAACAAACAAGAACCTTGCCAATTCCTCAGACCATGGAAGTGGTTGTTTTAAAACATATCTAAATATCACCTGTAAAAGGCTTGCCAGACTCATAGCCCCGAATAAAACTGTTATTATAAAAACAAGAATCCTGTTAACTGTATTCAGCATCTTTTCGTAAATTACCATAACAATAATCACCTCAATCGGCTTTTGTTTTAAAGAGGGGGAGCATCCCCCCCTCTTTTTTAAATAGATTCTTTGCCGCTAAATATCTAATTACTTGGCAGCTGCTTTCACTTCTTTTAAAAGGTCTCCAAATTTAGATTGATATTTGTCATATACCGGCTGCACTGCTTTTTGGAAAGTTGCAAGATCCGGTTTTTCTACAAATTGTACTCCTTTATCTTTTGCTTCCTGCAGATACTTATCATCAGCTTCTTTGGATAGTTCCCTCTCAAATTTTCCCGCTTCAATAGCAGCATCTTTAATGGCTTTTTGCTGATCCGGAGTTAATTTATCCCAAACCATTTTACTTATTACCAGTGGTTCAGCGGTATAGAAATGCCCCGTAAGAGTACAATACTTTTGCACTTCATAAAATTTTTGATTTATCAGGTGTGCTAGTGGGTTTTCCTGGCCATCGACAGTACCGAGTTGCAGCGCCGAATATAATTCGCCAAAAGATATGGGAGTGGGCGACGCTCCCAGAGCCTTGAATGTGTCAATGAAGACGGAACTTTCGGGAACTCTAATCTTCATACCCTTCAAGTCTTCGGGAGTATTTATCGGCTTTTTATTATTCGTAATATGCCTGAAACCATTTTCCCAGTACGCCAGTATCACTAAACCTTTGTTTTCAAAAGTTTTACTGACTTTTTGGCCAATGGGACCATCAAAAACCGCATATGCTTTTTCTCTTGACGAGAATAGGAAAGGCAAGTCAAATACCCCTATACTCTGCTCAAAATTGGAAAGTTCCATTGTTGATGTAAGTACCATATCAATCGTTCCAAGTTGAGCGCCTTCGACGCTTTCCCTCTGCGGTGCCAGTGAATCAGATGGATAGATTTCTATTTTTACCTGACCATTGGTTTTCTGATTAACCAGTTCAGCGAATTTTTCCGCACCCTTCTGATAAAAATGCTGCGGGTTTCCAGTGTGACTTAGTTTCAAGACGACGGCAGAACCGGAACCTTGATTACTTTCTTGACTCTGATTATTTCCACTTTGCGGGGCCGAACTCTGACCCGTTCCACCGCATCCCGTCAGTATTAGCATCGATATTACAAAAATTATAATAATTGATGTTAAAAGTTTTTTCATGAAACTTTGCCCTCCCAAATAAATTTTTATTTCCCTTCAGGGGCTACGCAATTTCTGCCTGTAGCATATTTTTGCTCAATCTTCCTTACTTCAGGTAAACCAATAAGTTTGTTGAACTCTTCGAAAGGAATCATCCTGTCTATGAAATTTTTTGTTGTGCCTTCTGCCTTTAATGCCCTCATCAGTTCTGTCACGGCTTTAGCTGTTACATATGTTGAAGAAACACAGAAAATCACTAAATCGTATCCTATTTTCTCCAATTCTTTAGCTGAAAGGAGAGGAGTCCTGCCATGTTCCAGCATGTTTGCAAGGACAGGAATATTAAAGCTGCTGGTTACCTTTTTCATTTCTTCAACAGACTCAACAGACTCAATGAACAAAATGTCGGCTCCGGCTTCTTCGTAAGCTTTTCCACGTTCGATGGCCTCTTCTATCCCGTAATTGGTGCGTGCATCGGTCCTTGCCATGATCATAAAGTCGGGATCATGCCTTGCATCACAGGCAGCTTTTATTTTCCCTACCATTTCTTCTTTTGAAATAATCTCCCTGCCCAGCATGTGCCCACATTTTTTTGGCGCCAGTTGATCTTCCAACTGAATACAGGCAACACCGGCTTTTTCGTACTCCCTAACGGTTCTCATTACATTTACTGCATTTCCGTAACCGGTATCTCCATCAGCTATAACAGGTATGTTAACAGCTTCGGCAATATTTGCCGCCCTCTGCGCCATTTCTGTCATAGTCAGAAGGCCCACATCAGGTTTTCCGAGAAGGCTGGCCGATGTGCCATATCCTGTCATGTAAACAGCTTCAAATCCCTCCTTTTCAATTATTTTTGCAGTCAACACGTCGTGGGCGCCCGGAGCTACCAGAATCTCGTCCCTTGCAAGAAGCTTGCGGAGTTTTGTAGTCATTTTTTCCAAAGTAAATCACCTCGTATGTTGAATTAATTTTTCTTGTAATAAACTTAAGCAATTTTGATGCCATTGTTCAAAACCTTACATTGTAAGCTTTTTTGCAAGGGATGTTTCATGTATTAACACTCTTGCTGTTTATATTTGTTACATCTGTTACATTTGTCTTAATTTTCTCCATAGAAAAGTGCGACTGACACCTAGCATTTTAGCTGCCTGGGATTGGTTGCCTTTTGTAATTTTCAAAGCCTTTTCTATACTGTTTCTTATAATTTCAGCCAATGTACCTTCCAATGCCAAAGAAGAATTGGCTTGATTATCATTGTAAAAACCGAAAACCTCCGGCATCGCATCAAGTAAATTTTCTCTTTTTATAGTACTGTTACCGTAAAGAACCATAAGACGTTTCATTATATTGAGTAGTTCTCTCACATTTCCGGGCCAATCGTAGTTAATCAACATGTCCAGTGTTTCATCTGTAAAATGTAAATTATGATTATATTCCATGGATATGGATTTTATCAATTCCGGTATATCGCTTTTTCTTTCTTTAAGTGAAGGAATCCGGATGGTAAGTACATTTAGGCGGTAAAATAAGTCCTGCCTGAATCTTCCTTCTTCTACCATTTTTTTAAGATTTTTGTTGGATGCCGCAATGATTCTCACATCGACAGGGATCATTTTATCAGACCCTACAGGTCTGATAGTCTTTTCCTGTATCACCCTTAAAATAGCAGTTTGCAACGGAAGCGGAAGTTCGCTTATTTCATCAAGAAAAATAGTCCCTTCGTGTGCCAACAAAAAAAGGCCTTCCTTCCCTCCTCTTTTTGCCCCTGTAAAGGCACCTTCCTCATAGCCAAAAAGTTCGCTTTCAAACAGGCTTTCTGAAAGTTCCGCACAATTGACCGCCACAAAAGGACAGTTTCTACGTAAACTTTCGTTATGAATGCTCTGGGCAAACATCTCCTTACCGGTGCCCGATTCTCCTAAAATAAGAATGGTCTCATCAGTTTGTGCAAATTTCTTTGCAATATTCTTTGCACTCATCAATGCAGGAGATTTGCCAACTATATCATCAAATTTATAGTGCGCCACATGTCCCTTGCTATAAAGTTTCTGCCTTATCTTTTGTTCCAGCTGTTGTATCTTCGTTACATCTTGAAAAGTCGCCACCGCACCGACTATTTCGTCTTTTATTTTCATTTTAACTCTATTAGTTGATATAATGGCTGAACCCACATCCTGCAACTGATCAAACTGGTCTTCTCCTTCAAAGACTTCATAAAGTTTTGTATTGGGAATAACATCCTTTGCATGTTTTCCGATAACATCACTGGCTTTCAATTTCATTATGGCTTCTGCCATGGGATTAAAAGTGGTAATGACACCTTTTTGGTCCACTGCGATAATACCATCGTGCACATTTTGTATTATGGTTTCAATTCTCTTCCTTTTGATCTCCTCTTCCTTCTTTATGTTTACAATGGATTGAGCCTGTCTTAAAGTCCAGAGGATGGATTCTCTGTCACAACCGATTATGACGCCCTTTTTGCCAAGTTTTTCAGCGAAATGGACGGTATATGCGCCGCCAATAATTACATCGGCTTTTTCTTTGATGGCCATATTCACCAAATTTTCTATCTCATCCCTGGTTTCGTACTTGTAAAAACGCACATCAACTTGCAATAAGGTATATAAGAAATCTTCTTTATAGGGAATCTCGTTATACCAGATGAGGGCCAGATTTTTTCCATATTTTAATGCTTCCTGTATGGCTCGCAGTATTTCAAGGTTATTTTCATAGATTTCTACTATAGGCAAGCTACATTCTTTTTTTATTGCAGCCGATGTGGCGCCTCGGCTTATGATTATCTCCACCCCATACTTTTCTGCTTTTTTAGCAAGCTTCACCGCTTCTTCCATCAATGCAGTTTCCACTTTAACATCAATATTAAATTGTTTAGCCACTTCAACAACCATATCTGCCATCTTTTTATATGGAGCTATAAACAAGATTTTGTTTTTTTCACTCACTCATATTCCCCCTTGTCGTATTGAAATTATGTAAATTATAACGAGGCGAAAAGATGTCCCCCGCTTCTTTAAGCGGTCGGATTCCTATTAACAGGATAGGCGGCGGGTTCTAATCCCCGCCTCGTTGCAGCGGTGTGTTGAAACTGCTCCGCAGTTTCTTCCTATGCTTAAATAATTATTCTATGACTTTTATAAGACTTCCTCTTTTTTAAAATCAAATCTACCTGTAAATTTTTGCATAATTATGGGAGTAATCGGAGATAAGGGAAATATATCTTTTAACAAAAAAAGAGGGCCTTACGGCCTTCTTGCAAAAATGTGCTCCCGCACAGGGGCTACACCCCGGCTTGGTAAATGCAGCACCCATATTAATTATATCTATTACATAGCTTCTGCAAACATACTTTTACCGACGCCTATAAGACATTTTATGGGTTGTCTAAAGTAAAATCACCAAAACCACGCTTGAGACCTGTCGACAATTAATACTGGTTTTATCACTATCTTGTCATCTTCTATAGTTATTTCTAGGGTGTCTCCCGGAGCCAGCCTCATCTTTTTTATTATTTCTGCCGGTAAAGTTATTTGGGAGCGCTCTCTCAACTTTGTTATCATTACAGATAACCCTCCTGATATATGAATTTCTTATTTTCATATCCATGTTAATTATAGCATGTAGAATCTTTGATATCAATCTTACTCTTATGGTTGTCTTACTTTCATGGTAAGTTTTAACCTGACAACTTTAGATCATAATTTGTCGGTTAATAATCGAGTAGGAGGGGGCGATTAGCCCCCGTCCTCTCACACACCACCGTACGTACCGTCCGGTATACGGCGGTTCACCAAGCTTTGCGAATTTCTTGATATCTCTTCACTAAACTCATGAGCCCTTGACCTTGCCAATAGGCGTTGTTGAGGGCTCTATTTAATACCCCTGACATACGCCAGTATCCCTTTCGAGCATTGGCAAGCTCATGGACTACCCATTCCGGAAGTTTCAAATTCCTTAGTTCTCGATATCTTGTTTTAACTTTCTTCCATTGTTTCCACAAGCACATGCGGAGTCTTCTTCTTATCCATCCGTCGAGTTCCTCAAGTTTGCTGGGTGTTTCCGATAGTGCGAAGTATCCCAGCCATCCGCCGAGGTATGTGTTTAGTCTGTCTATTCTCTGTGTTATTCCATGTCCGTTGCTTCTTGAGGTTATCTCACGGATTTTGTTCTTGACTTTGTCTATGCTCTGTGGTGCTATTCTTATCTTGGTTGTTCCATCTTTAGTGATGTACATGCTGAAGCCGAGGAATTTCCTCTTCCAGGGTCTGTCCACTGCGCTCTTTTGCTCGTTTACTTTGAGTTTTAGTTTATTCTTCAGGAAAGCTGTTATGCTTTCCATTACCCGTTGACCCGCTCTTTTGCTTTTGACGTAGATGTTACAGTCGTCTGCATATCTTACGAATCTGTGGCCTCTTTTCTCTAGTTCTTTGTCAAGGTCGTCAAGGATTATATTGGCAAGAAGTGGACTTAGGGGCCCGCCTTGAGGTGTTCCTTCGTCGGTAATCATGACTACTCCGTTTATCATTACTCCTGCCTGTAGATAGCTGCGTATGAGCTTTAATACACGCTTGTCTTTTATCTTGCGAGTTACTCTGGCCATTAGTATGTCATGATTTACTCTGTCGAAGAATTTCTCAAGGTCCATGTCCACTACCCACTGGTATCCCTCTTGAACATATTGACGTGCTTTCCTTACTGCGTCGTGGGCTCTTCGGTTGGGCCTGAATCCGTAGCTTGCTTCTGAGAATTCCGGGTCAAATATGGGTGTTAGTACTTGCAGCAGAGCCTGCTGGATTAGGCGGTCTGTGACGGTGGGGATTCCTAACAGTCTCACTCCTCCGCTGGGTTTCGGGATTTCGACGCTGCGCACTGGTTGAGGTTGATAGGTCCCTGTGAGAAGTTGTTCCTTTATCTGAGGCCAGTTTTCTCGTAGGTGTGACCGGAGGGATTCTACCGGCATGCCGTCTACGCCTGGCGCTCCTTTGTTTTCTTCTACCCGTCGCAGTGCTTTTGTCATGTTTTCTCTTGATACTGCTTTCTCCATCAGGTGGATATCATGGTCCTTCGGGGATATCTTCTCGGGTTGTGCCGGATACATACTCGGCCCTCCCTGGGGCCCTTGCGGCTTCACCGCTTCTTTCCCAGGGTAGGCCCCTTTCGGGGTTTTCTGCTGTCTTTGTATGTTTCTCGAACTTGCCAAGTTTATCCCTCGCTTCGTGTTCGGCCCTTCGTCGGCATGACGTCTGTGCCGGCTACTATGGCCTCTGCTGACTTCTGACAGTTCAGCCGAGCCTCTCAGCCCGGGTTGTTAGTTTCCCTAACGTTTCCGCCAGACCTCCCCGGGTAAGAGCGATAGCCTTCGCCCCGTATACCTGCCGCATTTACTACGCAGTTCCTTGGCAGCACCGGATTTCGTTTTGTCAAGCAAACTCATCCGAACTGTATAGCCTTATATGCGGTTCGTGTTCCTCAGGCCGTGGCTTTGCCTACAGCTTCCTTCAGATTCTATCTCACGGTAGACACCCTTGCTGTTTGGCTAATGGTCGCCGCTGCCAGCCCCATAGCAGACTTTCACTGCCGAGCTATCGCCCATGCCGGGCGCACTTAAAAAGAAGGCCTGAAGGCCTTCTTCTCAATATTCCCGGCTATTCAAATGTACCTTTAACTACAACATTTCCCTCTTTAACCATGATTTTACCTTTCGCAAATACATATTCTATGTTCAAATCCTTATCCATAACCACGATATCCGCGTCGCTGCCGATCTGTATAGCACCTTTTTTCGGATAAAGCTTTAGTGACTTTGCGGGGTTCTGGGTAATGACCTTTAATGCATCAGAAAGTTTTAACCCTTCATCTTTAACCAGGGCTTTGAATTCCTGGTACAGAGAATCAAGCTCTGCCACCAGTAACCCCTGGATATTTCCCTTTTCGTCAAAAAGGGGCATGCTGCCGTTTCCGTCAGAGCTCATGGTTATATTTTCTATAGATGCGCCCTTTTCAATGCAGTATTTTATAGCTTGAGACGGTTTGATCGATTTTCTTGCACCGGCATCAGGACTTACACCGGATGTCATATCTATCATGCCGCCCATCCTGGCAAATTTGATACCATCTTCCAAGAGATACGGATTTCGGTTAATATGGGTGGGAGTAAACTGGGTTATTGGAATCTCTGTCTCTTCCAGAATTTCAAATATCATCCCCAGCTTGCGCTGGCCATCTCCTACATGAAGGTGCAGCACCCCGGCCTTGCCGCTGAGTATCCCCCCTACCCGGGCCTCAGCAGCCAGCTTTTTAATTTCTTCCTTTCCGGGTTGTGCTGAGCGGTGATCGGATATGGCTATTTCACCTGTACCTATTATTTTGTCAATGAGGATAATGTCATTCCTTACATTCTCGGTAATGGTACGGGTAGGAACCTCATAGGCGCCTGTATATATATAAGTTGATATCCCCTCCGCTTCCAACCCTCGGGCTTTAGCCAGCAGTGACGCCATATGCCTGGTGGTCCCGTCGGTGCCAAGGCAGCCCACCACGGTGGTAATCCCGGCCCGGGTGACATGGCTCAACATCACTTCAGGAGTGCGGGAGGCAAATCCCGCCTCTCCGCCTCCACCTATAATATGAACGTGCTGGTCTATAAACCCTGGAACTACATATTTTCCTCTTAAATCTATTACTTCCACTTCACCATAGTCTTGCGCAGGATTAATGCTTTCCGCAATATTTGCTATAAAATTTCCCGCGAAGAGGACATCCTTTTTCCCTATGTCATCAGGGGAAAATAACCTCCCGCCTTTTAAAATTTTGAACAATCATTGCACCTCCAGAAATATAGCTTTAATTTTTTGTTTGTTCTTTCCATATAGCCTTTCCGGTATATCCGTAAATCCAGGCGAGAATAAAGCCAAGATAGCACATAATAGCCCAGGGAGCATAGGATAAGGTTGGAACTCCCAGAGTTGCCGTCATGTAAACCCCTGCCGCACTCCATGATATCAATGGGACTACGACGGTCCCCGAATCTTCGGTAGTTCTGGAAAGCACATTGCGCTTGATTCCGAAATCTTTAAACATCGGATGATATATTCTTCCGGGCACAATAATGCTCAAATATGAATTTCCTGTTACCAGGCCGGTCAGGATACCTGTCAATGACGTTGACAAAATAAGATTCCCGACCTTGCCTTTTATAAAAGATTCCTTTATGGTATCCAGAATCTTTCCCAGCATCCCGGTATATTCCATTTCTCCGGCAAAGATATAAGCCATAAATACCGTTGCTATGGAGGAAACCATACTGGTAATACCGCCACGATTTAAGAGTTTGTTTAGTTCCGGAATAGGTGTATTAAAATTTCCACCGCTATACATAGCAGTGATAACATCTTTAAAACCTGCACCCTGCAAAATCAGTGCAAGAATCATGGCAAGAACTGTGCCCACCCATAGGGCGGGTATGCTTGGAACCTTTTTATATGATAGATAAAATACCGCAACAGGAGGCAGCAAGAGCAATGGATTCAATTTAAATGTTGCAGCTATGCCGTCCAGCAATTGATTGATCCTGCTGTAATCTATGCTCCCGGAAATTTTAAAGCTGAATATCTGATAGACTATCAAAGATATGATAAAGGCCGGTAAAGTAGTCCATAACATAGACCTCACGTGGTCAAAAATATCTACTTCCGCTGTGGCTGCCGCAAGAATTGTCGTATCGGATATGGGGCTCAATTTATCTCCAAGGTAAGCCCCTACAACAACGGCGCCGGCGGCTATACTTAAAGGTATGCCAAGACCATACGCTACACCCATCAAAGCCACACCCAAAGTTGCGGCTGTCCCCCAGGAAGTCCCTGTCATAATAGAAGATATGGAACACAGTATGGCAGCTGAAACTAAAAAGGTTTTTGGCGTCAATATATGAAGCCCGAGATAAATAAAATATGGAATTGTTCCCGATATAAGCCATGCACCTACCATGGGCCCTACCATCATAAGAATGAGTATGGCACCCATGGCCCTATCAATGGTGGGTCTTATCCCTTTTTCAAGAAGTTCGTCCCAGGAGTACCCCAGATAAAAGATGCTGATAAAAGTCACAAACATTGATATCAGAAGAAGCATGATGGCAGCATTTGCTTTTAAGATCCCCACTCCATAAACTAGCAGGACTACAGCAAAAACAATAGGCAATAGCGAGATCCCAAGAGAAGGCTGTTTTTTAGTTTTTTGTCCCAAATTTTATCCCTCCATTTTTTATTTGTATGATGTTAAAAATATAAGCAAGAGTCATGCCATAATGTTTTTATTAAAATAACTTTTGTATCTGGCTAGAAAACAGGCATTTAAGGTTTATTTTTCGCGATAAAAATAAAAATGGGAAACTTTATTTTTCCCATTTCATCTCTTTTAAGCTCCTTTTTTAGCATAAGCATTAGAAGTTAAAAGCTTTTATGATTTCATATCCTTCATGCAATAATTCCAGCCCTTTTATCCCTTTGTTTGCCCTTATAAGGCCCTTTTTCTTCATTTCTTCAATAACTTTTCGAATTGTTCCTTCCGTTAGCCCTGTAATTTTTGAAAGAGAGCGCCGGCCTATAGGTATATTAGCAGCATTGGCCCGGGCTATTTCCATCAGTATTTTTACGAGAATTTTTTCTTTATCATTTTTTTCTCCTTTTTCTTTAATTACACGAATCAATTCTTCCGGCAACAAATCATTTTTTGGAATGATATCGAAAGATATATTTATAAGGTATTCCACTATATTATGAAGTTCCCTGATGTTACCCGGCCAATCATAGGCGAGAAGAGCTTCTTTTACTTCTTTAAAATAATCTTCTGCATTTATCAGAGGTTCCCTATTAAAAAATTCAGTATAAAAGTTTTTGCAAGAGGAAAAATGTCCTGCTTTCTCTCTCTCAATGGCGGGATATGAAGCGGTAGAACATTTAATCGATAATAAAGGTCCTGTCTGAAATCCCCCTTTTCGATCAACTGTTTTATGTCCTTGTTTGTAGCGGCAATAACCCTTATATCTATCGGTATCATTCTAGAGCTGCCGATTCGGCGAACCTGCTTTTCCTGCAATACCCTAAGGAGTCTCACCTGAAAGGAAAGGGGAGCATCACCGATTTCATCCAGAAATATAGTCCCTCCATGGGCCTGTTCGAAAAGGCCGGGCATTCCTCCTTTTCTCGCCCCCGTAAACGCTCCCTCCTCATACCCGAAAAGCTCGCTTTCCAGGAGGCTTTCGGGAAGTGCGGCAAAATTTACAGGCACGAAAGGGCCTCTTTTTCTGGGTGATGCATTGTGAATGGCCTGGGCAAAAAGCTCCTTGCCGGTGCCGCTTTCACCCTGGATTAAAATGGGCGAATGGGACACGGCAATCTTTTTCGCAAGCCCAATGGTGCTTTTTATTGCTTCACTCGTTCCGGCTATATCGTCAAAAGTATACCGGGCGTAATTTTCCTGACTGCGCAGTTTCCTCCGGAGCTCTTCTTCGAGCCTCTGTATTTCCGTTACATCCTTCAAAGTATAAAGTGCCCCTATGACTTTATCGTCCTCTTTTATCAGAGAACTATTTACCACTATATGCTTATCTCTGATTTTAATAAATTGTTCCTCTCCGATTTGTTTATTAAATATTAGCAACATATATTTTTTTGGGAAATCATCCCTTATATTCTTCCCTAAAATTTCACTGCCGGTAGCGCCAAAAATTTCTTCGGCAACGGGATTAAAGACTGAGAGGTTTCCTTTTTCATCCAGAGCAATTATGCCGTCATGGACAGTGTTAATTATTGTCTGCAGCTGGTTGCTGATCCGTTTATTCGCATCAGCCATCCTTTTGATCTTTTTTATCATATTTATTATGTCTTTTATATATTTTGCCGACAGCAGATTGGCTTTCTCATCCAGAAGGTCAAGGGCTTTCAGGATTTCAACCAGAGTTGTGACATCTATATTCCTTGTCTTTATATCTATTACTCTTTTTACACAATCCGGCACAAGCTCCAGCTCACCGGGCGTAACCGCCAATTCTAATTTCGGGTATTCTTTTATTTCAGGAGAATATGGGTGATAATTAATATGGTCTATACCCATCGCTTTTAGCAGAGAAACAGTCTCCTCCGAAGTGGAAATGAGGTCGTTTACCAGAAGAACATCCGCTCCTGATGGAATATCCAGCAGCTTATCTATTTCATTGTAATTTAATGAGCGCCGGGCAATTATAACCGGGCTCGCTGGATTCATGTACTTCTTTGCTTCATGATAAATAATCTGGCTGGATACAACTATAAGATCATCCGCAATATTGTTCCTTATTCTTCCATCTATATAATAACTCTTTATATTTACCCTGTCCCCTATCAATTCAATCAACTGATTTTCCAGGGCTTCACATGTGTTTCTGCCTTTTGTGACAAGAGTGATGCTTTTCATATTTTCCTCCGGAAAAAACATCTTATTGTTGTAATATATACGGCAGTTATGCTCAAAACCCTTCCTGTGGTTCAAATTTGCAACTGGCCGGATACGAAGACTCCAGCAGCACATGGAATCTCAGCTGTCCGACGGGGATGACATTGCATTGGATGATACAAAAGTTACCCACCCTCTCGGGAAAAAGCTGCCTTTTCTGTGCTGTCTGTTCGATAGTTCCAAAAAAATCACACGATGTATGGACAGCACATCCAGGTATATTATGACACAACTGACGACAGGTTTTCAAGGTTCATAGACTGGATTTCTGTTTGATACCGCATCCCATGGTGCACCTGCGTGGTGAGTTTTTTTATCTATTCATCTCACTTTCGCTGCCGTCTTTTTTATGACTTTTGACGACCTGCTCGATTTCATCAAAGTCGCAGGCGGGCAGGTCTCCCGGCACTGTGTTCTTTACGGCCGCCATGGCGTTGCCGAACTCGAGGGCTTTTTGCGGACAGTTGTATTTTATTATCCCGAAAAGGACTCCTGCTACGTATGCGTCGCCGCTCCCTATCCTGTCCACCACTTCTATTTCTTCATAAGGGCTTTCCTGATAGAATCTATCCTCTTGGGCACTATAGACTCTGGAGTCCCATGTATGTCTTGTGGGGCTTATCACCTTTCTTTCGGTGGCAGCAATTACTTTTATACCGAAATCTTTTGCAAAACCTCTCATAATTTCTTCTAAAGTCCCCGTTCTTTGAAGCATGCGCCGGGATGTCTCCTCGGATACGAAAAGTATATCTACATCGTGGAAAATAGAGGTTATTACATCTCTTGCCGTGGTTTCATCCCATAAAGACGCCCTGTAATTTACATCAAGGGAAACTATTACACCATTTTGTTTAAATTTTTTTATCATTTGAATGACAGCTTGTCTTACATTATCGCTCAATGCCAGTGATATTCCACTCACATGAAATATCCTGGTGCTGCTGTAAACAGAAGGGTCGATTTCATCTATGGTTAAAGTAGTAAAGGAGGAACCAAACCTGTCGTATACCACTGTCGGCTTTCTGGGATGGGCTCCACTTTCAAAGTAATAGATACCCAATCTTTTATGAGGAGAGCGGTCGTATATTACATAGTCGTCGCTGACACCGTAAAACCTTATCTTGTTTTTGATAAATTTTCCTATCTCATTGTCGGGTAGCTTCGTCACAATCCCTGTTCTAAGACCTAATGAAGAAATCCCCGAAACCACATTGAGCTCTGACCCTCCTGCCCTTTTTTCAAAAACTTCTCCCTGGGATATCCTCTCCTTGTTAGGCGGTGAAAGCCGCAGCATTACTTCACCGAAGCCTACCACATCAAATTCCTTTTTTCTCGCCAGTTCCTTTTGAAATACCATAATTTTCCTCCATTGCATTCTATAATCATGATTTATTTATGAGTTATCTATGAGTTTATAATTTATCCTTAATCTACCACAAGAGCCGGCCACTGCAAAGGGCCGGCTCCGATTATAGTTCTCATTATTTGTTGCGGAGTTACTTTGGTACTTTTATCCATCCACGTCAATACTTTATTACCACTTTACATATGTTTTCAGGATCTTTTTTTATGTCTTTAAAAGCTTTATCGATGTCTTCGAGGGGATACACGGCCGAGATGAGAGCTTGCGGGTTTACTTCCCTTTTTTCAAACCATTTAATAACTTCGGGGAATTTATGACGGTTAAGACGTGAACCTCTGATCTCCAGCTCTTTTTTGGTGATTTCAACTTCCGGTATTTTTGCCGGGTTTTCATTGAACCCTATAACAACTATCCTGGCGCCTGGAGCCGTTACTTTTAAAGCCTGCTCCAGCAGGGCGGGATGGCCCACCGCCTCTACAACGAGCTGGGCACCTTCCCCTTCGGTGAAATCGTATACTTTTTTATCAAAAGACTCCTTTTTGCTGTTTATCGTTTCGTCAGCTCCCAACTCATTTGCAAGCTTCAAGCGACTATCCACAACATCCACCATGAGAACCTGTGCTTCAATTCTTTTAAATGCCTGAAGCACACATAAACCAATGGGACCGGAACCGACCACCACGGCTTTTTCGCCGGGTTTGATACCACTCCTTTCACAAATTTGTGCTGCAATGGAGAAAGGTTCCATCAGCGCCGCTTCTTCCCAGGGAATGCTGACCGGAAATTTAAAGACATTTTCCGCTGGCATCTTTATGAAGTCACAAAAACCGCCATCCACCGCTACTCCTATACATTTTACCGTGGAACAAATATTATTTCTGCCTTGGCGGCAAGTAAAGCACTTGCCACAGGAAAGCACCGGGTCTATTACGACTCTGTCACCCTTTTTCACACTGGTTACATCTTGCCCGATATCTTCCACCTCTCCTGCCAGTTCATGCCCCATTATTCTCGGCGGTTTTATAGCTCCATGGCTTCCTTCATAGCCGTGGATATCGGTGCCGCAAATCCCCGCGGTTTTGATTCTAACAAGGACTTCCCATTCTTTTGGCTTTGAAGGATCAGATTCTTCCATTACAGCTATTTTATTGAACTCGATAAGCCTTGCAGCTCTCAATTTTTCCACCTTCTTGATAAATATTCTTACTATTTTTCCTCAGTGTGCCCCAATTTATCGTGCCAGCCATCCGCCATCCACACAAAGAATATGCCCGGTCACATAATCTGAAGCCTTTGATGCCAGGAATACCACTGCACCTTTTAAATCTTCAGGTTTGCCCCATCTTCCGGCAGGTATCCTCTCGCTTATGGATTTATACCTTCCTTCATTTTTCCTTAAGGGCTCGGTATTATTTGTTTCCATATAACCGGGTGCTATGGCATTTACATTTATATTATATTTCGCCCATTCATTAGCCAAAGTCTTGGTGAGGGAAGCTATACCACCTTTGCTTGCAGCATAGGAAGGTATCAAGATACCTCCCTGGAAAGAAAGCATGGAAGCTATATTTATTATCTTGCCGCCACCTTGTTTTACCATTTCTTTAGCTGCCGCCTGGCTTAAGAAAAATACCGACTTAAGGTTCAATTCAATGACATCATCCCAGTCTTTTTCGGAAAACTCCAGGCTTGGCGCCCGACGAATGATACCTGCATTGTTTACAAGAATATCGATGCGGCCGAATTCCTTTATCGTCTTTTCAATTATTCCCGGTATGACATTTATGTCCGAAAGTTCTGCTTCTATAGCAATACATCTTCTTCCCAAAACCTTTATCATTTTCTCCGTCTCGGGCATGGGGGAATGATTGACTAAAACCATGTCGGCACCGACTTCAGCAAGACCAATAGCCATTCCTTGACCAAGGCCGGTCCTTGCTCCGGTCACTACAGCTACTTTTCCTTTTAAATTGAACATATCTAAAACCATAAATAAGACCTCTTTTCATCTATTCGTCAAAAATAAATTTTTTAAGGGCACATGCTACCCCATCTTCATCATTGGTTGAGGTTACAAAATCGGCATGCTTTTTAACATCATCGGGAGCATTGCCCATGGCAATACCAAGACCAGCATATTTTAGCATATCTATGTCATTATAGTTATCACCGATGGCGATAATCTCAGATTTTTTTATGCCAAACCTTTTTATCAAAAAATCTATGGATGTTGTCTTTGACGCATTTTTATGGTTTATTTCAAGGTATGTGAGCTTTGACTCATAAATGTTTAACTCATGTGAAAGCTTTTCATAAAGCTTTCCTTCAACCTCTTTTATATCCTCCGGCTTTCCCATACACAAAAACTTGTTAGGGCCTGTGTTATCATCGCCCCATGTATTAAATAAACCATTAAATTGGGCAATGTTAGGTATAGCCTTGGTAATTGCACTCTCCTGCATTGCCCATTCATCCATATCTTCTATATACCACTCATCATCTTTATATATACTCAAATGGACATTTAAAGCCTTTGCAATATCATAAACTTGTCGGGCTATAAATACAGGTATTATTACACTCAATAAAACGGCATTATCTTTGTCAATAATCAAGGCACCATTATAGC
The DNA here is from genome assembly GCF_003691585.1 of Biomaibacter acetigenes. Taxonomy (GTDB): domain Bacteria; phylum Bacillota; class Thermosediminibacteria; order Thermosediminibacterales; family Tepidanaerobacteraceae; genus Biomaibacter; species Biomaibacter acetigenes. The sequence goes on along the minus strand of NZ_CP033169.1, from coordinate 556,538 downwards.
ATACCATGGGCTCCATTATATCAAGTTCTTTTTGCAAAAACAACATTCCCTTTGGCATCCTTGAAGAAACCAAAATAACCGGAACTTTTTTATGAACCGCCACATCATGAATTACTTTTTTCGTCTTAAGCGATATCTTATGTTCCGAGTTAAGCAACGTCCCGTCGATGTCTAAGCACACCATTTTATATTGCATCTAAGACAACCCTTCTGTTTTAGATTTAGTTAATAACGCCATTTTTTTATTTCGGGTCCATTATCTGTTTTAAAAATAATTTGTGGATACCCATATTCTTTATCATTTTTATCCGGAAAATCAGTTCTAAAGTGGCTACCCCGGCTTTCGTACCTTCCAAGGGCTGCTTTTGCCATGAGCTCACCGGACCTTGCGAGGCTTAAAAGCTCCCATACTTCGCCCTTTGGAACAGAAGATGAAGCTTTTTTCACTTCTTCACGTAAATTATATATGGTATTTAAAAACTCTTCTAGCCCTTTTTTATTTCTCCTAACAAGAAGTTTACTTTGGGCTTCATTTTGTAATCTTACCTTTAATGTCTTTACATCCACGTCTTTTCTAATGTTATTAAAAATTGAATCTTTTTCCTGCTTGATCAAGCTTTCTGAAAGGCATACCTTACCCTTATTCTGCGCTTCCCTGGCGGCAAAGCGACCGGCCCGGGCACCAAAGACCTGGCAGGTTACCATCATGTTCCCACCCAATCGGTCGGCACCATGAGGCCCACCGGCTACCTCTCCTGCAGCATAAAGGCCGGGAACTGTAGTCTTTCCCTCAGCATTTATTTTAAGCCCGCCATTTATCGCATGACCAAAACATGCAATTTGGACCGGCTTTTTAGATACATCTACACCTTTTGTCAACAAATAATCTCGAGTTATCGGCCACATCTTTTTAAAGTCATCTTCTTCAGGCAGTGAATTTAGATATTCATCGGTGATCCCAGTCAAGTCAAGATATATACCACCCTCATCAGTGCCCTTTCCTTCGGCAATCTCACCTTGGATGGCTACTTCCAGGTATTTTGAAGCATCTGCAGAACTGAAGGGAAAGTGGTGTGCATGAGCATCCATGACATCCTCTTCACTTATCCCTTTCGGAAGGTAATTTTTCAAAAAATGTTCTCTATATCTATTTTTAATATCGGGATGGGCAGACCATATCCAGGCATTGAGTATATTTACCACTGGATAAACTATACCCAGGCCTGCCTGCATGAATTCCATATTGATAAGCTCCGCTCCGGCTTCATATCCCAAAGTATAGCCGTCCCCACAGATATCTGGAGGATTGAGGTTGTTGGCAAAAAGCCGGCCTGCACCACCTGTCGCTATAATGACAGCTCCTGACGCTATAGTATGATAATCCCCGGACTTTTCCAGAAACCCTGCGCCTGCGCACTCGTCATCCTGAACAAAAAGGTTAGTTACTATACAATCCTCGAATATCCTGATATTCCCATACTTTTTTATTCTCTCAATCAAAGCTTTCATGATGGGTTCCCCGTGGCCTTTTATAACATGAGTGCGGGGCCGAGTAGAAAAACAGCTTAAAAACTCCAGATAGTGGTCTTTATCCATTTCAAAGGGAACGCCCCACTCCTTTAGTGTTTTCAACGCCAGCGGGGCTTCCTCTGCCACTATTCTTGCAAGAGTTGGGTCCGCCATGCCGGCACCGGCGTGGATAATGTCCTTATAATGTTCTTCAGGACAATCTCCCGGATCTACTAGACCGTCAGCCACATTGAACCCGGCCATCTCCGCCACCTTATAAGCCGTAGCCCCGCTTTCCCCAAGTTTGCCCTTTAATATCATGGTCACTTGAACACCGGCCCCGGCCGCTTCAATTGCTGCCCGGCAGGCAGCTCCACCACCACCGATTATAAGAACATCGGTATTTAATGGTTCCATGGTTTCACCTCTTAAGGAACATTTCGGAAAATTTTAATAAGTATTTAACAGTTATTAAAAGTATTTTCCGTAAAATTAATTGAGTTAATCTTATCTTTTACGCTGCCCATTCAAGTCCTAATTCTACTAAGCGAGCAAATGTCGGCTTGCCTGTTAACGGATCCCAACCCATCATTTCGTAATAAAGTTTTTTGGCTTTTTCAAATTCATCTTTATCCATATGAGCGCCTTTAATCGGTCCTTTCGGAATCGGTGTAAAAAATCTTTCCGGGAGTGTATCCTGTTCGGGCCCAACATTATTTCGTGTATTGATAAGTCTTGCCATGGTTAATCCTCTTTCACCGGCTTTTAGTAATTCCCACAAGCTAACATTCCATCCGGTAGTGAATCTCACTAAATTTGTAATATCTTCAGTATCGTAAGTTGATGGCAACATTGCAGTGAAAAAACATATATCTAAGACATTTAATAAACTCGTCCACCGATGCATAAAAGAGAAAAATCTAACTTTATCAGGCCCTAAACTTTGACTTTTCATTGGTTCTATAATGCCCAATGGAGAAATTTTTTCAAGACCGATTCCTTTTTGCTCAAAGAAAGGATCATGAGAAATCTGCAGATGGTCGGCTCCACCTGGGGCCACCGCATAACCTAAACCAACTCCAAATTTTAAACGCGGTTCATGCATTGGAAGATATTGTCCCTTTACGTGCATTGCATATTTTTCCGAACCAGGACCTAAATATTCCAATGTCTTTTTAAGGCCTGAAGCTAATATATCTCCCACACCCTGTCGTTTTGCAATTTTTTCTATAAGGGCTAACATTGCATCGGCATTGCCAAATTTTAAATCCAACCCGTCAGTTTTTGATTTATCGATAATTCCCTTTTCATAACACTCCATCATTAAAGCAATAGATGTTCCTGCGGAAATAGTATCCATGCCATATGCATTACATAAAGCATTAGCAACCGCAATGCTATCCATATCTGAATTTCCCAAATTAGACCCCAATGCACCTATAGTTTCCCATTCCGGTCCTCCATACATAGGGTCGGCTTTTTTACCATTTTTCTCTGTTTCAACTACTCTTTTACATCTTATAGCGCATGCAAAACATCCTTCAATTTTCTTAACTATGGTGTCTTTCATTCTTTCACCAGAAATAAGTTCGGCACTTTCAAAAACACTTTCGTTAAAATTCCTTGTTGGAACTCCTCCGACTGCATTGAGCCCTAATACATCTTGAGAAGTGCCGATTTCATGAAGGCCCCATGCAAAATCCTTCCATTTTGAGGCAAACTTTTGTGATATAGATGTAACTCCTTGAACATCAGCAACTTCTATCTTCCTATGACTTCCTTTTACAACCACGGCTTTCAGATTTTTGGAACCCATGACAGCGCCAAGGCCATTTCTTCCTGCCGCATCATGCAGATCTTCAATTATATTTGCAAATTGAACTAGTTTTTCACCGGCGGGTCCGATCTGGGAAATTCTAATTTTATCATCTTTTAATTCCTCATAAAGCATTTTTTGAACTTCACCCGTTGTCTTACCCCATAAATATTCTGCATTTTTTATTTCCGCTTCACTATCATGTATCCAAATATATACCGGTTTTTCAGATTTTCCTTTAATAACAATTGCATCAAATCCTGCAAATTTTAGTTCTGCACCCCAAAAACCACCAACCTCGCTATCCGCCCAACCTCCTGTAACCGGAGACTTTGCCCCTATACTGTGACGGCTTAGGCCACCGGCAGGAATCCCTGTTAAAACACTTGTTGCATATACCAAAACATTTTCAGCTCCTAGTGGATCGGCTCCCTCCGGTAATTCTTTCAGTAAATAATATCCTATAATGTTTCTCCCACCTAAATATTTGCGATAAAAAATGTCTGTAGGCTTTTCAATAAATATTTTCCCTTTAGTTAAGTCGACATGTAATATCTTTCCACAATAACCAAATGGCATATTGGAACACCTCATTTTGTTAAAATGTAAAATGTATATTTTTTGTGGAGATTATTCTATTATCCTCCATTTACTGGAGGATAAACTATAATCTCAATTTTATCTTCTTCAAGTTTTGTTTCTGGTTTTACAACTGAACCGTTAACCACAGTCAATGCATAAAGTCCTTTAGGTATTTTAAGCTCATTTAGTACATCTTGAACTGTTATACCACTAACCATGTGAAGTGTTATTCCCCCATTTTCATTGCCATATCGACGGAGTAAGCCATACAATTTGACATGTATATCCATTATTACACCTCATTTTGATGTGACCATACATCTGTACCAGTTGCAAGTGCCATAATTTTCTCTTCTGTAGCAACCTTACCGGAAATTTCTCCTGTAATCTTCCCTTCATGCATAACATAAATTCTATCACACATACCTAGAATTTCTGGTAATTCTGATGAAATCATTAAAATTGCCTTGCCACTAGCAGCCATTTCATTTAATAACTCATATATTTCTCTTTTCGCACCTACATCTACACCTCTAGTTGGTTCATCTACAATCAATACATCACTATTTGCATTTAACCATTTTGCTAAAACAACTTTTTGTTGATTTCCACCGCTTAGGCTTTTCACTTTAGTATTAATTGACGGTGTTTTTATCCTGAGTTTATTTACGAAATTATAAACCAAATTTTTCTCTCTATTTAAATCTATAAATTTTCTTGATTTAGATATTGTTTTAAGGTTGGAAATAGTTATATTTTCCCTCACAGTCATTTTTAAAATAAGCCCCTGTGCTTTTCGGTCTTCCGGTAATAATCCTACACCAATATTTATTCTACTTGATATACCTTTCTCTTTTCTAATAACTTTACCGTTTACTTTTATTTCTCCAGCATCAATAGGATCAGCACCAAATATTGCCCTTGCCAGTTCGGTCCTACCAGCACCAACAAGACCGGCAAGACCTACGATCTCACCTCTTTTAACATTAAGATTAATATTAGACAATCTTCCTTTCTGATTGAGGTTATTTATTTCCAGTAACGGTTCCCCTATTTTAACATTTCTTTTAGGATAAATATCACCGATGTCTCGGCCTACCATCAACTTTACCAATTCATGTGCATTAAGGCTTTTGGTGGGATAAGTCCCAACACATTTCCCATCTTTCATTACCGTAATTGTATTGGATATTTCAAAAACCTCATTTAATCTATGGGATATATATATAATTGTAGTTTCCTGTTCTATTAGCCTCCTAATAATTTTAAAAAGCTGCTCCAAATCTTTATCTCCAAGAACTGCCGAAGGCTCATCCATTATAAGTATCCTCGCATTTGATGCAAGGGCCTTGGTGATTTCTATAATTTGTTGTTGTGCAACACTCAATTTCTTAACAGGACAATTTAAAGGTATTGATACATTCAGACTATCGAGCAATTTTTTCGCACGTTTTTTTAGTTCTCCCCAGTCCATAATGCCATGAATTTTCGAAGGTGCCTTCCCAAGGTAGATATTTTCAGCAACACTAAGATGTGGAACCAGTGTAAACTCCTGATAAATTACTGCAATGCCTAGGTCCATAGCATCTTTAGGTTCATTAATCTTAACAAGTTTTCCATCAATATATATATCACCTTGATCTTTTTGATAGGCTCCGGACAATATTTTTATCAGTGTAGATTTACCGGCCCCATTTTCACCACAAATTGCATGAACTTTTCCCCGCTCTACCGATAGATTTACATCTGTCAGTGCCTGCACACCCGGAAACGCTTTATATATACCTTTCATCTCTAAGATATAATCTTTATTGGACATTTTTACCTCACCCTATGTTATTTTGCCGTCACTGAAGGGTTTTATCCTATAACTTCTTTAAAGAGATCTAATATGGATTCTTTACTATATTTACGGGGATTTGAAGGAAGGTCACAGCTATCAAGAGCATCTTTTACCATAACCTCCAATTTACTGTCATCGGGGTTTACCCCAACTTTTCTTAATGAATCTTGAATCCCCACATCTTTGCGAAGTCTCACTACTGCATCAATGGCCTTCTCCGCCTTTTCCATCATATTTAGACCATCCAGGTTTTCTCCCATAGCCTCGGCAATTTCTGCAAATTTCTCAGGGCATGCATAAATATTGTATTTCATAACATAAGGTAATAAAATGGCATTGGCCACTCCATGATGTACACCGAAATGTCCACTTACAGGGCTTGCCATGGCATGAACTAACCCAAGGCCGGCATTATGAAATCCCAAACCAGCAATACAACTAGCAAGCAGCATATTGTATTTATGTTCAAGGGCATCTCCGGTCACTGCCTGGCGCAATGATTTGGCTATCAGAGTGATTGCTTTATAATTTAATGCATCGGTTATGGGGTTTGAACCTTTAGAAATATATCCTTCAATGGCATGAGTCAAGGCATCCATACCCGTAGCAGCAGTTATAAACCCAGGTAAGTTTTTAACCAGTGAAGGCTCCAAAAATGTCACTTTAGCATACATCTTCGGGCTAGCGATAACCATTTTTACATGAGTTTCGATATTGGTAATCACTGCACCAAGAGTGACTTCACTGCCTGTTCCTACAGTAGTTGGAATAGTAATTAACGGAATAATAGGCTTTTGAAATTTGTCAAAACCCTCATAATCACCTATCTTACCACCATTTGTAGCAATTACTCCAATAGACTTGCCAACATCAATCGGACTTCCGCCACCTACTGCTATAAGACCGTCACACGCTCCTTCCCGGAAAACCTTAAATCCTTTTTCAACAGAGATTGTATCAGGATTTGTCTTTAAATCATCGAAAATAGAATACGATATCCCTACATCATTTAGCACATCTGTTACACTTTTTATTAGCCCTGCATCAATTAATCCTTTGTCTGTAACTATCATAGGCTTAGTTATGCCAAGTATCCTTAATTCATTGGGCAATTGATTTAGCACACCGACTCCTGCAATGATTTTGGGACCGAAACTTACTTGAAAAGTTTTATAAACATCCATTTGTAAAACCTCCCAAAAATTATTAGTTTTAAGTTTAATGCTTGGGGCTAAACTGCTTTTTCAGCTAGCCCCAAATATGGTAAGTAATAAATTTAGATGCCTTTTCCTATATATTTATCTACATTTTCTTTAGTTACCAAGTCACCTTCTAGTACCACTTCTTCAGGAACTTTTTCACCTTTTGCAATTTTATAAGCATATTGGACACCTTCCGGAGCACAGTATGGGTAAATGATGGTCGCCGTTAATTCACCTTTCTTTATAGAATCAAACGCAAGATTTTCCCCGTCCATTCCCGTTATAACTTTTATTTCATCCATTCTTCCGGCTGCTTTAATAGCTTCTATTGCCGCCATGGCCATTGCATCATTGTGAGAGTATATGGCTTGTATCTGTCCTTTTGGAAACCTTTGCAGCATATCTTCCATAAATTTCATGGCAGGTTCACGTACATAATCGCAATATTGGTCCGCTATGATTTTCATATCAGGATATTTTGCTATAGTATCACGAAATCCTTTATCACGTTCAACAGTTGCGGAAGCACCTGCTGTACCTTGTATCTCGATTATGTTTCCTTTCCCATTTAACGCTTTTGCTATAAATTCAGCTGCTTTTACACCCATAGGATAATTCTTTGCACCAATATGGCAGGTTACTTTTGTATTCACTTTCCTATCAAGAGTTACCACAGGTATACCCATATCCATAGCTTTTTGTACTGGAGGTGTTAAGGCAGCTTCCGTTAATGGACTAACAATAAGTACATTGGGCTTTTTAGCAATTAGATCTTCGACATCTGCTACCTGTTTTGAAGATGTGTTTTGACCATCAGTGGCGATAAATTCGACATCAGGATAATTCTTTTCAGCATATTCTTTATTTCTTTCAACCATTGCAATGCGGAACGGATGGTTCATAGTGCCTTGAGAAAATGCTATCAATATCTTCTTTTGCCCTTGTTCCTTTGGTTGAGCACTTTGATTCTGCTGCTTAGCACTTTGTTGACCCGATGAACATGCAACCATTGAAATACAAACCGCAAGGATTATACTTATGACCATAAACTTTTTTAATAATTTATTGCGTTTCATCGAAATACCTCCTTATTTGAATTTGTTCATTCGTTTTTCTTTTTGTTTATTAATATTTTTTCAATAAATTCCAGCAATATCCCTCCTTTCTGTCTATTTTAAATTATTATAGGGCTATTCCTCCTTTCTCATATAATCCCAGAGGACAATTCTAATAAATTTTATCTCTTTTTAAATCTCTCTATTAGCACTGCTAGGACTATAATTAATCCTTTAAATATTTGCTGAGAAAACGGAGAAATACCCAGTAAATTAAGAACATTTGCTAGAACCGCTATAATCATTGCACCTATTAGAGTACCGATAACTCCTCCTTCACCACCCATAAGGCTAGTACCACCAATAACCGCCATAGCAATAGCGTCAAGTTCTACTCCAGTTCCGGCGGTAGGTTCTCCAACGGTCAATCTCGAAACCCATATTAACGCTGCCACTGCTGATAAAATACCGCTTATGGTATAAGTCAATATTTGAGTTCGTTCAATGTTTATTCCCGACAATCTTGCAGCTTCAACATTTCCACCGATTGCAAAAACATACCTACCAAAAAATGAAAATCTCAAAATAAAGTAACAAATGATTATTATCAAAGCAAATACTATAACCGGTATGGGAATAATTCCGACATTTCCTCCACCGAGCCAATATATTTTACTTGCAACTTCAGAACCAGGACTTATAGGTTGACCTTGAGCTATAGTCATAGCCATTCCTCTAAGGGCGACCATGGAGGCTAGTGTCATAATAAATGGCTGCATTTTTCCATAAGCTACTCCAATTCCATTTATAGCTCCTGATAATAACCCTATAAGTAACGCTAATGGTAATACTACGGAAAAACTCATGCCGCTCGCAAGTGCTTTTGCCTCAATCACGGCAATAACACCTATTATCGAGCCAACCGAAAGGTCTATTCCACCTGTTATAATAACGAAAGTCATGCCAAGACCCACAATGCCGGAAATAGCTACTTGGCGAGCAATATTCATTAAGTTCATAGGAGATAAAAATGTTGGTGATAATATAGCTGCTATAATACAAAGTATAATTAATGCCAATGAAACACCCATCTTTTGAACTATGTTTTTTAATCTGTTTGCTAAAGTTTCGCTTTTTTTCCTTTTTTCAGTAGTAACCGCTGTTTCTATCACTCTGTTCTAACCTCCCTTTGATTACATTATGTTTCACTTTTTCATTCACTAAGACTTAATTTTTTTGCGTCATGCCAGATAAAGTTTAATATGTTTGCCTGTCTCATAAAAAGTAAAATGAATTTACTTACCCATAAACACAGGTGGTCTCTTTTCAAAGAATGCCTTAACACCTTCTTTTTGGTCATCTGTCGTAAAGCACAACGCCACTCCCTGTGCTTCAAGCTCAAGGCCAATCTTTATATCAGTTTCATAACCTTTATTTATAGCGGATTTAGCTAGCTTTAAAGCTATAGGTGACATTAAAGCTATTTTATAAGCAAGTTCTTCGGCAACGTTTAACAAATCTTCCTGGGAGACCACTTTATTTACAAGCCCAAGTTTTTCAGCTTCTTCTGCCGTAATAAATATACCGGTGAAAATAAGCTCTTTTGCCTTACTCTTTCCTATAAGCCTAGGTAGGCGTTGAGTTCCACCCCATCCAGGAATATTTCCCAGCTTTATTTCCGGCTGGCCAAATTTTGCATTGACTGAAGCTACTCTTAAATCGCAGGCCATAGCAAGCTCACATCCTCCCCCTAATGCATAACCGTTTACCGCCGCTATGCTTGGGGTTCCCATTTCTTCGATAAAGTTGAAGATACGCTGGCCAAAATGCATGAATTGAAGTCCGTTTATAGGAGATGTGCCATTTAATTCATTTATATCCGCACCGGCTACGAAAGCCTTCGGCCCTGAGCCGGTAATAATGAATGCACGGATATCGGGATTATCTTCGATTTTATGAAAAGCGTCCATAAGTTCACTTAATGTTTCGTGGTTTAACGCATTGAGAACTTCTTGCCTGTTTATCGTTACTATCCCGATATTTTTTTTCTGTTCAAAGATAATATTTTTATAGTTCATCAAACTGCCTCCTGTTTGCACTCTTGTAAAATATCACCTGTTTTAAGTCCCATAATCCTCTCATAAAATATCCGAGAGTCCATAAGCTTTAGATTTCGACTAATGATAGGTTTAAACTCCATTTTCTCCAGCACATCTTTTTCTAGATCTATACCTGGGGCAATTTCCGTAAGCATGATGCCTTGAGGGGTTAATTTAAATACTGCCCGCTCAGTCACATACACCACTTCTTGACCGGTTTTATTCGCGTAGTCGGCATTAAAACTGATTTGCTCTACTTGCTCACAGAGTTTAAAGTATTTACCTTCTTTTAAGATTTTAGTTGCCCATCTCCTGAAGTTATTTCCAATCCCGAAGTAGAAAAACTGCCACAGAAGACCATTTTCTTCGCATTTTGAGAAATATTTATGAATCCTCCTACACCTATTATGCGGTTGCCGAATCTGCTGACGTTAATGTTGCCTTTTTTGTCCGCCTGTGCAAAAGCTAAAAATGCAATATCCAGACCCCCGCCATCATACCAATCAAACTGCGAATGATGTTCAATGATCGCTACAGGATTTGTGGCAAGAGAGAAATTAACTCCAAGAGCCGGTATCCCACCGATAACTCCCTGCTCAACAGTAAAAGTTATTTATCAATTATACCTTCTTCGGCAGCAACAGACGCGACCCCGTCCGACATACCGAACCCAAGGTTTACTATTGCTCCAGGGAAAAGCTCCATGGCAGCCCGTCTTGCAACAATTTTCCGAATACCGAAAGGCATTAGTGTTAAATGATTTAGAGGTTTTTTTATTTCACCGGTAAACGCAGGGTCATATGTTATTTCCATAGATTGCATCTGATCCGGAGCTTCTACTATAGCATCAACCAAAATACCTGGAACTTTAACCATGCGAGGATCTAGAGTTCCTTTAGCAGCTATCCTTTTAACTTGAGCAATCACTATTCCCCCACTGTTTTTTGCTGCCTGGGCAGCAGGAAGGGCCTCCATATAGACACCCTCATGTTCCATGGTAATGTTTCCATCTTCATCTGCTGTCGTGCCACGAATTATTACTACATCTACCGGGAAGCTCTTATAAAATAGCCATTCCTTCCCTGCAAGTTCTATGTTTTCTACTAAAGAAGCCTTTGAAATGTCATTAAGCCTTCCGCCTTCGTGTCTTGGGTCTATAAATGTACCAAGGCCCACATGACTTATGACACCGGGTTTTTTCCCGGCTATAGCCCTTAATAGTTGTACCATCACCCCTTGGGGAAGTACATATCCTTCTACTTTGTTGTCTGCCACCATTTGAGAAAGCTTGGGCACCCATGTCCAGTGACTTCCTATAACACGCTTCACCATACCTTCATGGGCGAAATGATCCGTGCCTCCTCCCCGCTTGTCGCCTATACCACTCGAATGGCAAAGTATGAGATCTCTGGGGTGCCCACTTTTTAGAAATTCTTGTTCTATTGCCGTAAGGACAAAGCATGGCTCTCCTATTCCCCCACCGGAACTAATGATCCATACGGTATCACCGTCTTTTATAAGTTCCCCAGCTTTTTGTGCAGAAACGACTTTAGACATAAATACCACCTCTTCTGTGTTCGGTAATAACGAACTTAGTTCATTAATTGTATTAAATTTTTTTATTACTCTTTTTTATATCCTAAACGCTGGGAAATTAATAATGCAGCTTCTTTAACAGCTTTACCAAACTCCTTCACAACACCATGAGTAACTCGAGATGTCGGGCCCCCAAGACTTATAGCAGCTATAGCTTTACCATTTTTATTTCTAATGGCCGCCCCTGCTCCCCGTACTCCTAGATCAAGTTCTTCATCATCTATGGAATATCCCTGTTCACGAACTAATTTTAAGTGTTCTTTAAGTAAAACGATATTCGAGATACTCCTAGGCGTTGGAGTAACTAATGGCTTGTTGCTGTAAAGTTTATCAATTACATCTTCAGGTAAATAAGCCAGCATCGCTTTGCCCGTGCCAGCACAATGAGCAGGAGCCCGTTTACCGATACGGCTGGTATACTTAATAGATGAAGGGGCCTCAATGAGATCGATATATACAACTTCGGTTCCGTCCAGAATAGAAAGTTGAACAGTTTCAGCGTATTTTTCTACAAGATTCTTCATAATAGGGGCCGCTTCACGTCTCAGGTCAAGGCGCTGGTTAAACAGTTCTCCCATTTCCAAAAGTCTAATACCCAAACGGTATTTACCATTATCAGGGTCCTGTTCCAAGTAATGATTTGCTTCTAATGTAGCAACCAATCCATAAACTGTACTTTTTGCAAGTCCCATTCTTTCCGCTATCTGGGTCAAACCCAATGAAGATTCTTCACGAAATAATTCTAAAATGTGTAAAGCCCTATCGACACTTTGAACTATTACTTTATTTTGCTTCATAGCTCACCCTTTTCGTTATTACCGAATATTGTTCATTTATTTTATGTTTAATATATTCGACGTCAATTTATAAAATCCTGCTTTAACTTTAAATTTTTATTAAATTTTTTTAGTAACATTTAACATAGAAACTTTGTTATTCAAATAGTTGGTTTAGTTAGAAAATAAGAGACCGGTCATCATCTAAGACCGGTCTAATTTATTCTATGATATCTATCAGAACGTACCACCTATCCGGTTGTTACTCTTCATTTTTAACCATCCTCAAGAAATTTTCCACATCTGCCCTGAAGGGCAGTGATTCCTGAGCACCAGTCTTTGTTACTGTCAAAGCTCCGACGGCACTGGCAAATTTTAAGGTATCATTTAAAGATCTTTGTTCTGCTAATGCTATGGCAAAGCCTGCAGTAAAAGCATCGCCGGCGGCGGTCGAATCAACAGAGTCTACTTTAAAACTTTTTACAAAGTAATGATTTTCCCGGTCCATATAAAAGCAACCTTTTTCCCCAAGAGTAACGACTACTTTTTGAACTCCTTTCTCAATTAATATGTTAGAAGCTTTTAGAACATCATCTTCTGTAATCACATCTATCCCCGTTAGCAAAGCAAGCTCGGTTTCATTCGGGGTTAATATATTTATTTGGGGAAAAATTTCTTTGGGTAACTCCTGGGCCGGAGCAGGGTTTAATATGATCCTGGTTCCAATTTTATGAGAAAGCTCTATTGCATCTATTACAGTACATAACGGTATTTCCAATTGCAGTATTACATAAGAAGCTTCTTTAATTTCATCAGTAAAATTATAAATCCACTTTGAATCTAAACCACCATTGGCCCCCGGAAAGACTAAAATTGTGTTATTCCCTTTTTCATCCACTGTTATAAAAGCATTGCCCGTAGGAGTATCTACATCTTTAATAGCCTTGATATCTATGCCTTCTTGTAAAAGCGATTTTTTAAGGCTTATACCTGCCTCGTCCGCTACCTACTGCTCCTATCATCATTACTTTTCCCCCAAGCCTTGCTAGAGCCACTGCCTGATTGGCACCTTTTCCACCGGGCGTTGTTTTAAGACGGTAGCTTTTAACGTCTCACCCTTTAATGGAAGATGAGAAACTTTGAAATTAAAATCCATATTGATGCTTCCAATAACAATAAATTTCAAAAGTTCACCTCCTTTTACACCTTGAAGGGGCATATTTTCCCGATTCTCAAGAGGCTTAAAAGCTCCTACACTTTAATAGCAGACCCGTCATTAATCAAACCGGCCTTATTTTTTCCATGATTATATATAGCTTTTCTATTTCTTTAATACTTCAACGTTTACTAAATTTCTCGGTATTTCGCCTTTCAAACCTGCAACCAAATTTTCCGCAAGCCATAATAGCCATTTTGTTCTTGTCTTAAATACTGGCGCTGGCAATATTCGGTAGTACTATGACATTATCAAGTTTTAATAGCGGATTATCACTGCTAGGAGGCCTCCGGGTTCATTACAATCCAACCCTGCTGCATAAATTTTTCTTATTGACCAATGCTTCATATAATGCATCTTCATCTACAACCGGGCCTCTAGCCGTATTAATTAGTATTGCCGGTTTTTTCATCAGACTTAATGTATTTTTATTGATAAGATGTTTAGTATCAGAAGTTAATGGCACATGAAGGCTAACAAAATCCGATTCCTTTAATAACTGTTCTAAATCTACATATTTTATTCCAAGCTCTTTTTCGGCTTCTTCTTTTCTATGGGTACTATAATATATTACGTTCATGTCAAAGCCTTTTGCTCTCTTAGCAACGGCATATCCGATTCTTCCTAAACCTATCAATCCCAGTGTAGCACCATATAAATCCTGTCCAGCATAAGCATAGGCCCCCAGGTTTTCCACCGGCCTACTCTGACATATTTGTCTGCTTCCACTAATCTCCTTGCCGAAGCCATCATGAGAGCAAAGGTTAAATCTGCTGTGGTTTCTGTTAGAACCCCAGGTGTATTTGTTACCATAATTCCACGCCTGGTTGCTTCTTTAAGATCTATGTTATCAAAACCTACGGCATAATTGCTGACGACTTTTAATTTCTTTGCTTTCTCCATGAGCTCAGCATCAATCTTATCGGTAAGAAGAGATACCAGACCATCAACCCATTCAATTTCCCCAAGAAGCACTTCTCTTGATGGCGGCATTTCATCTTCCCAGATCTTCATATCTGCAACTTCCTTTATGATATTTAATCCTTCTTCAGGAATCTGCCTAGTAACATATACTTTCGGCCTCAATTTTTTGACCTCCTTGCGTTGGGGACATTCCTCCGCCTCCCCCAGACACCTGCCCAAGAAAAGGAGGTGTATCCCCTAACCTATTATGTCCCCTAACCTAGTGTATCAGCACTTTTATAACAGCTTTTTAACAAACTGTGGTTCTTTATAAGCTATACATGGCATATGAGCATCCTCCGGAGCAAAAATGGCAAAATATCCCTCAGATATTGTAAAGAAATCCCCGGATCCCTTTAAAAATACAATATCTTTAGTTTTATCATATTCATTAAATGGTCTTAACTTATTAACATTAGCATACCCTACGGTTTCTTTACCTTGCATAATATACTGAATATCTACATATCTCCGATGAGCTTCCCATTTTCCTTCATTGATGGGTTTTGTTTTATAATTTGTATCATCAAATATAGATGTTCACCATCGATCTCATATTTACCTACATCTAATTTTGTTAGATCATTATCTTTGATATATTTTAAACCCATGAGCTATTCCATCGTTAATCTTTAAATAAAAATCTATATTTTTTATATTGTCGACAATCATGCTTATTACCTCTTTAATTATTTATTAATTATTTATTAAATTTCGCTTTACCATATAGATTGGCGAAAATAAAACGAATACTATATAAATATTTCTATATACAATTTATACCGTCAGATTTTAATAAAGACGTTAAATCATTAACTCCTTTGATTCCATTATCAATGATTAATCCTACTTCTGTATTCCACATCAAAAGCCTCATACCTTTTGGGCCCATTTTTTCAATGTTTTTTATATCCCCGAAATGAACTCCGGAAATTATATCGTGTTTCTTTGATACCTCGATAACTTTATCAAAAGCCTGTAATATTATCGGATTGTCAAACTGTCCCAGTATGCCATAGGACTGAGATAAGTCATTTGGGCCTATCAAAGCAGCATCTATTCCTTCAACTGAGAGTATTTCATCTAGATTCTCTATAGCTTCTTTTGTTTCTATCTGAAGTATTATCATTACTTCATCGTTTTCCTTTTTTGTTTGTTCCGGATCACTTTTAGTTATATAATTATTATGGGGTTTAGTATGAGATATGCCTCTTTTACCCTGGGGTGCATAACGAGCTTCCTCGACTACTCTTTTTACGTCTTCCACAGTTTTTATTTGAGGGATTAATAGTCCCATTGCACCAGCTTCTAAAGGTTTAGATATTGTATCCTTTCGTATTTCCGGAACTCTGACCATAGGGATAATTCCCGAGCCTTTTGCTACAGATATAATACTTGCCACACTTTCATCGTTGAATGATCCATGCTCACAGTCTATTATAAAATACTTAAAACCACATGCCGCAAGTATTTTCGCTATATTAGGAGTTGTCATTTCTTCGATCATTATTCCTATTAATGCTTCACCATTTTTCATTGCTTGCTTTATTTGAAACATAAAAAGGACCACCTTTCAATTTTATTTTGTATGAAAATATAATATAATGTTTTCACATTTGTTGTTGCCATTTTTGTAGCGTTAAAATCTAACTAACAATAACAATCACTTATTTTTTGAAAAGAAGTTATAAATACCTTCTATAATTAACATCCCAACTGCCGCACCTGAGTCCGGATGACCTATTGACTTTTCGCCATAATAAGCAGCTCTGCCATGCTTTGATATCATCGATTCGGGTTTTTTGAAACCATCTTTTGCCGCTCCTAGTGCTCTTTCAAAAGCTGCATCTATAGTTATATTATCTTTCATTGCTTTATCCAGTTCAAGGACCGCTGGGTAAAGTGAATCTAATATAGTTTTGTCACCTATTTCCGATTTACCCTCTTTGCTTGATACCATCTACAGCGGCATAACCCATATCTACTATTTCTTTTAATCCAATCTCTGTAATCCTTTAACAGTTTTACCCGCTCTCATCATAGCAGTGGGCTAAAAGGGTTCCAAGCGTGGAGGAGCCACATTTGACATAACCATGCCCATTTTTGCAATAATATTTCCTATGTCATTGTCGCTTGTATTGTTGATTTCTTTGACTATCGCATCAAAGCCTACAGTCATAGTAAGACCTAAATCTCCATCTCCCATAGCGGCATCAAGGTTTATGAGAAAATCCTTATTTTCGTCTATTACCTTTTTTATTTCTCCATAAATTTGTTTGACTTCTGATATGGTTAGTTTATCCATTTGATTACCTCCTACACTTGAACAAAGAATGGTGTGTTCACAGGTTTATCAAGCAAAGCTTTTAATTCTTCGTCAAGTTTCATAAGGGTTATCGACATCCCCGCCATTTCCATAGATGTAGCAAACTCTCCTATATAAGGATGGTATACTTTTATACCGGACTGCTGTAATATCGCATGCGCCTTTCTATATGCTATATAAAGTTCTTCCTTGGGAGTTGCACCAAGGCCGTTAATAAGGACGGAAACCTCATCGCCATTTTTATATGGCAGGTCTTCTAGAATATTTTTCATAAGAATTTCTACTATTTCATCTGCAGTTTTAAGTTTCCCTCTGCTGATCCCCGGTTCGCCATGAATCCCCATACCTATTTCCATTTCATCGTCATTGATTTCAAATGTTGGCTTTCCTACAGATGGTATGGTACAAGGCGAAAGCGCTACCCCCATGCTCCTTGTCCCGGCTAAAGCTTTTTCAGTAACTCTCTTTACCTCTTCAAGAGGTTTAAGTTCATCGGCACAGGCAACCGGCTATCTTATATGCATAAAATAATCCTGCAATCCCCCTTCTCTTTTTTTCATTTCCTTTGGGAGCTGAAGCCACATCATCTGCAACTACTATTGATTCAACTTTGATATCTTCGAATTCCGCCATCTCAGCAGCCATATCAAAATTCATAACGTCTCCGCCATAATTCCATATATATAGAGAACACCTTTACCGCTATTAATTGCTTTTGTTTACCTCCAGCATTTGTTGTGCACTTGGCGATGCAAATATATTCCCAACAGCACATCCGTCCAGCATTCCCTTTCCCACATAACCTAAAAATACAGGAAGATGTCCTGAACCGCCACCCGTTGCCAGACCGACTTTATCTTTCACTGGGGCATCAGCCCTTACTATAGATCTTAAATCTTTTGTAACGGATTTTAATTGATCCGGGTGAGCAGCAAGTATGCCCTCTAACATTTCATTTACAAAATTATCGGGGATTATTGATAATCTTTTTCATATATATAACCTCCATTATGAAATTGTTAATACCAATCATATTTCCTAACTATCTCTCAATCGTTCCATTTCTCTCCTTAGACGAATTAATTCATTGATTTCTAAACCGATATCAAATTTATTTCTACATCCATCAATAATGACTTTTTCATAAGATTGAACTTTTCTACATGCTTCAGCCAGTTTAGGAGCGATTTCGTGTGGTATCAAGATTACACCGTGCTTATCGGCGTGTAGTAAGTCTCCGGGCTTTACAGTCAACCCGCCCACATTGACAGGGCAATTAATTTCTTCTATGTGGTCATATGCATGTGATACAAGGACACAACCGGCAAAAAATCTAAAACCTATCTCCTTAACTCCATCTAAATCTCTTACTCCTCCGTTTGTAATAACTCCCACACATCCTAAAGCTTTATGTATAGAAGTCTGAATATCACCCCAAAAGGAGCCGATAGGCGAAGGATCGATATCTTTGAATCACAGATATCGTAGGTGATGGAGTTTCTTTTACCTTTTCATAATACTTTATTAAAAGTTTATTTTGTTCGCTTGTAGGGGGCTTCCTCGCCGACATTTTTGCCGTAACGGCATACCCAATAATTGGTTTATCATAGGGTATAATACACCTAATCTCGGGATCCATAAAACCTTGTGTTCTTAGACGAATATTAAATAACTCAATCGCATTGGATATAGTAGGTGTATCGAACTGCCTTAATTCTTCCAACTGTTCATGAGTCAAGATTTTCACAAAAATCCCCTTCTTATCACTAAAATTAATTGAAAGTTAGTTTTTACTGTATCTGTTTTGAAAGTTTTCTTTCCTTAGATAAGATGTTATAGGTTGATAGGTAAGGGACAAGATCGTAAGTATCAGTTAAAATTAATGATATTGGCCTTGTAAAAAATATAAGGTGATTGCCCATGGATAGTGCAAGACTTCTTCTAAAGTTAGACTCAACGATGGGGCCTAACAATAAGGCTAATATAAATGGACCTACCGGAATATCCATTCGTTTTGCTATAAATCCTAGAATTCCTGCCAGAATCATCACCATAACATCAAAAGGTGAATTGTTTATTGCAAACGAACCCAGTATACAAAAACCTACAACCAAAATCCATATAATCTCATCTTTTACATATAAAATATACGAACTTAATCTCGATGTGAGCAAGCCTAAAACAAGGATTGTAAGATTTCCTACAATTAAAAGCGCCATAATATTATATACAAAGTCGGCATGGTCTAAAACATTTGAGGGTCCCGGTTGCATACCGTACATCATCAAAGAACCTATTAAAACCGCTGTGACAGCAATCACCGGGTATCCCTAATGTCATCATTGTAGTCATAGCACCACCTATCACTCCATTATTTGCGAGCGAAGTAACAGAAAGTCCCTCAATGCTTCCTTCCCCAAACTCTTCCGGATGTTTCGACATTTGTTTAGCTTGCTGCCAGCATACTATAGAAGCAATATCTCCGCCTGTACCGGGTATAGCACCGATAATTACACTTATTATAGAAGATATGGCACACGGTAAAGCAGTTATTTTAAACTCTTTAAATGTCGGGAATATCCTGCCGAGTTCTTTTGTCATTGCTACTATCTTTTTAGTGCCTCTTTTTTCCGTTATCTGAAATAATACTTCCCCAATACCGAACATGCCGATCATTGCCGCCACAAATGGTATACCATTCATCATATTTACATTATGAAATGTGAACCTTGGTATAGAAAACATAGGATCAAGTCCTATTGTTGAAAAAAGTAAGCCCAGTACTCCTATAATTAAACCTTTAACTAATTGTTTTCCTGATACACTTATCATCATGGAAAGGCCAAATATCCCTAATGCGAAGTATTCTGGAGGCCCGAATTTCAGTGCGAAGTTTGCAATAGGAAATGCGGCTAAAATTAAAAATATAGTACTTATTAAACCGCCGGCAACCGAATATATGGTATTTATCCCTAAAGCAAGACCTATCTTACCCTTTTGAACCAATTTATAACCATCGAAGGTTTGAGCTATGGAAGCTGGTGTCCCCGGAGTGTTTATCAAAATTGCTGAAATACCCCCTGCCCAGATGGCAGAGTTATATATCCCCAGAAGCACCGCAAGCCCTTGAGCAGGTTGCAACCAGAATGTCAAAGGCGTTAATATAGCAACACCCATTGTTGCAGAAAGCCCGGGAAGTCCACCAATAATCATTCCAACAACGACTCCGAGTAGATTATAAATAAGAATGTCGGGTCTCAGCACTTGTGCTATAGCGTGTAAGAGCACCTTTATTAACCTCCCTTATCTCAATTTCAACATAACCTGCAGCAGATTATTAAAAACATAATAAGTACCAAAACTAAATAAAATAGATAAAATAATGTTGTTTTTGATGCTTAGTTTATATGCATAACCCAATCCGAAGGTTAATACTAAACAGGCAATAATATACGTAGTGAAATACCATAAGGCAAAAAATACAGCAATAACAACTATAGTCATAACTAACATTTTTTTGGTATCATTACTCCAGTGCTTTATATCAAAATATACATTTTTATTTTTGAAGCCCTGGTAAATCAGGATAATACTTAAAACAAGTAGCAGTGAAGCAACTAATATAGGGAAGTAACCCGCTCCCGGCACGCCATCTGCAGTTCCGCCTGGAAATTTTAGTGATTGCGTAATCCAAAAAATACTCAATATCGCTGTGAATACGCCTAACACCACATCTCCGTTCACCATTTTTACTCCTTTCTTTCTATAACCTGCATGGGCTAATCGCCCATACAGGTTATAATTTCTTACTAAGACTACTTTTTAAGACCCATCGCGGGAATCTGCTTCATATAGAAATCAAATTGTTCATTTGCAAACTTCGTAAATTCATCCGAATTTTTATAGAACACCGAAAAACCTCTCTGTTTAGCTATCTCTTTTAACTTATCCGAATTAATGGCTTTTTCAAAGGCAGGATACAGTACATCTTTGACATTTTGAGGCAACCCTTTAGGTGCTGCAAATCCACCCCATGCCGAAACATTGACATCGTACCCTGCCTCTTTTAGAGTTGGGACATTTGGTAAATACTCAGATTTTTGGTCCGACATCACACCTAAAACCTTTAATTTTCCACTATCTACACCTGATTTTACTTCCATAACACTGACGGTTACCGCATCGATGTGCCCTCCCATAAGGGCTGCGATAGCAGGAGTAGCTCCGTCAAATGGCACATGATTAAATTTCACCCCTGCTGCTTTTTCAAGAGATGCAGCCGCAATATGCCATATTGAACCTGTGCCCGAATTACCTACTTTCACTTTCTCTGGATTTTTCTTAGCATAATCTATAAACTCTTGTAATGTCTTCCATGGGGCATCAGCCCTTACCGTGACTGTAGCTGGAGAAATGTTAGAGCTTCCGATAAGATCAAACGAGTTAGGTTCTATGTCGGCAAAACCCAATGCTTTAATCATCGTCAATTCTACAGGAACATATCCTATTGTGTAACCATCGGGTGCACTCGCTTGAACATATGACATCGCTACTGCGCCGGATGCACCTGGTTTATTTGAGCAAACCACAGGAACGCCCAATATCTTTTCTAACTCTCCTCCGACTGTCCTTGCTGTAGTATCGGATAACCCGCCAGGAGCCGCTTGAATGATAAGGTTTATCTGCTTAGCAGGATATTTCGTCGATCCTTTTTGCTCTTGTGTAGTAGATGTAGTAGACTGACCGTTATTACCGGTTTGCTTTGTACTTTGACCACAACCAGCTATTAAAACTATACTTATAATCAATAATATTATTAAAATTGATAATGCATTTTTCTTCATAAAACGCCCTCCATTTTATTTATAAATTTATTCGTTTTTCAAAATTTGTTTGCTAAATCTAATATCTCTTTCGGAGCAAATCTTTCTATTTCATTTGTAACAGATTTTACTTGAATATTAGAATGAATATTGGTATGTAAAAATCATATCTTTAAGATTTTCCTCCCTTTACCGCCAAGGTGAACATGTTATCCATATAACACCCCCTAAAAGCATTTTAATAGTTAATCACTCACCCCCTTATAAAAATTACATATACCTATCGATAAAGGGCTTGATTTTCGATTCTAATTCTTCCAGCTGTACTTTATTCAAATCAAGCAAGGGTTTTCTAACATGGCCTACATCTATTCCTCTCAATTTTAGTGCGGATTTAAAATAAGCCATATTTGAGCCGTTTTTTAATATATTGGAGATATCGGTTGCTATTTTTTGTTGTCTTTTGGCTTCTTCCAGATTTTTTTCTTTAAATGCTTTATAAATAGCCACAAAAGGTTCTGGAAACGCACTAGCGTTTCCTGATACAACGCCATCGCAGCCCATACTTAAAATCGAATTGAATAACCTATCGGTCCCATGAACAACAGAAAAATTACCGTTATTTATCCTCAAATACTGACTTGTCCTTATAAAATCCGGGTAACTGTATTTTATTCCAACTACATTTGGAGCTCTTTTTATAATATTTTCGATTACATTTGGTTTAAGGTCATTAGCCGAACATTGCGGAATGTTATAAAGGTAAACAGGAAAGTCATCTGGTACGCTATTGGCGACCGAGACAAAATATTCTTCCATTTCTCTATCATCAACAGAAAAAAATGTTGGTGTTACAACACCGATGCCATCCGCGCCTATTTCAGAAGCATGTTTTGCAAGTTTTATCGTGTCTTCCTGTCTCATGGCACCGATATGTATATATACTGTAACTCTTCCGGCTGCATGTTCTACTACTGTTTCAGCCACCCTTTTTCTTTCTTCAATAGTCAAGAGATGCATCTCTCCCGTTGTACCCAAAGGATATAAACAATTTACTCCCTTCTCAATTAAAAAATCGACATGTTTTTTTATGGCTTCATCCAATATCCGATCATTATCATCAATTGGTGTTACCATAGCTACTGTTACTCCATGAAGTTTTTTCATATACATCCTCCTGTTTTTTATGGTTTAATTGTTGCTGTTGAGATTATTTAAAATAATTTATTAAGTAAACGTTTTTACTTTTATAGGATTCGACACTCTTTTCTTTTGTCCTGCTAAAAATTAATTCTTTTTCATGATACCGCTATTTCTAGCAAAATAAGCCTATCCTAAAGTTTTTCTTGTTATTGTAATCGTTTACTTTTAAAATACAAAACTTTATTATGGAATTTTATTTATTCAAATGGTTTTGAACATGAATTTCTTATAATTATATCGGCTGGTATAATGATTTTTTGTGGTACCCAATGATTATAATTTTTAATTTTCTCTATCAACAATTCCGCTGCTTTTTTACCTATATCATATGCCATTTGATTTACCACTGTCAATGTAGGGTTTAAAATGTTATAATACTTAAAATCACCAAAAGCACAAATAGAGATATGGGACGGAATGGAAATATTCATCTCATTTAAAGCTGCTACTGCACCTAAAGCCATAAGGTTGTTAATAAAAAATATGGCTGTAGGCTTCAAGGGCTGTAACATCATCTCTTTTATTAAATCGTAGCCGCTTTTAAAGCTAAAATCTCCATACATAATGTAATTAGGATTTATTGGTATACTGTTCTGCTTTAATGCTTTAACATACCCTCTAAATCTTTCCATGCCTATGACAGAATTCTTATTACTTATTATAGCTATTCGTTTATGACCGAGAGATATTAAATAATTGATTATTTTAAACGAACCATTAAAATTATCATTTACCACCGCATCTATGACAGTATGTTGCCTTGTGTTACATACATCTCTATCAACCAGCACTACGGGTATACTTTTATTATTTATTTTTAATATTTTCTCTTCGTTTTTACCCACTGAAGCAATGACAATTCCATCAACCCTTTTTGATACCAATACATCAAGTATGTTATTCTCTTTATCACTATCTTCATCACTACATAAAATCAATGGTTCATATCCGTTTTCTAAAGCTTTATCACTTATGCCTTTAACCGTATCCATAAAAGATACATTTAATAAGTCAGGAACTACGATGCCTATAGTTTTTGTTATAGCTTTTTTAAGCTAATAGCGACACTATTGGGAATATAATCCAGTTCCTTAATGGCTTTATTAATCTTTTCACTAATTTTTTTACTCACATTTCCATTATTATTAATATATCTTGACACTGTGGCTATAGATACTCCAGCCTTCAAAGCCACATCTTTAATGGTTGCTCTTCTCATATCTTTCTCCCTTAAAATGAATACGTTTTCATATATTTATATTATTCGACAAATCTTTAAAAACTCCTTCTTTAAATACATATTTTTTTAATGACTTTTAGATTATTTCTCACTTTAAAGTTAAACTTGTTATCAGGCTTATATAACTTTAAAAAAGATTCTAGCTTAAATCTTTATTATTTTTCATAACGATCCTCTACCCTTGTTCAAAAAATTTAGCCCAATTTCCTTTGCTCGTATAACAGTTGACATTTCTACAGTATCATCATCAAGTATAATAATCTTTTCTTTGATGTCACATTCTTTTTCAAATAAATAGTAAAATGCCTTCCTTAAGTGATTGGGACCACCAATTACTATTGGATTATTTTTTTCTAGGTTACAAGCGTTACTATCTTTTATAGCGATTAAGTCTTGGCCTAATATTATACCAAGTAATACCAAGTAAAAAATTACTTTCTTGTTTCCATCCAGAGACGTAAATTGGCTAATTATCCTTGTAGAAAAGCATCCTCTGGTAAATCCCATCCTGTGCGATATTAATGCACCTTTTAAAATTTCTTCGGGTTCGATTTGAGTAACCAAGCTTTTAGGTACAGAGTCAGCCAAGATTGTATTAGTAACCAAAATGCTGAATATTTCACCTGCCATAGTGGTTAAACAGGTGGTAATTTGGTTTTTTTCATTTAGTTTAAGCACTTTTGTGTGTGTTCCCGGCAATATCAGTGTTAATGGACCGTTTAACGATTTTATCTTGAGAATGCCTGTTGCTTCAGTTTCCTCGTCACGCATTATATCCATTGTCTCTATATCTTCATCATTGTCTAAACCACTTTTATTTTTTATGCCTGGCACAAATAAGACTTGTTTATTAATTCAGGTATTGTTGCTAACCGACTTGCTTTAACAATTTTATCTATACCGGCTAGAGCAACTATATGGGGTATCTCATAGATCCCAACATCTGATGTTATCATGCCAGAGGCAACTATTATCTGTAGGTCCTCAAGTTTTAAATGAACTGATGATAAAGCTTCATGTATGGTATTTCGAAGGCCTTCAAAAAGTTCCTCTTTGCTTCCATTTATGGCGGTATTGCGCACGCCTAAAGATATAAAAGATTTTGCTATTATCTTATCATTTAGAATAATTCTAACCCTAGTAGATCGTTCGTAAAATAACATTGCACTTTAGGCAAATATGGTATATAATTCCCTTCAGAACATCGAAATGGAAGGATTATATATGTCGCGACGGGTTAGACCAAAAATACAATGGTCAAATGATGAACGCGAGATGTTGGAACAGCTTGCTAGATCTAGAGTAGAGCCTCATGCAAAAGTTTTACGGGCCAAAATATTACTTGGTTATTCTAACGGAAAAACGGTATCACAAATGGCTCGCGAGTTTAACGTTAGTAGGCCAAAAATAGAACGATGTATTTGATAAGGCTCTCGATCTCGGATTACAGAAGGCTCTTGTTGACTTGCCCCGCTCTGGACGACCTTTGCAGATTTCTTCTGAAGCAAAAGCCTGGGTAACTGAATTAGCTTGTAGGAAACCTCTCGACTTTGGATACCCTCATGAACTTTGGACCATACAACTACTGGCTGAACATGTCCGTAAGCACGCCAATAAATATGGTTTCCCCAGTCTGGCCAGAGCTGGTAAAAGTGTAATTCATGGCATTCTCGCAGAGCAGTCGCTACGACCGTGGAAGATTAATTATTATTTGGAACGAAGAGATCCTGATTTTGATGTCAAGAAAGCACATGTTCTAATGACTTATAAGGAAGCATCTTTGCAACAAGAACGTATCAAAAATGGAGAACCTGTTGAGAAGAAAGTAATCGTCTCAGTTGACGAGAAACCAGGCTGTCAGGTTTTAAAGAATACAGCAGATGATCGGTTGCCCGTTTAGGGTAAATATCCAGGTATGTCACGGGATCATGAGTATATCCGGTTAGGAACGGTATTGATACTGTCAGGGATAGACTTACAAACCGGTATAATTCATGGTTTGGTAAGAGAAAAGCATCGTGGTAAAGAGTTTATTGAACTTCTGAAGAAAATCGATAATTATTATCCGACAGACTGGGTTATAAAGATCATCTGCGATAACCACTCAGCCCATATTTCAAAAGAGACTCGAGCTTATCTAAAAGAACATCCTGGTCGCTTCGAGTTTATCTTTACCCCACAACACGCATCCTGGCTCAATATTATTGAGACATTATTTAGCAAGATGGCCCGAAGCGTGCTTCGTGGAATCAGAGCAAATTCAACAGAAGAATACTGTAAGCGAATCGAATCATATTGGGAACAGTTAAATCAGGAACCCGTCGTATTTCATTGGAGTTATGAAATTGAAAAAGTCGACCAAGAACTATCATCCATTTAATGGTTTAATGCAAACGTTACTTGCAGAACTGTCTACTAGGACCATGTCGGCACTGGCTTCAGCAAGACCAATAGCCATTCCTTGACCAAGGCCGATCCTTGCTCCGGTCACTGCAGCTATCTTTCCTTTTAAATTGAACATATGTAAACCCATAAATAAGACCTCTTTTCATCTATTCGTCAAAAATAAATTTTTTAAGGGCGCATGCTACCCCATCCTCATCATTAGTTGAGGTTACAAAATCGGCATGCTTTTTAACTTCATCGGAAGCATTGCCCATGGCAATGCCAAGTCCTGCATATTTTAACATATCTATATCATTATAGTTATCACCGATGTCGATAACCTGAGACCTTTCTATACCAAACCTTTTTATCAAAAAATCTACGGCCGTTTCCTTTGACGCAATTCTATGGTTTATTTCAAGGTATGTGGGCTTTGATTATTGCATCAAAGGCAACCCTTCTGTTTTAGATTTAGTTAATATTGCCATTTTTTTATTTCGGGTCCATTATCTCTTTTAAAAATAATTTGCGGATATCAGAATTCTTTAACATTTTTATCTGGAAAATCCGTTTTTGAACCACCCTGCACTAAAGTGCAGGGAATTATTTACGACTGAAAGTCGTAATTCAGGCTGAAACCAGCTTAAGAACTTGATTAAAAATCATACTATAGTTCTACAAAAATATCCTTCTGACCATAGATGTTGACCCCAATATCTCCTTCGTAACTCTGCAAATTCTTCTTGCATTATCTTTGATTATCTTCCCTTCAAATATTGCATTATTTTGCATGGTGCAAGTGTAGGTGGACATGATATTAGCATATGTACATGATCACTTCCTATGCCACCACGTATAATTTTTATTCCCCGAGCTTCACATCCTTGTCTTAATAGTTCCCTTAGTCTTTCAGCTATCTTTCCAGTAAATACTCTATACCTATATTTCGTTGTCCAAACCATATGATACTGTATATCATATACGGTATGATTTCCTCTTTTTAAAGCACCCATTCAGCATCACCCCTATCTTAGATTATACAGATGATACTGAAGTATCTGCAAGTCCTGAAAGGATTTACGGGCTGAAAGCCCGTGTGTTTAAACCAAGCACTTATTAACTAAAGAAGCTTTTGAAATGGCATTAAGCCTTCCGCCTTCCAGCCTCGGATCTATAAACGTACCAAGACCTACATGGCTTATGACTCCGGGCTTTTTCCCGGTTATAGCCCTTAATAGCTGTACCATCACTCCTTGGGGAAGTACATATCCTTCTACTTTGTTGTTTGCTACCATCTGGGAAAGCTTGGGCGCCCATGTCCAGTGGCTTCCAATAACGCGTTTTACCATGCCTTCATGAGCGAAATGATCACTACCCACTCCCCGCTTATTACCTATGCCACTCGAATGGCAAAGTATGAGATCTTTGGGATGCCCACTTTTTAAAAATTCCTGTTCTATAGCGGTAAGGATAGAACATGGTTCCCCTATTCCCTCCACCGGAACTTACAATCCATACTGTATCACCATCTTTTATAAGTTCAGCAGCTTTTTGTGCAGAAACGACTTTAGACATAAGACTATCCTTTTTCGTTCGTTATCTCTGAACTTTGTTCGTATTTTGTATTAAAAAATTTTATTTTTCTTTTTGATAACCTAGACGTTGAGAAATTAATAACGCAGCTTCCTTAACAGCTAGACCAAATTCTCTTACCATATCATGAGTTACCCGGGATGTCGGACCTCCAAGACTTATACCTGCTATGGCCCTACCATTTTTATTTTTAATCGATGCACCGGCTCCCCGCACTCCTAGGTCAAGCTCTTCATCATCTATGGAGTATCCTTGCTGGCGGATCAATTTTAAATGTTCTTTAAGTAAAACAATATTTGAGATGCTTCTAGGTGTTGGTGTTACTAAGGTTTTGTTGCTATAAATCTTATCGATTACATCTTCCGGCAAATCGGCCAGCATTGCTTTTCCGGTCGCAGCACAATGAGCTTGAACTCTCTTACCTATACGGCTGGTATATCTGATAGATGTTGGTGCCTCAATTAAATCAATATAAACAACATCTGTTCCATCTAATATGGAAAGTTGAACTGTCTCTGAGTATTTCTCAACAAGGTCTCTCATTATAGGAACGGCCTCTCGTCTTAGGTCGAGTCTCTGATTAAATAGCTCCCCCAGCTCCAGAAGCCTAATACCCAAACGATATTTGCCATTATCGGGGTCCTGTTCCAAATAATGATGAGTTTCTAAAGTAGCAACCAGGCCATAAACCGTACTTTTTGCAAGGTCCATTCGTTCCGCTATCTGGGTTAAACCCAGTGAGGATTCTTCACGAAATAATTCTAAAATGCGCAAAGCCCTATCAACACTTTGAATTATTGCTTTATCTTGTTTCATCAAACATTATTCCTTTCGTTATTGTAGAACATTGTTCATATATTTTATGAATAATATATTCGACGTCAATTTATAAAATCCTGCTTTAACTTTAAATTTTTATTAAAATTTTTATTTTAACAGGTATTTCTTCTGTTATCTTAAAACACCAAAGTTAAATTTCCTGCATATAAGAAAATAATTTCACCACTGAAAGGATTTTTAAAACACATAACGAATATATATACAAAACTTATATACCGGGATTCAAAAATACAGTAATGATAGTAAAGCTGCTAATATTTTGATTTGAAGGGAGGGATTTAATGAAAATAGTCATTAAAGGCGGCAGGGTTATTGATCCGGAAACATCATTTGACAGGATAACGGATATAACCGTATCCGACGGAAAAATTTCACGCATCGGCGACACATCCGAGACAGCAGATTGTGCGATTAATGCTGAAGGCAAAGTTGTATGCCCGGGTTTTATCGACATCCACATGCATGAAGATAGAATAACCTCGCAAGATACCCATAAAATATTTAAGACCCGGGCCCTGGAATGCATGCTGAACATGGGTGTCACGACGGCGGTGGGAGGCAACTGCGGAGAAAGTCCCGAAGACTTCGGGCAGTATGCCGGGATGCTTGAAAGAGCAGGAATGCCGGTAAATTTCTGCTGTTTCATGGGCCATAAAACCCTGAGAGAACTGGTGGACCTTAATGATCCGTATATTCCCGCATCTGACAGGCATATAGAAGAAATGAAGTCATTATTGAAAAAAGCCCTGCAGGATGGAGTCGTCGGCATTTCCTTCGGCCTGGAATATACTCCCGGAGCTTCCACCGAAGAAATCATAGCTTTGGGGAATGTCCTTCACGGATTTGAAAACCGCCTCATGGCAGCCCATTATCGTTATGATGCGGACAGGGGAATAGAGGCCCTTCAGGAGTTAATTGACATATCCGGTGAAAACCATCTCCCCATGCAAATATCCCATCTGGGAAGCTGCTGCGCTTTCGGCAATATGAAAGAAGGATTGGCGCTTATCGACAATGCAAAACGGCGGGGAATAGACGTGGAAGCCGACTGCTACCCTTATGCCGCCTTTAGTACCACCATAGGCTCGCCGGTCTTTGATCCCGGCTGTTTTGAAAGGTGGAAGAGCAGTTATGGTGCCGTTCTGGTAGCGGAGGGAAAATACAGGGGATATTACTGCGATGAATACATTTTTGAGGACCTGAGAAAACACTATCCCGAAACTATTGTGGTGGCATTTGTAATGAACCAAAACGAAGTCATGGAAGCCATACAGCATCCCGGTATAATGGTGGCCAGCGACGGTTACATCCATGACGGCCAGGGCCATCCCCGGGTGGCCGGTACTTTTCCAAAAGTGCTGGGCCGATTCGTAAGAGAAGAAAAGACGCTGGACTTAATTGAAGCCCTTTCTAAAATGACCATTCTGCCTGCAAAGAGGCTAAATTTTTCCAAAAAAGGCAGGATTCAGGAAGGATGCGATGCGGACATTGTCATATTTGACCCAGAACAAATCATAGATAGGGCCACTTTCGAAAAGCCTCTGGAATCACCTTCAGGAATCGAATGGGTTATCGTCAATGGCGAAGTCGCACTGCAAAAAAGTCATCCCGTTAATAATCAAAATGGAAAAATAATAAGATTTGGAGGAGCATAAAATGGCAACCAACGAAAACAAGCCCAAATACAGCTTTAAAATCCCCCATACTTTCGTAATCATGTTTACCATAATAGTTCTTGCCGCCATTTTTACATGGATAATTCCCGCGGGCCAGTATGACAGGGTGGAAAATCCCACAACCCACAAGGTGACCGTGGTACCCGGCTCATTTAAGTTTATAGAATCTACTCCCGTAGGATTCTTCAGCACTTTTGTGGCGGTTCAAAAGGGAATGGTGGATGCGGCGCCAATCATCTTCTTTATTTTTATCGTATATGCCTCATTTTATATTGTCATTAAGACCGGAACGCTGAACAACGCCATCGCCCATGCCATCAGAAAAATGAAAGGCAAAGAGCAGTTAATGATCCCGATTTCCATGTACATATTCGGCCTGGCGGGAGCCATATTCGGAATGTTTGAGGAGACCTTCGGATTTATTCCCATTCTTGTCTCTCTCGCCATCGCTCTCGGTTACGACGCCCTGGTGGGCATGTGCATGGTTTCTTTCGGGGTGGCTATGGGGTTTGCCGCAGCCTTTATGAACCCCTTTACCATCGGAGTCGCCCAGGGCATTGCAAATCTTCCGCTTTTTTCAGGCCTCGGTTTTAGAATTGTAAGCTTTTTAGTCTTCGAGACCCTTGCCGTGTGGTGGACCATGAGGTATGCTTCAAAGATAAAGAAAAACCCTGCGGCAAGTCTTGTAAAGGATATCGACTATTCTGCTTTCAAATTGAACCAGGATGATTTGAATGCAAAATTTACGGGTCGCCAGATGGTCATTCTGGGTATCGTCGGTTTGACCATAGTCATGCTGGTCTACGGTGTTTTAAAACTGGGATGGTATATCGATGAGCTCGCCGGCCTTTTCCTCATCATGGGCATAGTATGCGGCCTCATCGGCGGCTTTACTCCCAGCAAAATAGCCGAATACTTTATTGAAGGCTGTAAGGATATGGTATTCGGAGCCTTTGCGGTGGGTCTCGGACGTGGCATCCTGATGGTGATGAATCAGGGCCATATTACCGATACCGTTGTATTTGCACTGTCACAGCCCCTTTCCCTCTTTCCGAAATGGGTGGCCGCCGAAGGCATGCTTTTCGTCCAGACGCTGATTAATTTTCTGATACCTTCCGGCAGCGGCCAGGCAGCCGTCACCATGCCCATCATGGCGCCTCTTTCCGATGTGCTGCATATCACCCGGCAGACTGCGGTGCTGGCTTTCCAGTACGGCGACGGCTTCTCCAATGTTTTCTGGCCCACGACTCTTCTGCCGGTCATATGCAGCATAGCCAAAATTCCCCTCGATCGCTGGTGGAAATTCTTCACGCCTTTCTTTTTCCTGATATTTATTGTCCAGATGATTTTCATCGCCGTGGCAGTGGCCATAAATTTGGGACCATTTTGATTCTCACAAAAAAGCCTTCGGAATAAACCGAGGGCTTTTTATTTCAGTGCAAATTTAGGTTTTTCAAAACCTGTATCATAGTTTTCCCTATAAGGTCCCAAACAAATTTCTCTTTTACTCATAATATACGGTTACCTTTAATCTGCGGTGGAAACGCTTTAATATTTTTGTGAAACTTACACCAAAGCAAAGATATAAGATTGCATTCCCGACGGCATGAAAACTGTCGAACCAGAAGCTCGCAAGGCAGGCGGCCATAAAGGACTTTATGCTGAGGGGCCTTATAAAAGCAGACCAGTACCACAGGTTCATAATCCATCCAAAAAAATATCCCCATAAAAAGCAAAAAACCGTCATCCCGGCCCTGCCGATGTCTGGAAATGTTCTTTTTAAGATGGCAGCCGAGGCCCCGGCCATCCCCCAGGCCAGCATCTGCCATATAGTCCAGGGTCCCTGGCCTAAAAAGAAGTTTGATACCAGTGCGGCGGTGGCTCCCACCACAAAACCCGCCCTCCAGCCCATGACCGAACCTGCCACGATGATTATAAAGGTAGCAGCCTGGATGTTTGGCAGTGCGGCAAAGGCTATGCGCCCCATGGCGGCTACCGTTCCCAGGACTGCAGTAAGGGCCACCTCTTTAGAAGAGACATGACTCTTCTCAAAGCTAAGATACATGAGACTTAAAAATATGATGGCGATAATAATAGAGAACATACTCTCAATCCATTCCTGTATATAATTTATTTTTTCAATTCAAGAACCGTCCCTGAATTGAAATGCGGTTCTAAAGCTTTTACGGCTTCATCAACGGTTAAGACTCCTTCGACATATCCCTTGCAGAGCCTTGCCATCTGAGTAGAGTAGAAAAAGGAATTCCCCAGCACTTCATGCACCGACCCGTCGCTTACTATTTTTCCGTCATACATTAAAACTACCCTTTGAGAATACTCCGCGGCAAATTCCACATCATGGGTGACCATGACTACACCCACACCCTTTTGGCAAAGCTTGCTTAGATATCGACCCAGATCCGTCTTGAACACATAGTCCATGCCTCGGGTGGGTTCATCCAGCAAAAGTAGTACGGGGTCGGTCACCAGGATAGAAGCTAAAGCGACTCTTTGCCGTTCACCGCTGCTTAAATCCCTGGGGTTTACCTTCTTATATTCTTTCAGGTTTAACCTCTCTAAGAGCTCGTCAACTTTGCCGTTATCGGGAAGACTGAAATTTTTTAGTGTAAATAAAAGTTCCTCCTCTACGGTATCCTGAAAGAGATAATCATTGGGGTTTTGAGAAAGATAAGCAACCTTGCCGCCTTTAAATTTATCCTGACTTTCGAAAGACTTTCCTAAAAGGATTGCGCTTCCCCGACCCGGTTTTAAAAGCCCCGCCATTACTTTCAAAAGCGTGGATTTTCCGGCTCCATTGGCTCCCATGACGGTTACCTGCTCACCGGCCTCTATTTTTAAATTTATATCTTTTAGCACTTCCCTGCCGTCAGGATAAGAAAACCAGACATTTTTTAATTCTAGTATAGAAGAGATTTCTTTCGATGAAGCATTTAACTTTGCATATTCCTTAAATCCTGCTACTGAAGGTTTCGGGGATGAAACAGTATCTTTATTAATTTCGGGCAAGGATTTATTCAGGATCTCTCTTCCCTCTTTTAATGTCACGGGGACTTTTAAAAATCCCACCCTGGCAAAAAAACGTGCTACCGGAGGTAAAAAGGGATTTTCCCAAAAAGGGTTCTTGCGGGCGATCTTTTCAGGGGAACCCATGGCTTTTATTTTGCCGTCTTCCATAATTACCACCCTGTCGGCCAGGTGAAAACATCTCTCCAATCGCTGTTCTACCAAAACTATAGTCATTCCCATGTCTTCATTTAGCCTTTTCGCAAGGTTTAAAAAATCTTCGGCAGCTGCTGGGTCAAGCTGAGATGTGGGTTCATCCAGGATGAGTACTTCAGGCTGCATAGCAAGCACCGAAGCTAGTGCAAGCTTTTGCTTTTGGCCGCCGGAAAGTTTTTGAGTGAATTCATTCTTGATTTCCGTAAGATCAAGAAAACTTGCAACTTCCGCTATGCGCCTTGTCATCTCCTGCCGGGAAAGTCCCAGGTTTTCAAGGCCGAAAGCTATCTCCGCCTCCACGCAGGTTTTTACCAGCTGCTTTTCGGGGTCTTGAAATACAATGCCCACGAGCCTTGCAAGCTTACGCTTATCCAGGGTATGTATGTCCTGACCTTTAAAAAAAATCTTGCCGCTAAAATATCCGCCGTAAAAATCAGGTATCAGGCCTGCCATAGCCCGAGCCAAAGTGGATTTGCCCGAACCCGACCCACCGGTTATGAGCAAAAACTCCCCTTCTTCTACGGTAAGGTCTATGTTCTTCAAAGAAGGAACTTTCCTTTCGGGGTAGATATAATTTAGATTTTGGAACTGAAATGCGGGCAATGCAGCCACCCCCAGTTTAAAATTAACGGAACCAAAAGTAACACAAGAATGATAGCCAGCATCCACACAGTATCGGGTCCCTTTATAATCTGCCCGGTCCGAGGGTAAAATTCAAAAACGATAAAACCTTTTATTTGGCCGTATATGCTAAAAAGAAGAGCCATGAGGCTTGAAGCAAGGCACAGGGTATCCCGGGGCCTAAACAAATCTTTATAATAACAAGTCCTTTTACCGCTGCCGTAAGCCCTGGCTTGCATGGCCTCGGCCATCTCCATGGAATCTTCCAGAGAAGACAAAACCAAAATGTTTATTAAACCGGTATATTTTTTAAGCCTCTCTTTTAGAGTCCCTGTCTCAAAATCCACTCCCCTTACCACCTGGACCTCCTTGATGTTTGCCAGTTGCTTTATCATGGCCGGAAACATCCTGGTGGCAATGGACAAAATCAGGGCGGATTTAAAAGTAACTCTGGAAAAAATATTTAATATCTTATCAGGATGTATCATGATATTATAAAGGCAGAATATGCTTACTACATCCAAAAGCCGTATGCTCATGACCAGGCTGAAAAAGATGGATTCAAGGGTTATGATTAGCCTTCCATATACGGGGATGGTAGGTCCCATCCACAATATGGTATCGCCCATCCTTGATATTAAAGGGTTTAATACTATTATGGGGATCATCATGTATATGATTCCCCTTAAATAAAATTCCCATATGGAAAATCCACCGACGGCCAGTATCGCAAGGCCGATGCAGATAAGTAGGCCTATGAGGTACAGGGGATTTGTAAACATGAGGGCAAGGATAAATATCACGCCCACATAAACAAGGGCAGAAACGGGATGCAGGGTCTGTAAAAACAGACCCTTTTCCTTGTAGAAAAAATCCTCGATCATACAAACTACCGCTTTCCTTATAATAATCTTATAATTTGTCCCATGTCGGCGACGGCTTATCCAGACCTTCACTGTACCACCAGATGACCTTGTCGCCGGCATTAAGCTCCTTGTCGGCAGCCCCTACCATGGGCACCTGGTCATTTACCTTGTACATCCAGCCCTGCATTCCTTCATTTTTCATATCCTCGATGCTTTTCACAAAACCATTGAAAGGAGAGCCTGCATCATATTTTAATCCTGTGGCTTCCAGAGCACCCAGGGGAGTAAACCCCCATCGGTTGTCTTTGGCAATGCTTACCGTCTTCGGTCCGAAGATGATTTTGCCGCCCTTACCGACCACTGCCACATCTACCTTGAGGGAACCGGAATCCTGTTGAGTGTTTGTGGTGTTATTATTTGCGACTGATTCTTGTTTACTTTCCCCGTCGGAAGGTTTTGCATTGCCGTCGTAAGCTTTTGCATTCCCTCCAGCCTTATTGTTTACCGAGGTCGCAACATTTCCAGCGTCGGATTTCTTCTCTTGCGGCCCCTGATTCTTGTCTGCGTTTGATTCATTTTCCTTTGCTATACTTTGAGAATTTTTTCTAGATGTAGCATCCGGGAGTTTACTACCTTCACTACTTTTCGGCACATCTAAAGATGTGTCCCCTGAAGCATCTCCGGGAGCACCTTTATCAGTATCCACTATTTGCGTCGGATTATTATTGTCAGGGGCTTTATAATGGGACAAGATCATAGGGCCGAACAAACCCAGCAGTAAAACCAACCCTATTAGCACATATACAGCCTTTTTCATATCATTCGCCAACTTTTATTTATTAATCGCTGGTCAATATCCTATAGATTATCACCGCACACTGGGCACGGCTTGCCGCATCGGCAGGCTTAAAAGTCCCGTCTTGAAATCCTTTCAAAAGGCCGTAAGATACGGCGGAATATACACTGTCTTTGCTCCAGGAGGAAATCTTATTTAAGTCTTTAAAATCATAAGCCTTATCGGCCGGGAGAAGCTTCAGCGCTCGGGTTAAAATCACCGCCATTTCCTGTCTGGTTATGGTGTTATTCGGCCTGAAAGTGCCGTCTTCATAGCCTGTTATGATGTTTTTGCCGGACACGGTCTGGATAGCGCCGGCATACCATACGTCGGCCTTTACATCTTTAAATACTGTATTACCGGCTATCTTTGTGTCGAGGTTCAGAGCCCTGGCCAGCATGCTCACAAATTCGGCCCGAGTAACCGCCCTTTGCGGCTCAAAGTGGGTGCCGTCGATGCCGTTCAATATGCCGGCTCCTGCCAGGAGTTCTATATTATCCTTTGCCCAGGCATGGGAATCATCGATATCTGCAAAATCCTTCCTGCTTTCCTTAGCTGCTACTGCAAAATCCGAAAAGTGCTTTACCCTGGCTATGACTATATTGTTGGAAACATCAACCACCGCCGGAACTGCCACCCATTTTCCGTTCTTTTCATCAAACCATACCATACTTATATTATCGGGATTTATAAGGGGTGTCGGAGCTATCTTCAGAGTAACGGTCACCGGTGTGTTAAAAGTTGTGCCGTCTGGACCAAAGCTATAAACATCGGTTACGGGTAGGAAACCTTGCGGCAATGCCTTTGCACCACTGGAATAACCTTGAGAGTTAAAACCTGTCTCTTTCACGGTGATTTTAACGTCCTTTTTCAATGCTCCTTCAGGTACGGCCAGGGCTACTTCTCCCTTTTCATCAGCGATGATCGCACCCTTATCTGATGCCACATCTTTCGAAACATTGACACTGTTATCCTTAAGCTGCTTTTTCAGGACTTTGATCTCATCCAGCGTCCACGATTTATCTCTTCCTACAACAACTACTGTTTTATTCCTTATTTCAGCCAGAGGTAAATTATCATCCTGCTTTATCCCGAGTTTTCTTTGGATATCTCCGAGCACATCCAGAGCTTCGCCCGAGGCCTGCAAAGATGTGGGAAGGCTATTGTTCTGTTCTTTTAAATCCTGGGGGACACTATCTTGAGAAAGTACAGCACCATTTTTGTCCAATAGACTCCCCCATGTAGGACCACTGGAGCTATAGTCAGTGCTGTACCACCAGATGACTTCATCCCCGTCTTCTACCGCCTTTTCAGAAGCTAATACTTTCGGCACCCTACCGTTGACTTTATACATCCATCCGTTCATGCCGCTGTTTGCCTGGCCTTCGACGCTCTTTACAAAACCGTCGTCATCTACATAGTCAAGGCCGGTCGCATCCAGAGCTCCCAGAGCCGTCAGACCCCATCTGTCGTCAGGTGATAATATTACGGTATCCGGTCCGAAAAGCAAATCACCGTCTTTGCCTACCACCGCTATGTCAACATTGATTTCCTGAAGTACCGGTACAGATGGAGTTGTTCCTCCGGAACCACCCTCGCCATCAATCACGAGAAATGCGCTTAAGGCTTCGGCAGCACCGAAAACATTCTTCATGGGGCCAAAACTTCCATCGACGTTCAGGGCGTTTTTCAGCATGTAGTCCACAGGTGAAAGCCCCTGGCTGTTTTTCCAGGAAGCCGGATCCTGCCCCAATTTCTTTAAGGTAATAATTACCTCCGATGTGTCCACCACCGGGTCATCAGGCCATGGTGCCGTAACATAGATGCTACCGTCGGATTGCTGAAACTTTTTGAGATAGGCAAGACCATTATCTATCGCACTTTTTATCTCACTGTCGCTATCTGCTCCCGGGAGGTAAGTCAATGCTCGTATGGCCTGGGCGGTGGACAAAAAGTCTGGGAAAAATGCATCGCCCCAGGTCTCTCCCCAGGCACCGGCCACATCCCCTGTTTTGCTCTGTTTTCCGAGGATATAGCTTTTGGCTTTCGCAGCATCGAGATCACCTATCTTGCCGGCTTCGCCCAGCGCAATATATGCCCACATATCGCTGTATACGCTGTTTTCAAAGCCTTTGTCGGTATGTTTTTTTATCAATAAATCCGCCAGTTTATTTATTCTGTCTGTCTCCTGCCATTTACTTAATGCCAAAAGGTCCAGGGCAACGGTTTTTGTATTTGGATAATATACATCGCCTGAAACCGTACCGATATCCCGGATGGCATCAACGGAAGCAATAATTTTTTGCTTTAATGTAGCACCCTGGTACACCCATTCTGTCGATGTAAGGTCCTCTCCTGCTGCCGTCAACACATAGGCGGCGTATCCGTCGATGTTTTCCCCTGCCTTGAACTTATCATTAATGAATCGCACAGCTTTATCTGCCAGTTCTGTTGAAGCGAGAGTCGCTGGATTTTCCGCAGCCTGGGCTTTTCCGGCCACAATAAAGGGCACAAATATACTTATTAAAAGGCATGTTGCAAGTATAATGGAAATCAATTGCCGGTTTATTCTCTTAAATGTCACGGAATTTCCCCCTTTGATTTTAATGTTACCGCCCACGGCGTCCTGTTTAAGGGAATTTGCAACTTATAAATTAAAAAGCGACCTTTACACCCCTCCTTTCAAAGGTTCTCCCTTATGGATGGGTGAAAAGACCGCCTTTACTCATCGGCTAACTTTGAAACCCTGCAAAATAAAAACCCCTGCTCCGAAAATCAGGGGGTATTGCCTTGCCCATCCTGCGTGGGAGCAATTTTACCACAGGCCTCAGGTCTCCTGGCTCAGGTTCAAAGTTTCCCCACGCCTTCCCGGATTTCCTCCAGTGGCATCATGTGGGGTCACTCCCCTTCACAGTGGCGCGACCGCACCGGAATCTCACCGGTTTCCCTTGGTTGCCTGCCTCTTTAATTTTACAAAAAATTGCTTGTAATTAAATCATAGTTTAAACAAATCCATATGTCAAGCGTCTATTAGGAATTAAAACATCAAAAACCTATCCTCATAATAAGCGCTTATTACTGAAGTGTCAAGGTATCTCGATGAAAGTTGAGGCTTGCCTCAAGGCAGTTTTTTGGAGGCTTCCCTGGCATCCAACACATCTTGCTTTGTTATTGACTCGGGGTAATACCTCGCCCTGATGTATATCTGGGTTATGGTTTGAATCAAAGTCTTACAGCCTTCGCCATATAGATTTACAATAAAAGGAATAAATTCCAGGGGCGTCTGGGACGGCTCCCGGACGCAACCTTTTTCCCCGACTTTCCTCATCAAATCTACATAGAGCTTGCGCACCCTGAATGCCGGGGTGTCGGAAAACTCAACTGTTCCTTTTTTCGGCCGGCGCATATGTGTTAAGCATCTCATCGATTCCATTATATTTTTCTTTACATTCTTCCACTCGAACACCGATTCCCTTATTTCTTCAACATCCTCCGCCCGGGCGGACAACCATTTTTTCAAGACCAGTGCCAGCACAGCGGTAAATCCGGCTATGACGCCAACCAGCACCATCGCTTTAAAAAAAGTTGTAACAGAAGGAGGCAGACCCTTATATTCCGCGTGAGCAAATATTGAATCGCCGCCGGGATCTGCTTCGACAGGCTCTGGCTCCTGGTACCTGACAAATCTTTTTAAAATATTGATAATATATCCGAAAATATATATTATGGGAGCCGCAACAGGCGTTATAATTTTTATGAAGACATCGACAAAACGATTATAAAAATACCCGAACATGATAAAAACATTTTTAGCGCAAAGCGGATTATACGCCGAAAAAATCAGCCCGGCTCCGGCGGAGAGCAGAATTGAAACTGCAATAGATAGCCAGATCCATCTCTTTCTCATAGAACCCGCATAATTTTCCGGCATTGTGGACCCCACCTGTTCCATGTTATAGAAAGCAAGGATTATCAGAGATAAAATCATATACATGAAAAGCACAGGCAATAATTCTTCAAACAGTTTCGCGCTTTTGACAAAAAATGATAATAATATAAGAAGCGCAGTATAAATCTTTAATCTGTTCAACATATCGTAATGTTCTATCCTTTTGTTGACGGAAGCGCCGTAAATAAACGGCAGATATATTGTCACAAGTCGTATAATCCGCGAAAAATCAACTTCAATAAAAGGGTCCCGGCGATAAACTGTACAGAGTAAGAATCAGGATACAAAAAAGAAAAATAAGCCGTCTTTGATTTGCACCTGCCAGCTTTGAATGCACATTTTCAAATAGCTTTCCCGCAATTATTAAAACCGCAATTTCCCCGGGCTGCGGCAAAGGCGTTTTGCCGAGCACCCTGTAATAATCTATTATAATGATTCCTGTTCGCAAAAGAGAGTAGCCCAACCCCAGTATGAAAAACTGTTTTATTATATTAAACCAGTCTAATTTCCTCCATTTCACGCCAGTTTCCCTCCCCTGCTATCCTGTATGTTTTAATTCTTTCAAAAGCTTTTACATTATTATCTTTATTGCCTGTCAAAATGAGAGTAATATCAATACCTTTCAATGCCATGAATTTTAACAATTCTGTCATGCGTTCGCTTAAATATGGGGTAATGCAAATGATCTTCTCATCGCGTTTCAATCTTGAGTATGCTTTTAACATCACATCTTCCAGGGCAATCATGCTGAAAGGATGCATGCGGGCGAGGCTTTCCAGAATTACTTTCAGGTGGGATATACCCCTCCCGTAGGGTATGCAGGTGGTAAGTTCGGTATCCATATCTTCAGACATTACTCTGGCGTTGCTGAGAAACATGACGTCAAACCCTTCCGATACGGCCTTATTTACAACCGAGGCTGCGGTCATTATGGAAAGCTCCAGCAGGTTTACGTCTATTCCTTCCCATGGAAACTGATACGTATTTATATTTAAAAACACCGCGGCCTTTCTGTTAAAACTTGCGTCATACTCCCTTACTATCAATCTTGCCGTCCTTGCGGAAGCTTTCCAGTCTATGCTCTTTATACTGTCTCCCGGCACATAATCCCTCGTTCCGGATACATTGTAGGAATCTTTGAAGACAAAACTTTTTTTGACGAGGCTTCCCGCCGGGCTGTAATTTTCGCCGCTTTCCGTCTTTACATCCAGTATGCGGGGATAGACCACGAGTTTCACCAGAACATTATTGATCATGCTTATTTTAACAAATCCAAAAATGTCTCCGGATAAAATCCTGGTGGGGCCGAAGAAATAATATCCCCTGTTTTCGCACAAAATCGGATATTTTTTGGTTATTTTTTCATACCACATCGCCGAAAAAAGCGCCGAAAGCATCCGCTTCTTTACCTTATAATGAGCCGAAGGCCTGCCCTTTAAAAACCCGACGTCAGAGGGTACTTCCGTTTCAACCATAAGCCACGGCTGCGGAAGCAGTTTGTTGTTCGTTATCTCCTGAGAATACTCCAGCCGTTCGCCAAAAAAAGCACATTCCCTGCTCAGGCGGTGAGAGAAATTCAATCCCGCAAAGCTGCAGCGGCCCCACAGGAGTGAAACTCCGACGGCCAGCAATATCGATATTAAAATCAATACCCCCAGCATATTACCTGCCCCATTCCTCCAGATTTTCCACCGGCACCGGCACTTTATTCAAAATATCCAGAATCACCTGTTCGGGTCTTACATCCTCCAGCAGATTTCTGGATGTAAGGACTATTCGGTGGCTCAATACCGGAACCGTCAGGTCTTTTATATCATCGGGAATTACATAAGTTCTTCCCCTCACCGCAGCCAGCGCTCTGGCACTTCTGTAAAGATAGAGCGAAGCCCTGGGGCTTGCGCCCAATCTCATCGAAACATGGGCCCTTGTTTCCCGCACAATATTCAAAAGGTAATCTTCTACGGCTCTATCCATATAGATTCCATTTATATGGTTTTGCATCTCTAAAATATCTTCTCTGCCAACAGCGGGCTCAATCTCATGCAAGGGATTTTTTTCTCCAAAACGATGTATAATCTCCCGCTCTTCTTCCAGCGACGGATATCCCATGTCGATTCTCATCAGAAACCTGTCCATCTGGGCTTCAGGCAGGGGAAAGGTTCCCTCCATTTCAATGGGGTTCTGGGTGGCTATGACCATAAAGGGCATTTCCAGCACTCTTGTAACACCTTCAACGGTAAACTGCTTTTCTTCCATGGCCTCCAGCAGGCTGGACTGAGTTTTCGGCGTGGCCCTGTTTATTTCATCGGCCAGCAGGATATTCGTCATGATGGGGCCCGGCCTGAATTCAAACTCCGCCTCCTTCTGATTATAGACATTAACCCCCAGGACATCGGAAGGCATAAGGTCCGGCGTAAATTGAATCCTTCCGAATTTTAAATCCAGGCATTTAGCTATGGTTTTTGCCATCATGGTCTTGCCGACGCCGGGTACATCCTCCAGCAGCACGTGCCCTCCGGCCAGCAGAGCCGTCAAAATAAGCTCCATCGTCTTTTCCCTCCCAACCATCACAGTAGCCGCATTTTGCCTTATGCGGTCTACTTTCTTCGAGAAATCCGCAAAATCCATTTATAAGACCCCCAATGTAAATTTTCTTTTCTCCGGTGATTTTATCAAAATTAAAGCTCCTGCAATACCGATGGATTGCAGGAGCTATCAGCCAAGGCATTTCAGGTGAGCTCCATCACCTCATATAAGATGATTTTATTATACAGTTATTTTAACAATACTGCAACAATAATTTGTTTACTTTACTGAAAAAAACAAGTATAATATTAACCAAACCGATGAATGGTTTCTATCAGGCGATGGGGCTCGCCCTTGTGCTGAAAGCTAATGGCTCCTACCAATGTTATTTTACTGGTAGGAGCTGTTTAATTTTGGATTAAACCGGAATAGTAAAACCTACATTTTAACTTTCGAGGTGTTTGAAATGATGGAATACGAAATAAAAGAAGCACTGGAGCAGAAAGGCTGCCCCATATGCAATGTAGTCAAAAATTCCATGGAAAAATCCTTGTGGTGGTTTTTTACAGAGAACTATCATGACATTTCCACACTGGAAATCCTGGCAAAAAACCCCGCCATTTGTGACATCCATGCAGAAACGCTCCGCACCCTGGGAGATAATTTCCTATCTATAACCTTTCAATTCCTGGTAAATAATGATATAAATAAATTAAAAGAAATGAAGAAAAACATTAATCCCGGCGGTTTTTTCAAATTGAAATCGAGGTTTAAAAATCCCATTATTAATATTTTATCTGGGGCTTCAAAAAGCATAATACAAAAAAAGATTAAAAAAGTGATCACCCGTCAATTCGATAAAAACATTGAATGCAAGTTTTGCAAAACCAGCCGGGATTTTTCCATTTTTGCCGCCATGGTATTCGTAAAGTTACTACAGAATGAACCGGATTTTAGAACAAAATATATTCAATCAGATGGATTGTGCAGAAAACATTTTGTTCAAGTACTTGAACTCTGTTCTGATTCTGCTTCCCTGGATTTTCTCACCGGTGACATGATTAGACGCCTGGAAAATATAAAACAGGACTTCGAACTTTTCTTCCACAAGCTCGACTATCGCTTTTCCGATGAGCCCAAGGGCGAAGAGCAAAAGGCATGGATCAAAGCTTTAAACTATTACTCCAGCAATTATTCCAGCAATGCTGCTTTTAAATAAGTAAATGTTTTACTTGCTTTTTATTATTAAGACAGGGCATTTTGCATATCTTGCCACAGCTTCGGAAATACTTCCCATTAAAAATCTTTTTACTCCGCCCATGCCTTTATCCGCCACTACGATCAAATCATAATACCCTTCTTCAGCAATGTGTATTAAAATTTCCGCCGGATGCCCGGGCACAATTTTCTGTTAGGTATTTTGTATATGGCAGGGGCAATTTGCAACTGATATATAATATAATATCAATATACCTATATATTATTTCACAAAAAGTTAAAAATATATAATATCATGATTTCAAGTCTATGAAATTATTTGACAAACTGTTGGACTTATGGTTTAATTTATTTAGAAAAGCAGAAACTATTGGCAATATAAGGCGATGGAGCCCGCATTAATGCTGATGGGCTAATGGCTCCTACCAGATTTTTTTGGTAGGGGTTTTTTTATTTTACAGGGT
This sequence comes from Biomaibacter acetigenes, assembly GCF_003691585.1. Classification (GTDB taxonomy): domain Bacteria; phylum Bacillota; class Thermosediminibacteria; order Thermosediminibacterales; family Tepidanaerobacteraceae; genus Biomaibacter; species Biomaibacter acetigenes. The sequence continues at coordinate 512,076 of NZ_CP033169.1, read as the reverse complement.
AAAATTCTAAGAATGAGCGAGAAAATTTAGAAAACGAAAGTTTATAGGGAGGTTTTAAAAATGATCAAAATAAGAGCAGGCATTATATTAATCGAACATGAGGAGATCCTTCTTGTCCGCCATAATGTATCGGCAAGAAAATATCATCCTGACTATGATGCAAAACCAACTGCAATCAAAGATTATTGGGTATTTCCCGGCGGAGGGGTTTTGCAGGGAGAAACGCTGGAAACCTGTGCAAAACGTGAAACCTTTGAGGAAACTAGCATTAAAGTAGAAATCGGGCCATTATTATTTCTTGGTGAAAGCATATGGCCGGATGGTGAACGGCATATTATCAACTTTTTTTTTGAAGCAAAACGAATAGAAGGCAATGTAAGAAAACCAAGATGGGCTTTTCTGGATGAAAAATATGATGAGCCGGCGTTTTTGCCATTATCAAAACTCGATGAAATTATATTGTTGCCGGATATAAAAACATATATTAAACGTTTATCTAAAGGGGAAACCTTCCGAGGTACTTATTTGAAAAATTTATGGGAAAGCTATACTGATGTGGACACAAAATACGGTGTGGAATGATTTTTTGTATAAAAAGGCGGTTCCTTTAATATATTTTCAGACAGTATGTCAAGGGAACCGCCTATCATTGTTTGTTTTATCCTGCCCCTTGTTTTTATCAGAGGAAGGCGTGAGCTACCAGTATTATGCTTTACTCTTTACTAAATGGAGAAGCAACGGAACAGATACAAGCTGTGCTGCAACAGAAAAGATGACTAAATATGGGATTGAAATATCATAAAGAATACCCATTAATGCACTTCCGATAAACCAAAATACTCCATAGGCAGTATTAAATATCCCGTATGCTGAACCGCGCCTATCTGCCGGAATAATATCCGCTATTGCGGCACGCATGATAGATTCTTGCGCCCCCATACCAATTCCCCACAATACCATCCCTATTAAAGCAAAGTAAAATCCACCCAGGAAAACTAAAGGGGCAAAAAAGGCAGAAAGTAGAGCAGCAACAACCAAAACTGAAAATCCCTTTTGGTCGTAGAAACGTCCGAATGCTAATGCAGCAGCCCCGTCTACTCCCATTGCAATCGCATAAAAAAGCGGGATCCATTCTTTTGTGACAGTTGCTGCATTATTGAAATGGTAAGAAATTAGCGGAAAATCGGCATATCCGACGGCAATCGCAACAACTGCGGCAAGGTACAACCAATATATTTTGGGATAGCGATAATTCTTATCTTGGGGTTTTACCGGATTTACTTCGAAATCTCGGGGCCGGGGATAGTTGAATCTGGCAGCTGTGAGCACGCTTAATGCTAAAATAGCCGGTATTAGCAGAAGTCCTAATGCATTGCGGTAACCGCCATCTATGTAAACAACTCCCGTAATAATGAGGGGCCCCAACGTGGCGCCGAGCTGGTCCATGGCTTCGTGGATGCCGAACCCCATGCCCCGGCCCATTTTGGATGTTGCATAAGAAAGCATGGCATCCCTGGCGGGGATACGTATTGCTCTTCCTGCACGCTCTGCAATAATTAAGATAGCAGCAACTTCCCAGTGTCCGGCAAGAGCCAGTGCAGGGACCGCCAGCAAATTTATTGCATAGCCAATAAAGGTTATAACCCAATATTTGCCGGTTTTATCGGTCAAATAGCCGGAAAGCAGGCGGACCGCATACCCCATAAACTCCCCAAAACCACTCACTATTCCGACGATGGAGCCGCTCGCACCGAGAGTCGCTAAAAAAGGACCGGTGATACTTCGTGCCCCTTCGTGGGTCATATCCGAAAATAAACTTACTACGCCGAACAACATAACAAATTTAAACGCTACATTTTTTATGATATCAGTGGTTTCCCGTTTCACTTCTTTATCCATATAATACCATCCTTTCATTATGGTTGTAAGGTTTTAAAGTATTTTCATTTTTATCAAGATTAATAGAAGTATGCCTGCAGCTACTCTATAGATAGCAAAATCTTTAGCGGTTTCCTTTTAAGGTATCCAATAAATTTATCTACAACTAAGGCTGCTGTTATGAAAGACATAATAAAGCCTATACATAAACTAATAACTTCCATTCTCGTCATACTGATATCGGTTTTCATAAGCGAGTAGCCTGATGCTGCAATCATTGTAGGTAATTCTTTACTTATTATTGCTTTTTAAACAGATATACCAATGTTAATGTTCCGGAAGTAGATTCTTGAGTTTTTTGAGTAAAAATACCCCCATACATGCAGGTACTATTTGACCTATACTTATACTAACAGTTAAAACTACATAAGGCAGATGCAGTATGGGGGATAACCATAAAGGAGCCAGTTGGCTAGGTATGCATATAACGGGTATCACTGTGAACCATTCGCTTAATCCAATTCGTTTAACTAGGTTGACTCCTTCCGATGTAATAATTCCTACAACAGCCCATCCAACTGCATCGATGAGTCCAAACCCACCAAAAAAAAGGCCATATAAAAAATTTGCAAGTCCTAAAGGAATGGCAAGAAAAGAATAAACATAACTTAATATATAAGCACAATCGGCAATCCTTATTCTAATCTGTCCCAAGGAAAGTATCTGTGCCAGATACATTAAATCGATATATACAGCCATTATTATCCCCGAAACAGTTAATTTCTTTACAGGCTTCATTACGGACATGTTATCCCTCTGCTCCGAGTGATTTTGCAGTTTTAAATAATTGTATTACCCTTTTTTATTTATTGATTTCATAGCCTCTTCAACGGCAACTGCAACCGCGACAGTAGCACCAACCATTGGATTGTTGCCCATCCCTAAGAATCCCATCATCTCAACATGAGCAGGAACAGAAGATGAACCTGCAAATTGAGCATCAGAATGCATCCTTCCCATTGTATCTGTCATGCCGTATGATGCAGGGCCCGCTGCCATGTTATCCGGATGTAAAGTCCTCCCTGTACCGCCACCTGATGCAACTGAAAAATATTTCTTGCCTGATTCATAGCACTCTTTTTTATAAGTCCCTGCCACAGGATGCTGGAATCTGGTGGGGTTAGTTGAGTTTCCGGTAATGGATACATCAACCCCTTCATAGTGCATGATTGCAACACCTTCTCTTACATCATCGGCGCCATAGCATTTTACCTTTGAACGCTCACCCTTTGAGTATTGTATCTCTCTAACTATTTCAAGTTTTCCCGTATAATAATCAAATGCAGTTTGCACGTACGTAAAGCCATTAACCCTTGAAATTATCTGTGCGGCATCTTTCCCAAGACCGTTCAGTATTACTCTCAAAGGCTCTTTCCTGACTTTATTCGCTGACTTTGCGATTCCAATTGCACCTTCAGCCGCAGCAAAAGATTCATGACCTGCAAGGAAAGCAAAACATTTTGTCTCTTCTCTTAAAAGCATGGCACCAAGCTTGCCGTGTCCAATTCCAACCTTTCTATCATCTGCGACGGAACCCGGTATACAGAATGCCTGAAGCCCTTCTCCTATAATTTCCGCAGCATCCGATGCTGCAGAGCACCCTTTTGTAATGGCTATGGCCGAACCTACAATATATGCCCAGCATGCATTCTCAAAGCATATGGGCTGGATTGATTTCACTATGTTTATTACATCGATTCCCTTATCATCACATATCTTTTTTGCCTGTTCTATTGAGTCAATATTATATTTGCTTAACACAGAATTAAGCGAAGCCCTTTCCCCAAATCTTCAAGTCCTGCTCCTATGGGAAGTCCGCCTTCTGAAAAGGCAGTTTGACTCCTGCCGTATGCAATCTGCAGGAACAGTTCCCTCATTGCCGTATTGATTGCATCACATACAAGATCGGTATTTAGCGCCTCAAGAATTGTTTTTCCTGGCAATATCTCTGCTGCCATCGCTGCTGAGTGTGTCATACCGGAACATCCTATAACTTCTACCAAAGCTTCCTGTATAACCCCATCTTTCACATTAAGGGTAAGTTTACAGGCTCCCTGCTGTGGAGCACACCAGCCGACTCCATGAGTTAAGCCGGATATATCTTTTATTTCCCTGGCTTTTACCCATTTGCCCTCTTGCGGAATGGGTGCAGGCCCGTGGTTAGGACCTTTTGCTACACAAGTCATCCCTTAACTTCATGTGTGTAATTCATTTTAACCCCTTCCCTTTCAGTAATAATTTTTTATTTTTTTTAATTGCCTGTTCCGAATATCCTGTTATACAAATCTTCGCCGAAACTCGTTTGCAGAGGTTTTCCTTCGATTATTTTAAAAGTCCGATTTCCGTCGCTTTGTCTTTCAGCCCGCAGGAAAATGGCGTTTCCCATTTTTTTGTCATAAAAACCATTTGCAAATTCATACAAATGCGTAACGAAGAAGACCTTGATGTGGTTTTCCAATAATGCGCAAGTTATTTGCCTTGCAATCTCAGAGCCTTCTCTTTCGTTTGTCGCAGCAAATGATTCATTAAACAGCAACATGGAATTTGAAGTTATATTGTCTACGATGTCGCTCATTCTGCTGAGTTCTTCATCAAGCTTGCCGCTTTTCATGGTAGCGTCTTCTTCCCGTTTGTAGTGCGTGAAAAGGCCATTGCAAATATTGGCAGAAAAAGATTCGGCCGGCACAAACATGCCGCATTGCATCATCAGTTGGGCCAAACCTATGCTTCGCAAAAAAGTCGATTTGCCGCCCTGATTGGCGCCCGTGATTATCACTAAATCTATTTTGTCGGCATTCAAATCGTTGCCCACAACTTTTTGTTTCATTGTTAATGCAAGACACACATCATACAATTCTTTAAAAGAAGACTTTCGCTCATGGGAAGCTACGGGCAGGGGAAAACATACCGGTTCACCCATTTGGGCAAGTTGTTCGTATAGATTCAAACAACCGATATAAAAGGCCAACTCGGTCCGCAATATGTTAAAAAAACTGAGAATATGATCATTGGATTGGGCGAGCGCATTGGCAACAAGGTTGATCCCCCTGTCGTTTAATTCCGACAGGGCCCTGGCGCCGCTTTCATCGCGGTCGGCAATTGTATAGGTGTAAACGGGAGGTTTTTTGGCAAAGATCCGATTTATCCAACTCTGTTTTTTGTCTTGTGGTTTACGAAGTATATAATTGATACCTTTATTGCCTTTTCCCAATTCAGCGCTGATCAAAACTCCGCTTTTGAATTTCAGTTCCCTCAGATGATTTTGGACGCTGTCGAAATATTCATCACCAAGTTCTTTTTTGAGCATCGCGAAAAACGCTGTAAAGCCCTCAGACTCAAATTTATCGGCATGTTCATCGGCGATAGTTCCTAGTTTTTTGAGCATTTCCATAAACATCTGCAACACTTCTATCGATCTATGCAGTATAAATTCGGGATATTTGCTGAAAAGGCCAAAATAATGCTCTTTTTCGCTTTTGATTGCTTCCACCGCTATATTGTAGATATCCCTGACAATGGAAGAATTTTTCAGGCAATCCTTAAGAATATTTTGGCGATATAGCATTGTGTCCGGATCATTATTTAAACCAGACAAAACAGCTTTCTTTACTACTTCAAATAAGAATTTGTCACCGAGTGCCATAGCGTTGAACAATGTGTTTAATTCCAGGTCTTGTGTCAGTATTTGTTCATTCCACGGTAATTTCCGCTGCAGGTCAAAGTCATGATCTTTATACATGAGAAAAACCTTCATGATTTTATGCGCTCCTTTAAACAATCGTATGTAAGTCGGTACTTTTCGGCGATTGATAGCGCGTATGAAAGTCCGTCAGGAGGCTTTCTTAAAATTTTATATGTTCTGAGTGCCGGATTTTTCGGAACTACAGTGCTTACCATGCTTACTGTTTTCTCGCTCATAGAAGCTAATTCATATATGAATGTTACCCAGACACAAAGCAAATCCATTTGTATTATTTTTTCCATTATTTTTTTGCTCAGGAAAATAGCGTCTTTTAATGTGGTGGAAGTAAAAATTTCGTTGATTATAATAATGCTGTTTGATGTGGCCTGATTTAAAATATGGTGAATTCTTATCAGTTCATCTTCCAGTTTACCTCTGAGATCTTTTATGTTTTCTTCCCTTTCAAAATGCGTAAAAAGCCTGTCGTACAGAAAAAGTTGCGCTTGGCTGCCCGGGACGGGACATCCTAAGCTGGCCAAATAATGCAATTGGCCGAAGGTGCGGGCGAAGGTCGTTTTTCCGCCCTGGTTAGGGCCGGTTACAACAAAAATGCGTTCTTTGCCTTTTAAGTAAAAATCGTTACAGACGACGGTTGAATTTTCATTGATGAGCTTATAAGCCAGAGCCAGATCAAATCCTTCGTAATTATAAACTTCCTTGCACTTATCGGAAATTTGCGGATAACAAAATTTCAATCCCGCTCGCTTGAATATTGCAACATACTCCAGATAGGCTATATAAAATTGTATTTCCCTATCAAATACGGCTATCGTTTCATCCAGATAATTACTGTTTTTTGTGCAGTAATTGTCAAGATTTAAAAATATGTCGGGATACAATTTAGCTACCAAATCCAGTACTCCCGCTTCAACATGGTTCATGTCCGGCAAGTCTAGGAATTTAACCCTATAATCTTTCACCGCTCCCTGCTTGAATTTCTCAAATGTTTTCTCCACTTCCACGCTGTAGTCAATTTCGGATTCATATTTGCTAACATTGATACGGTTACCTTTGATGAGCAGGCAATATTTTACTGTAGACAAATCGTCTTTAAGCTTTTTCGTTTCCGCCAGAAGTGACGTAAAACGGTCGGAATTGGTATAGTTTGTCAAATATTCGCGGAAGGCCAAAAAGCCGCGCGATTTTAAATCTACAAGGGTTAAATCATGTACCAGGCAATTGACGGCATCGCAATAAATTTCCACCGCATCCAAAAACCAGCTTTCCTTCTGGTATTTGTAGTAAAGCTTGTCTTTCTGGGCAAGATGTTCTCGCATTGCGCGCATTCTTTGCGCAAATGATTTTATATTCTCAAACAGAATTTTATTTTCAAGATCCAGCATTATTTCATGACGATACTTGATCGCGTCGATATCGTTCAAGGAAGTGTAAAAAAACGGTTTTAAATTATATTCCTGCTTACCGGCCGTGATAGCGTCTATAATCTGATCAAGATTTAAATCAACAAAAAAGTCGGGCGCTTCAAGTGTTTCTTTTTTTATGCTGTCTTCTTCAGTTCTTTCAAATAGTATGCTGTGGAAAGTCATGGGAAAAATACCTCCTTGCTATGACGCAGACGCTGACCTTTAAGGAAAGCAAAGCATTTTGTATCTTCTCTGCACTACCGCTTCCAAGTAAAAATTAAGGCTCCTGCCCTAATGAGATAACATTCATTATAGCAGGAGCCATCAGCATTCTGCTTTTATGGTGAGCTCCATCACCACATTTTATAATTTAGATATATTATATACAGGAAAAATCAAAATATCAATATCAGAAAAAAATTATTTCAATTTGACAAATCCAAAAATATATGCTTAAATTTTGTTAGCATGGTAAAATATATAATGCAAGCGATGGAGCTCGCTTTAGTGCCGGAAGGCTAATAGCTCCTACCAAAACTGATTTTTGGTAGGAGCTATAATTTTTTTTGGAGGGTTTGGAATGATAAAAGTAAGGTCCAGGATTGTCTTTATATATTTTTGGGAGGTATCAATTTGAAAGACGTGGAAAAAAAGACGTCTGAAGATGAAAAATTGGCCATGGGCAATATAACTGCATTGGGATGCTCTCGTAGCAAAATCCTCAAAAATGAAAAGCATGGGTTTTGCCTTTGGCTATCAGAGGATGCTTGATACTTTAGGTTCCTTTGCTGGACCTTTAATCACTAGCGGTTTGCTTGCCATTTTAGTTAATTTTAAAGATGCATACAAATATAAAATGATATTTATCATTTCAGGTATTGTCGCATTCATTACAATTTTTTTGATAAGTTTTTTCGTAAAAGAAAGGAGCGAAATACAAAAAGTCACAAAATACAGTTTTAGGAGGTATTCTATCGGATAAAATAGGCAGGGTGAGGGTTATCAAGATAGGATGGCTGATATATGCAGTAACTTATCTTGGATTTGCACTGGCAAAATCTCCATGGCACATATGGCTGCTGTACGGAATATACGGAGTTTATTATGCAACTACGGAAGGTGTTGCTAAATCTTTAGTCGCACATTTAGTAGAGGAAAGATATCGCGGGTCTGCTTTTGGATTATACAATGCTTCATTGGGCCTTCTGGCTCTTCCAGCCAGTACCATTGGCGGATTTTTATGGGATAAAGTAAATCCTAGCGCCACGTTTTACTTTGGTTCCGCATGTGCCTTATTGGCAGTAGTCTTGATTACTGTTTTTAAAATCGAAGAATGAAGCAAGAGGGGTTAGAAATCAGGGGTGATTCAATGTTTTATATATGCCCCCGGTGTTTTAAACTGGCCAAATATGGTGAAAAAAAATGTAAATACTGCGGATTTGATTTTAAAGAAATTTCCAGTGAAGAATATTCTTCCAAGTTAATCAAAGCTCTGGAGCATCCGGATCACAATGTGGCCGTAGTAGCATCAAACATTATAGCGAAATTAGGTATAAAATCCGAGGAAAAACTCATTAAAAGATTGATAGAACTTTTGCAAGAGAAAAAAGATCCCTATCTTGAAAGTGCCATAATAAAAGCCCTGGGTGAAGTAGGAAGTAAAAAAGCTTATGCTTTTTTGATTAAAAATAAAGGAAATTTCTCTGTCATTTCTGAAAGAGAAATAGAGAAGGCAATAAATAAAATAAAAAGCAAAATGGATCGGAATAATTAAAAAGGGGGTGCTTCTTATGCCTTCAGAAATGGAATCCTGGGCAAGGTTGGTACGTTCTTATATAAAATCAATCTTCTAAAAAATATCGGATATGTAAAGATTGAAAGGTGTGGAAAAATGGTCTTGAAATTGGAATATGGTGTTAAAAAGGATTTATTAATCCGGTATCTAGAGGAAATCAAAACTCTTTCTGAAGATCTTTCAAAGGATATAAATGACGATGTAGATTACGAAATACAAAAGCTTGCTCAAAATCAATTCAATATTGCCGTGGTAGGTCAGTTTAAAAGAGGTAAATCCACTTTTATAAATGCCATGCTAAAAGACAGAATCGTACCAATGGCTATCATCCCATTGACTTCCATAGTTACTATTATTAAATATGGAAAACAATTCAAAATAACTGTAGTTTTTAATGATGAAACTCAAAAAGAAATACCTCACCACATGCTGGAGGAATACGCCACCGAAAGGGGCAATCCAAAAAACGAAAAAGGAGTAAAGCATATATCCATAGAATACCCCTCAGATTTTTTAAAGAAAGGCATTACTCTCATAGATACTCCCGGAGTAGGATCGGTCTTTCAGCACAATACCGATATTACTTATAATTTTTTACCAAAACTGGATGCTGCAATTTTTCTGTTCACAATAGATTCTCCTGTGGCGCAAAGTGAACTGGACTTTTTAAAAGATGTAAGCAAAAGGGCAGTTAAAATATTTTTCCTGCTAAATAAAACAGATTATGCGGAAAAAAATGACATAAAAGAAGCGCTTGATTTTACCAAACGGATATTATTAGAAAATCTAGAAACTCCGAATATCAAAATATATTCCATTTCAGCGAAAATAGCTCTGGAGGCCGGTCTTGAAAACCATAAATCAAAATGGGAAAATAGCGGTTTCCCGGAGTTTATAGCAGATCTGGAAGAATTTATTTCCAGTGAAAAAGGCAATGCACTATTGACCTCCGTTTGCAAAAGCGCCCTAGGGCTTATCTCGCAGTTAAAATTTACTGCAGAATTGGAACTAAAGGCAGTTACAACTCCTTTGGACGAATTAAATGAAAAAATCAGCAGCTTAAAGAAAGAGTTTCAAAAAATAGAGGAAGAGGAAAGAGACATATTGCATGTTTTTGACGGTGAAACAAAGGAAATATTGGGTAAGTTACAGTATAACTATGAAAACTTTAAAACCAATAATTACAAAATACTGGAAACCGATTTGGAACAGCAGTTCAAAGAGAATATCAACCTTCCCACAAAAGAATTTATAGAAAATACAAGGAATTACATTACAGACGAGACATTAAATCTAATTGATTCCTGGAGAAAAAAGGAATTAAAAGAGTTGGCAGAGGCTTCCGAAAAAATTACAGGTAAACTATCTCAAAAGATTGAATCCATCATATCAGAACTACAACATTTGACAGCAGACATCTTTGATATTAAGTTTGAAGGTTTTTTAAGAATTAAAGGGTTTAAACAGGCAGGCTATTTTTATTACAATATGGAACCGGAAAAAAGCTTTCTCATGCCAAACCCCTTGTCTGTGGCACGATTTTTACCACAATCCATGGCAAAAAAAGTTGTAAAAAATCATTTAAGGCAATGGCTTCAACAGCAATTTGACAGGCAATGTGGGAGGGTTAGGTACGATATATCTCAGAGGATGAATTTGACATTTAATAATTATGCCGACTATTTAAAGAACATTATTCGGGAAACCAAAGAAAATATACTTAAATCCCTGGAAAAAGCCGCAGAAATTATGAAACATGGAGAAAGCTCAACTGAAGAAAAAGTAAAAAAATTGAAGAATATAATCATGGAAATAAAAAAATTGGAGAAAAATATTAACCAAATAATGCTTCAGATATAAAAGGTGATGTCATGAAAAAACGAAAAAAGCCGATGGAATCAGATTTTATAGATGCCGGTCCTGTGAGAATCATAAAAGGCGGAGAAATAACTTTAATAGCGGAACGGGATCTAAAGAAGGGCGATATAATCGTTTTTCAATCGGGAGATATTATTCCCGCCGACATCAAACTTTTGGAAGCTAGAAATCTTGAAGTCGATGAATTTGATTTGACCGGAGAAATAAGGCCCGTAAGAAAGACTGCAAAAACTTCCGGGGAAACAAAAATCTCAGATAGGATAGATTATATTCTTAGGGGCACAAGGGTATTGAGAGGTAACGGCAAGGGTATCGTCATGTCCACTGGAGAGGACACCGAGTACGGTAAAATATTATCCCATGCGACCAAGATAAGCGATAAAAAAAGCAGGCTGTTAAAATATGATTTTAAGTCTCATCTATTACGGCACCTTTATCTGCAGCCGATTTTAATCCCGGCTCTTTTATTATTGTTGTTAAAAAAAAATATGGACTTTAAATACGCATTCTTATCCTATCTTATCGCCAATATCTGGTTGATTATATTTGAACATCAGATTATTTTCAACTATATTATTTTAAAGATGGCCAATAAAAATCTTGTTAAAAAAGGCATTATAATAAAGGATTATTCGATTTTTGATTCGTTAAAAGATGTAGATGTGATCTGCTTTGACAAGACGGGAGTCATTACCTCCCAGGATATGGAAGTAACGGAATTATACATCGACGGCAAAAAATTAAATGTCAGATTATTCCATTCTCTCAATAACAATCTGTTTAAATATATTATGGAAGGTTGTGCCCTTTGCAACGATATAATATTTCTTGAAAAAACACATTCACTCGATAGAATAGATTCGGCACTCATCAATTTTGCAAAAGTCCAGGGCTTTAATGTTAAGGAAATAAGAAAAAATTACGAAAGAATTTATGAGATCCCTTTTAATTCCGAAAACAGGTTTATGATGGCCGGATATCGGAGACCAGGAAGGCTCCTTTTATATATAAAAGGCGATCCGGAAGTAATCACAAACAAGTGCAGTAAATACATGGCTCTTTCCGGAGAAATTAAAAAAATAGATGCAAAATTTATCTTTAATATCACTGAAGCAAAAAATGAAGCTATGAAAAGCGGAAATAGTGTCATAGCTATGGCCTTCAAGGAGCTTTATGGTCCGGAAGTAAAAGATTCTGAAGAAACATTGTCAGGCGGATACGTTTTTTTAACATTAATTATTCTTGAGAACCCGCCTAAAAAAGAAGCACACTATATTATAGAAAATTTTAATGCAATGGGAATAAGATGTCTGATGCTTACCGGAGATGTAACTGCCACAGCATTAAAAATAGCCGAAATTGCCGGTTTTCACGAAGGCGGCAGGTTATTTATAACTGGTAGAGACATAGAAAAGATGAGTATCTCTGATATTTCCGAACAGAGTGAATATATCAGGGTTTTCTCCAGACTGTCGCCCTCTCAAAAAGGAATTGTTGTGGAGGCCATAAAGCGCAGGGGGCACACTGTCATGATGGTTGGCGACGGCGCCAATGATGTAATAGCATTAAAACTCGCACCTATAGGTATTTCATTCAAAAAACAAAGCTCGATCCTGGCTCAAAGGGTTTCGGATGTGCTGATAAATGGTGATCTAATGCATATTTTATCCCTAATAAAAACCGGTAAGCAGGTAAATCTAACTATAAAAATTGCAAATATATCAAGGCTTACGATTTTATTGTCAAGCCTTATTATTATTTATTTGCTCATTTACCTTGTTTGAAAATTATGATCCGCCAATGAAGATAATTTTATTCTTTTGAATGAGTATATTTGATTATATCCACATCCTGCAGGACTACCATAAGGCCTTCCTTTATCATGGCATCTAGTTTGTCCAAAACGAAATTTATTCTTTCGGGGGTATCTATGATTTCCAGCACCACCGGCAGGTCTTCGGACAATCGGAGGATCTGGGTGCTGTGGATGCGGCTGTTGGCACCGAAACCTTCGATGCCCCGATAGACCGTGACTCCCGCCATGCCCTCCTTCTTGATGAGCTTAACTATAGCATGAAACAGGGGCTCTCCATGCCATTTGTCCGATTCCCCAATGAAGATCTTAAGCATTTTCCCCTTACCCTGGATTTTCACAAAAATTCCTCCTTAAACTATCGCTCTGGCGACGATTAGGCCAAGCCATACAGACAGGAGCCCGAGGAAAAGATTTAAAAATATATTAGTCCCTACCAGGAATAAATTTCCTTCCCGTAAAAATTGAAAGGTTTCGAAAGAGAATGTAGAAAATGTCGTTAAGGCGCCCATGATACCCGTCGTTAAGAAAAGTCTCATATTTACATCTATGTTGCCCATCTCGGCTCCGAACATCATCACAAAACTCATGATAAAACATCCTACTACGTTTACTATAAGAGTTCCGTAGGGAAAACCCGCTCCAAACACTTCTGCCGCCCAGCCTGAAATAAGATAGCGCAGGATGCCGCCTAAAAAACTTCCAATTCCTACTACCATTATTCTATAAATCAACCAGTTTCACCACCATCATTAAGCCTGCATCGATAGCTGCCATGCGGTTATGGCGCTGTGACAATTATATTGTTCACATAAATTATCGTATTAATTGACCGCTTTGTCAACCGCATGTCAAATTATATACAAGAATCGACAGTGCAGTCATTATGATGCCGGAAGGGATGACTATCGGTCTGTAGTCTTTCAGGGCGAAGAGCTGGGCGCACCCTTTTACAAATGCATAAAAGCACACCGATATTTTTATGAGTCCGGAAAGAATCCAGATGACAATCGTAATCGCGTCTGTGCGCTCAAAAATCTGTGCCAGTTCTATGCATCGTATCATGGAAATTCCACCTGCATCCAATCCTTTAAAAAATCATTAAATTATTTTAATTTTAGAAGATCCGATAACGGCTTAAATATAGCCTCTATAGCTTTAGTCGGATTTGGTATCTTTAGACCCAGCGCCTGCGGAATACTTAATCCCATCCCCACTACAAGAAAAATAAAAAATACCGCCAATTCTCTCCACATCTTGTTTTTCACCATTCCCGGCACTTCCATCAATACAACGCCCGCAAACAACAGCAAAAGCAACAATATCACAGCACACCCTTCTTCCACCCATTATTGATTATGGTTTATGAGCTAAACCCGCTGCCGGGCTATCTCCGGCAGGCAAGTGATTTTCTACACCATAATCATTATAAATTACTTCTCCGTCCCCGGCCTTCTTGTAAGAAGACCTATTTCTCTAATATGAGCTTCCACCTGGATGTCCACTTTTGCCTGTCTGAATATATCGTCCCAGCTGTCCTTTATATTCCTCCATTCACTTTTGAATCTTCTGTGATAGACCTGTCCAAAACCGAATACATCTACTCCATAAATATCTCGTGCCCTGTACAGCGCCAATTCCGCCCTTTTTCTTATTTCATAAGCCATCTTCTCTTCCAGGGCGTTCATCCTTTCAGGTGTTGCCAGATTTTCCCTGCCCTGCTGTTCAACCATGTCACCTTCAACCCTTATCTTTACCGTAAAATAAGGAGCATCATTAAAATGCCCCGCATATTTCTTAGTGCTACCGCGCTTTATCTTTATGGAAACCATTTTATTCGGCTCTTCAGGAGCCGGAACGGTTATCACTCCTTCTACCGGTTCGCCTTTTAGCCATAAAAGACCCCTCGTCTCGTTGGCATCCAGCCAGCCCACAAGCCTGTCTTCCCTGAACAAAGCCGTGCCGGAAATTTCCACGCGCCTTTTATTTCCTGCGCCGCTCTGCTGAGATTCGCCCGTGACATGATGTTCATTAATTACTTTGACCCCCGTTACAGCCGGTTGAATTCCATCCTCCGCAAGCATTTCGGTAAATTCCATCAATTTTACCGAATAACCTGTCTTCATCCTTGTAAGAAGCCCCACAGCTTGGGAAGAAGTTTTTTCAAGTATTGAACTTGTTTTTAAAAAGTCCTCGGCCGTTCCTTTCGCCACCATCACCCACATGGTCTCCCGCGGTTCCCTGTCCCGCTCAAAAAAATCCGTAATCATTCGAACTCCCTTTTTGGCCATATTTTCACCTATTATCAAAGCGACACAGTGCCCCCAGTATATTTCCCGGGGTATTTTCATGGCAAGGTACCTCTCCGCCTCTTCTATCGTCGCTCCGTCAGCAGAAACTTCCATACTTGCCGCCTCTTTCTGGCCGCCTTTGCCTTCTTCTCCCGAAGCGAAGGCCGTCGGCACCGCCACCTGAACGGTCAGTCTCACTCGGCCTTCGTTAATCAAATCTATACCCGTGCCCAGGACAATGGCCACCTCGTTTAACTCCTTCCGGCTCCAGCAGCCTGACAGAATGGTCGCTATTATTATCATCCAAATTATTGGTGCAATCTTTTTTTTCAAGCGCTATGCCTCCGATTTTTAATTTGCGATACCAGCCAGAGCAGCAGCGGAATTCCAGCTTCGAAAACAATGATCGAATAAAAAGGCCAGGTATTTTTCAGAAAATCAAGCTGGTTCACTATTCCTTCATGGATCAGGACCGACAGAGCAACTATGATAATTCCAACCGGAAAAACAATGGGCCGGTAGTCGGAGAGCCCGAACATCCAGGAAACCCCTATAACAGCCGCGAAGTAAAAAATCCCAATCTTTATAAAGCCGCCGATCACCCACGACATAAAAATGATGTAATCGAGCCTTTCGATAAAATTTGCCAGCGATATCATGCGGACCTGGTTAAAGACCGGATACATCATGGCCGACCCCACTTCGGGTCCAAAAATCATGAGCACGCCCGCAATGCCTATAAAAAAATGCAACCCTACTAATAATATTGACATATCTGTTATTCGCACAACGCTGCGGCAGTTTTTCAGAACAGGCGAAAAGACGGAAAACACGACCACTTCTCCCATCCAGCTCAGGGGCACCAATGTCCCCTTTAATATGTCAGCCATCCCCGTATCAAACATCGGCAGCAATCTGGCGAATTTTACATTCATAAAAGAGATGGCAAACACCAGCACAAACACCCCCATTAAAACGGCAAACAACAAATTGAATCGTGCCAGAACTTCAAAACCGCTCTTTACGGCATATGCTGATATGATTGCGGACACCACAAGAAAGACCGTTATCGGGGTGTCCGGCATTATGGCGGTGGAAAGAAACTCTCCGTATTCCCTGACAATTTCACTGCAGGTATGAATCAGCCACCATATAAAAAATATCCCGACAATTTTCCCAAAAAAGCGGCCCAAAATTTCTTCCGAAAACTCATAGAAAGTTTTTCCGGGAAAATTCATGACAAGCGAGGATACAAGCCGCCCGATAATCAATCCCATACCCGTGGCAAGAACGGCCGAAATCCATGCATCCCTTTTTGCAATACTTATCGTTATCGCCGGCAGGCTCAAGAGCGCAGTAGGCAGAATCATATTGATTATCAGTAAAACCGCCTGTTTGTCATCGATTATTTCTTTCTCCGGCATATGTAACCACCTTTTCGCATTATTTCCCGTCTTCCGGCGGCGTGGGTTTTAGACCATACGCCTCTCTTTTTTTATTATATCCGATAATAGACCGAGGATTTGTGAGCATTGCCCACCATGGAGCCCTCAGGACCACATCTTTTAAGTCGGAATATGCTGTGGGAACCACCGGCGAAAGATATGGCACTCCAAAGGAGCGCAGGCTGCACAGGTGAATACATATGGCGGAAACGCCCGCAGTCAGCCCGAAAAGTCCCAGAGTCCCGGAAAGTATCATCAGAAAAAACCGGAGCAGGCGGAAAGAAATGCTGGCGCTGTAATGAAACGTAAACGACGATATTCCGGTAAACGCCACCACTATAATTGTTGCCTCCGCCACAAAACCGGCCCTTACGGCAGAATCGCCCAGGACCAGGGCCCCGACTATGCTTATGGCCTGACCGATAGGCCGGGGCAGGCGTATACCGGCTTCGCGGAGCACTTCAAATACTAATTCCATCGAAAAGACTTCAAAAAATGCCGGATAAGGCACTCTTTCGCGCTGTGCGGCGACACTCAGCAGAAGCGCCGTAGGCAGCAGTTCGTGATGGTAACTGACTATGGCGATATAAAGCGAGGGAAGTATAAGCGAAGCAAAGGCTGCTAGATACCGAATGACCCTCACCGCAGAAGTAAAGATAAATCTTTCATAGTAATCCTCGGAAGCGTGGAGAAACTCCACTAAAAGACTTGGCACAGTCAGCACAAAGGGAGTCCCGTCCACAAAAACCGCTACCCGCCCCTCCAGAAGCATTGCCGCTACTCGGTCCGGCTTTTCGGTATGATTGACAGTAGGGAAAGGGCTCCACGGTTCATCTTCTATCAATTCTTCTATGTAACCCGTTTCAAGAATGGCGTCTATTTTTATTCTTTCAATCCTTGTCTTTACTTCTTTTATTATCGCTGGATTTGCAACTCCCTCCAGATAGGCTATGGCCACATCGGTAGTCGACAGCCTTCCGATTTGAAAGGATTCTATCTTGAGATTCGGGTTTTTTATCTTTCTGCGCAAAAGCGAAGTATTGACACGGATAGATTCCACGAAAGATTCCCGGGACCCCCGTACCGTCGGTTCGGCTTCCGGATCGGTTATGGGACGCGACTCCCAGCCCCTGGCGCCGTTGATTATGGCGGTATCGTGCCCGTCCACCAGCAGAACGGTGTCCCCCGACAGAATCGCATGGACCACTTCGCCCAGTTTATTCGTTTCCTTGATCTGGTGTATGCAAAGGCCCCGCTCTTTAATGAATTCCAGAGCCTGAGCCTTAGAGATAATGCGCCCCGGCACAGCCATCGGTACCTCCAGGGCCAGGGCGCGCATTATCTGGTCGCTGACCTGCCCTTTGTCCGCCAGGCCGTCCGTATATATCAACGCCAGCTTAATCTGCTCATTTTGAGCAAAAACAAACTCCCGGTAAATTACATCACTGCATCTGTCGAGAATGGTTTTGAGCTGGTTAAGGTTATTTTCCATGTCTTTACCAAGGACCTGGTTTTCCAGAGACTCCATATAGGATACCCCTATAGTTGATCTGCTGTTCGAAGGGTCATCCCGCTTTTTTATGCCGCCCTTGCCAGGCTTTATAAATCTTTTGAACTTACGGAAACCGAACAATCTATCACCGGCTTTTCATGTCGTTAACAAAGTGCCGCCTCGATAATATATTTTTTCCCAAGTAAAAATCAGGTATACCTTAAAATCACAAAACATTGATCAGATCAAAATATAGATTTATGCCATTTACGGATGAATGCCAACCGATAAATTCCGCCGGCGATACATTCCCCAGTTCTAAGCTTTTCCATCTCGACAGGGCCTCGATTTTGACAATTTTATTTTGCCTTATGTTTATCAATTTGAGCGCCCGGGAATATGAAAAACTTACAGGGCACTGGCATGGTGGTCTTTTTGACGTCTATCGAACCGAAAAGACTGAATTCTTCCTCCTCTCAATGGGGTCCATGGCCTCCGAAATGGAATTGGCCGTAGATATCCTGAGAGATAAAGGAATTCCAGCGGCCGGTCTCAGGCTAAGGGTATTTAGACCCTTCCCGGCGGAAGGTCCTTAAGTTATAAATTAAGACATATTTTAATATTAATCTTTATAACCAGGGCATATCGACGGCATTCCCAAATAATAGCCCTGACCGTAGCGGATGCCTGAGCGATGTAATATTTCAGCTATTTCACGATTTTCTATGAATTCTGCTACTACCTCTATCGAAAGCCTTTGCAAAAGTTTTGCCATGTTTTCTACTATCATTCTTGAACGTCCGCTCCTATTTATATCACGCACTAAAGAACCCCCAATCTTGGCAAAGTAGCAGCCAAAGTAACGAAGATAAATGAATGAAGAAAAACCACTTCCAAAATCGTCTATTGTAAACCGCACCCCGAGTTCTGTTAATTCCCTAGCAAAAACGTACACAGCATTAATATCCTTCACGGTCTCTCGTTCTGTAATTTCGGCCACAATTTCTTCCGGATTAATTCTATAGCATTTGAAAATCTCATATACATTCACTCCTTATCATTTTGCTTGCAAAAATTACTTACAATACACCCATTAGCTTTAACATCTTGACTGCAGGGCCTCCGCCTTTTTCACAACGTACCATTCTGTTTTCCCTGTGAGCGGCAAGTACAAGCTGCAGTAGTGCAAGATTCATCTTATACCTTTCGCTAAACTCAAGCTTTATTTCATCGGCGTGCAACAATGCTTCTTTTAAGCGCTTGAGGTCATCGGGTTTATGCGCTATGCTTAAATTTATTCGCACACCGTCAGGGTTTTTATCAGACTGTCTTATTTCCACTTTCGCTACATCTGGTATATTTTTCAGCCCCAAAACTACATCTTCGACATCTCTTTGAATTTCAATTACCGCCGATATTTCTTCACATTCAAGTTTTTCTTTTATTAAAACGTCAACAGGTGGATCAATGCTTAATATGTTACCCATTTCCTCGATATATTTTTCTATTATCAGAGCGCGAGCAGTTTTCATCATACAATCACTGTTTATCCTTACCGATACCTGCCATTTGGTATTTTCTCCCTGACTTTTAATTTTACTGGTCGAGTCTGTTTGTATTAAATTGTCTATAATCTCCGTAAGCTTATTTGCATTGCCGTTATAAACTTCTCCTTTGATCGCTGCAGTGGTCATTTCTTTAAGGGCGTCAAGGCATTTAAAGAAAAGGTCTACCAGTTCATCATTAATACTAATTTCACCTTTTCGAAGCTTATCAAAAAAGCTCTCCAAATTATGGCTGAAATCTGCTACTTCGATGAAACCCATAGTAGCTGATGAGCCTTTTAATGTGTGCACAATCCTGAAAATCTCGTTTAAAATCTCCGATTGTTCAGGTCTTTTTTCCAATTCCAGAAAAAGTTGCTCCAAACTTGAAAGCTGTTCCCCCGTCTCTTCAACATATGCATCAATGTAATTCCATTCCATTTAAACCCCTCCAGCCAGTTCTTCAGTATTCAGTACAAGGACAATATTTCCATCTCCCAGTATGGCTGCGCCTAAAAAACAGGTGGCAGAAGAAAGTTCCTCAGAAAGCGGTCTTATGATAATTTCCTGCTCACCAACAAATTCATCCACCACCACTGCCATGCCGCTATTTAGCACAACCAGCGGATACTCTTCAAACTCATACCCCTTATCTGTATCGCCTTGAAGCCCCATAAACTCCCGCAGCCTTAAAATCGGTATTATTTCCTGCCTAATGACAACTATTTCTTTTCCTTTTATCCTCCTTATATCATCTGCTTTGATTTTTACCATCTCGCGTACGCTTTCGAGCGGCAAAGCGTAGCGCCGGCCCTGCATGGTAATGAGCAGCACTCTTGATGTCACCATTGTCACAGGCAGTTCCATAAATACAGAAGTTCCCGTTCCTGCCTTGCTGACCACGCGCACGTTTCCTCCCAGTTTTTTAACCGTATCCCGGATTACATCCATTCCTACCCCTCTGCCGGACAGCTCGGTTACACCTTCCAAAGTGCTGAAACCGGGTAAGAACAAAAGTTCTAATGCTTCATCATCTTTCATCCCGGCTGCTTCTTCAATAGATACAAACCCTTTTTCAACCGCTTTAGCCCGTACAACATCAGGGTCGATGCCGCGCCCGTCATCTCTGACTTCAACCACGACTTTGTCTCCTATACGCTGGGCGCTCATAACAAGCGTGCCTTCTTCGGGCTTGCCGGCTTTCAGCCGAACTTCGGGTTCTTCAATGCCATGGTCGATCGCATTCCTTATAATGTGCAGCATCGGATCGTAAAGAGCCGTTACGATATTTTTATCTATTTGTGTCTCTTCGCCTTCGGTGACAAGGTGCACCTTCTTATTCAACTTCCTGCTGATTTCACGAATCATTCGCGGGAAGCGGTCAAAGATATAGCGTATAGGAAGAAGCCGTAAGCCCATAACTATATCCTGTAAATCCTTTCCTATTCTATTCAGCAAAACATGTCTTTCTTTTAACTCTCTTGTTATTTCCGACAAACCGTATTTAATTTCAACTTTTCTTACCATATACGAAAGGCCATTGTTAACCACGATCAGTTCACCAACCAAATTCATGAGTTCATCCACTTTAGACTGTTCTACCTTCAATGTTTTTGTTGTTTCGCTCTCTGAACCGCCGTCACCCCCGCTGGTTTTTGCAGCAACTTTTTCATCCCTTTCCACAGCCGCCGTTCTGCCGATACTATCCTGCTCATTTCTGCCTGTTTTTCCTTTGTCCTCCATTATCCGGCTAATAAGAGCTAAAAACCTATCAGGCCATTTGCCCTCATTTTTTTCAAATGCTTCAATCAGGCTTTCTCCCTTTGTAATCCAGCCCATGTACTCTGCTGCTTTCTGCAATATACTTATTACTATATCCCCCCTCGATCGCTGTTCTTCCGGGGTTTGGGCAATCTCGTAGAATACCTTCTGTTGAGAAATGATCAAATCCAGCACTTCGCCTACCTTATCTTCACTAGCATAAATATCCGCAGAACGGCTTCCCGATTCTATAATATCCCCACCTGCTTCTGAGGACACTGGAGATACAATTACCCTCATGCTGCTTTCAGGTCCCACTGCTTCCCTTATAACATTTTCTATCTCCTGCGCGCTTTTATCGGTCACGATAACAAATGTCAATGATACATAGGGGATAGAAGGGTCAAAATCTTGAAGCGAAGGCAATTTCTGTGTATCAGCAGCAATATGTGCAACTTCTCCGATTTCTCTCAGCTTGCAGAAAACATCAAGTATATCAACCTCCATTGCGCCGGCGTCGACTGTCTGCAGCGATACCTCGTATATATCGCCGTCTTTATTATGCAATAATTCCCTCAAAAATTTTTTTCTATCTGCCGAAATTGTGCATAATATGTTGTCGTCTGTATGAATTCCCGTCAGCATCCTGGCGGAAAGCTGCAGGTAAATTGGATCAACAGGTTTTTCTATATAAAGATTGGCTCCGGCTCGGAAGGCTTCCAAATAGTCATTTTCTCCCGACTCTGTGGATATGACTATGGCGGGGATAAAGCCGTAAAGCTCCTGCTGTCTTATCTGTCTTATTAGCTCGTATCCGTGCATTTTGGGCATATTCACGTCAACCAGCAGAAGGTCAAATTTTTTTTTGAAATATTTTTCCAGGGCTTCATAACCGTTGGCGGCTTCTTCTATCTCAAACCCCGCATCCCGAAGTATCGAGCCATGAAAGCCTCGGACCGCAGCAGAATCATCTACAATTAAAGCTCGGAGTTTCATAATCTTTCATCACCTCATTTCTGGTATACGAATGCATTCTTAAATCGACGCAGTTTAAAAATTGGAGTTATACGGCTCATCGACTCGGAATGGCCCAAAAATATATAGCCGCCTTCTGTCAGGGCTTCATAAAAGTAAAGGGCCACCTCCCTTCGCGATGCATCATCAAAATAAATCAGCACATTTCTGCAAAAAATCAAATCAAAATTGTTCATTTTTCGCATTTCTGCGGCATCCATTAAATTAAGCTGATAGAACTCAACCTTCTTTTTAATATTTGGTATTACTTCATAAAATTCTCCGCGTTTTAAAAAGTAACGCATTTTGTACTCTTCGGGCACCAACCGGACAGACCTTTTTGAATACAAACCAAGCTCAGCTTTTTCCATGACCTCAGTATTGATATCAGTTGCGTGGACCTCCCAGGTTACACCTTCCAGGTCTTCGAGCATTTCTTCCATAATTATTGCAAGCGTATACGGTTCTTCGCCCGTAGAACACCCGGCAGACCAGACGCGGATCTTCCGCAGCTTTTCTCCCCGCTTTTTATCCAGAATCTCAGGCAGAACTTCTTCCGCAAAACATTTCAATTGATAATACTCCCTGAAGAAATAAGTCTCATTTACCGTCAAAAGATTGACCAGTTCTTGAAGTTCCTTCCCCATCATGTCAAATCGCAGCCATGTAAAATAACTTCTGAAATTTTCATGACCGGTTGCCCTAATGCGGCTTTCAATTCTGCTTTCAACATAATACTTTTTATGCTCTTCAAAATAAATTCCGGTCTTTCTATATACAAAATCCCTTAGCTTTACAAATTCTTCAACCGTCACTTTTGCACCTCATCTCAAAAAAACAGCCTTTACCCTGAAAGTTTCATTATAGCAGTTTTCACAGTATAGTCAAAAAACGGGCTGGAAAAACGTTTGGCAGCCCGCATTATTACTTCCCTGTCTTCCTTGCCGCAGCCAACTTCGCCTAAATACTCAATTGCTGCTGCTACAACATTTTCATCTTCATCTTCTTCTATCACTTTTCTTAAAATCATCGGCGCTTTCTTTAAACGCCCCTCCCCCAAAGCATTGACAACCTGCTGACGGACATCTTTGTCGGGGTGTTTAATCATTTTTTCAATGACATCCAGCGCCGAATCTCCAATAAGGGCAAGTATTTCGACTCCAGCGTTTCTAATATATGCATCTTCGTTCTTTAAAAGCTCTGCCGCAGACTCAGCCACACACCTGTCCCTTATTTTAATAAGAGAACTTACTATCGCTTCCTGAACTGCCCTGCTTGTCTCTACCTCAAGTTGCCCTGTAAGGGCCTCCACAACTCTTTCACCTTCGGCTTCTCCAAGATCAAGCGCCGCCACTATGCGTTCGTTTTCACTTTTGCCGTTTTTCATCAAATTTAATAGCTCATTTATGCGAGACTCTTGCATATTCATTCACCTTCTTTAATATAATATCTCCAATTTTATAAGCGGGTGCTACTATGTCTGCCCCGCCTCGCTCAATGGCCGCTCTGGGCATACCATAAACCACTGCTGTCTCTTCCGATTCTGCGATAGTAAACCCGCCCTTTTTTCTTATCTCAACCATCATATCGGCTCCATCGTCGCCCATACCGGTAAGCAGCACGCCTATAATATTCCGGCCATCCATATTTTCAAGCACCGATTTCATGGTAATGTTAACAGACGGCTTGTACAGCGCCTCTTCAGGTTCCACGGTCAATCTGGCTTTTAGGCCCAATTTCCCCGCATCCTGTTCCACCACAAGATGCCACCCGCCTTTTGCTATAGTAATCGTTCCGGGCTCTACAGCAGCTCCGTCGCTTGCTTCCCTTACGGGCAAATTGCAGTATTGGTCAAGGCGTTTTGCAAAAGATTCCGTAAAAGCCGGGGGCATGTGCTGGACCACCAGCACTGCCCCCGGAAAGTCGGAAGGAAGGCGCGGCAATATCTCCATTAGAGTCTTCGGCCCACCGGTTGAAACTCCAATAATTACAACAATTTCATCTTTTAAAATCCTGGCCTTATTTATCTTTACAGACGCATCCTGCCTTTTAATTTCACCGGCAGATTTTCTGAAAAACCCTGAACTACCTATCAATTTCCTGTTCGAAAGAGCAGCTGCTCTAACCTTTTCCACAATTTCATCGGCCAGCTGTTTTATTCCCAGTGAAATTGTACCCCCGGGTTTTGCTACGAAATCAACGGCTCCAAGCTCAAGGGCTTCAAGGGTGGTTAAGGCCCCCTCCGTAGTGAGGGATGAAATAATTACAACCGGGCAGGGCGCAAGAGACATAATATGCTGCAGTGCCGTAAGACCATCCATGTGCGGCATATTTATATCAAGGGTGACTACATCGGGGTAAAGTTTTCTGGGTCTTTTCTACCGCTTCTAGCCCATCCCGGGCAGTGTCAATCACCTCTATGTCTTCTTCGCTTTCAAGAATATCTTTTAAGCACCTGCGCATGAAAGCAGAATCGTCCGCTACAAGCACGCGGATTTTTTTACCCATACCTGAAATCATTCTCCTAACTTTTCTTCGTTAATTTCCATAAGCTCTTCTTTTTCCTTCCACGACAAGACCTCTTCCGCAGAAAGAAGAATAATCATCCTGTTTGCTCCGTCAAATTTTGCTATACCTCTGATAAACCTCTGATCTATTTCATCCACCAGAATTTCGGGCGTGTTTTCTATCTGGGTTCGCTTCACCTTTAGAACTTCTTTAACCGAATCTACAATGAAGCCGGTACACCTGCCGGAAATCTCGACGATTACTATTCTGTTATGCTCACTCCGTTCACTTTCCTTTAATCCAAACTTTTTACGAAGATCAATGACGGGCACGATTACGCCGCGCAGATTTATAACACCTTCGACAAAATCCGGCGCCTTGGGAACAGCCACTATATCCGTCAGCCTTATTATTTCCCTCACGTCTTCTATAGAAAATGCACATTCTATACCTTCCAACACGAAACTCACAAGCTGTTCCTCTTCATCTCTCTCTTCAATAACTTCCATCCTATCATCATCTCCGCAAGACCGTAATATATCAGCACTTTCTTTCAGCCTGTGGGAAAACATCTTTTTAGGGTCAAGGATATAAACCAGGCGCCTTGCGCCGTCAAGCTTGCATATTCCGCTTATCTCTTCGCTATCCCTGTCTTTCAAAAGCGGCGGCATCGAGACAATTGACGCTTTAGCGATGCGCAGCACTTCTGAAACCACATCGACCCTAAATCCGACTGTATATGAGCAGTCTTCTTCGTCTATATGAGTTACTATGATCCTTGACTTCTCATCAAAGGCGCATTCCTCCATGCGAAATAACCGCCTGAGGCTTACAATGGGCAATACTTTGCTGCGAAGGGAAATGATTCCAAGAATATAAGGAGGGGTGTTCGGGACTTCGTTGATTTCTTCGGAAAAACGGACTATCTCCTGGACGTTCGCCACCTCTATCCCATATTCCTCGTCACCTATCTTGAAGCTGATGAGCTGCAGCTGCTCTTCACCGGCAGAATCCGGACTTTTCTTATTATCTTCGCTATTTACAGTCCGGCAAATCACATTTTTTTTGCCGGCTTCTCCATCCCAGGATTTAAGGAGCCGATTTGCATCCAGCAGCATAACCAACTTTCCGCCATCTTCCATTCTTGCTACGCCTTCCAGGAAATCTCCTTTAGCTTCTGCCCCGGATATTTCCTCTATCTCATCCCTTCGAATAGATATTACTCCAGCCACCCGATCTACCACATATCCCAGCCTTTTGTCATCCGCTGTCAGCACAATCACCCGGCTTGCCTCAGTATCTTCCTCTTTTGCAAGCCCAAGGCGCAACCTGCAATCCACAATCGTCAGGATGGTCCCCCGCAGGTTGGTAAGGCCCCGAATATACAGAGGGACACGCGGGACCTTTATCACATCCGGGACCCTTATTATTTCCTGCAGATATTGTATAGCCACACCGTACATCTCATTGCCCAGATAGAAGGTGATGTACTGGCTGCTGTCAATCGACCTTTCGCTCTTATTTAATTCCATAAAATTATCACCCTATCAATTAATTCTTTTCAGAACTCAAGACTGCTGCAGTTCATCAGCCAACGCCGCAATCTCCTCAATTGCTCTTGAAAGTTCTCTCACGCCTTCCGCCTGCTGCTTGCCTGCCGCAGCCGCTTCCTGTGCGGCTCTGGACGCCTCTTCTGCAGCAGACGCAATCTGCTGAACACCTTTTTTTGCCTCCTCAATGGCCAGAACGCTCTGCCTTGCTTCTTCACCAATTTCTTCCGTACCTTTTGATATAGCTTTCATGTCTTTTTCTATCTGATCAAGATCCTTTGAAGTCTTTTTTGCTTTTTCTACCTCCTGAACTGTAGACTCGCTTATTGCTTCCGTATCCATCAGTACAATCTTTATCTGTTCCTGTATAGACTTTACAAGCTCTTTTATCTGTTCAGCATTGCGTGCGCTGTCCTGAGCCAAATTTCTGATATCCGATGCTACAACCGCAAAACCCTTGCCATATTCTCCTGCTCTTGCCGCCTCTATAGCTCCACTTACGGCAAGCATATTCGTCTGAATACCGACTGTAGCGATGGTATCCACAATCTTATCGATTTCTTTAGCTCTGGATTCCAGTGTCTTTATCTTTTCAATATTTTGTTTACCTGCATTCATGGCATCCAAAATCCCGGAAATCAGCATATCTACATTTGCTTTATTGCGCTCAAGCAATTCTGATAGTTCTTTAACCCTGTTTAAGGACGACTGGGCCTCTTCGCTGATTGTCTTCATCCCTTTTTCTATCTGCGCCGCGGCTCCGGAAGATTCTTCAGCCGCCCCTGCCTGCTGTTCACTACCTCTGGATATCTGCGAAAGGGCCACCATGATCTGGTCTGCCGATTTGCTTGCTTCTTCAATAGCAGCAGAAAGTTCTTCTGCCGCAGCCGCAAGGCTCTCCGACGATTTTTGAGTATCGGTTGAATCTTTCAATTCCTCTGCCATTTCAGCAAGTTCCGCGGCTGCCTGACTTATGTCAGAAAGGGCTTTTGTCTGCTGGTCTATCGCCTGGAGGGATTCCTGCGTCGCTTTGGCCTGCTCCTCGGCGCCGCTTGCGATTATTTCTGCTCCCTTCTGGAATTCCTGGACAGCCTGCAGCGACTGGCGGCTGAGATCATTTATTATGGCTGCAGCTTTTATGACTTCTTCCATTGCCCTGATAACAGAAATCAGGTCTTCATTTATTGATTTTCCTTTTTCCACCTGAGAGCGCGCTTGAGCCGCCGAATCATTAATAGCATCTACTACGACCTTTACTTCCTGCTGAATGCTATTTACAACTTCTCTTATGTCATTAGCCGCCTTTTCAGAAGTCTCCGCCAGCACCCTTACTTCATCGGCCACCACAGCGAATCCCTTACCGTGCTCTCCGGCCCGAGCCGCTTCAATTGCCGCATTTAACGCCAGTAAATTGGTCTGATCGGCTATTCTGACAACCGTCTTAATTATATTGCCTATGTTTTCCGCCTGCTTTTCCAGCTGTGCTACAAGCTTTGCCGACTCCTCATTTTTAGAAGATGCCTTGTTAACACCTTCTACAAGCTTTTCTATGTCTTCAGCAGTTTTTTCAATAAGCGTTTGAATGGCCTTCCCTCGGTCCAGTGCCTGCCTGGCATTTTCCGCTGCCCGCTCTGATCCTTTTGTTATCTGCTCAATGGCCGCCAGTGACTCCTGGGTCGCTTTGCTCGCTTCCTCTGCTCCGCTGGCAATCTGTTCCATGGAAGACCTCAGTTCTTCTACTGCTCCTGAGGCTTCCTCCACACCCGATGACAACTCTTCGGTGGCAGCCGCAATCCTTTCCGCTGCCTGCTGTTTCTTTGCAAAGGTGCGCGCCTTTTTCCTCTGCATTTCAAGCTGCTTCCTGTCTATATTGCGCCCTGCTGTTTCCGCCTGGTTTACACCAGTTTTTTCAATCCTTACGGTATCTGTGCTTTCCCCGCTTAATGGGGCAAGTGTCTTAAAATTTTTTTCCGGCATATTCCCGCATAACCTCCTGTTTTTTACAATATTTTTTAGATATTATAGGAAATTTGTAAGAAAAAGCATATATCTTAAAAAAACAAAAATGGCCTTTATCGATTTCGGCCAAATATACGGTATTGGCTTATTAAGCTTTTTTTAAAATCAATTTAAGGGCTTTTACCATTATATGGTAGTAAAGCCTTTTGTTATCATTTTTCAAAATTTCTTCTCCGGCTAGTTCCTTTATCTTATTCAGCCTGTATTTTACAGTATTTGGATGAGTAAAAATCTTTTTTGCTGTATCCTTTATCCTGCCATTGGTATCCATAAAAGCATCCAATGTGTCTATTAGGCTTGCATTGTTTTTTTTATCATACTCATAAATGCTCCGAATCCTTTTATCTTTTAAGATTTCATCCTTGTCCGGGATGGATAAAAATTTATATATTCCAAGGTCCTCATAGAAGAAGATATTTTCACCACTCCGGACCCTCTTCCCTATCTCTTTTGCTATGCCGGCTTCCATATAGGCTTTCTTAATGCCGGCAATATTTTTCGTCGAGGAACTAACCCCTGCAGATAAAGAGGTATTCAAATTCATATTATTGATTTCAACTATCAGGTGGTCGAATATTTCTTGGAATGCCTTTTTATACAGTACATCCTTTGCACATTCGTCCTCGCTAAAACCGATAAGCAGTACCCACTCATTGTCCTTCGGCACCAAAAGCGAACTTCGATCTTTTAGGTTTTTTCTGAAAATATTATTCAGCTTTTTCTTCACATCATTATTATTTCTTTCGTTTTTGTTTAATGTTTTGCAGGAATCATCAGATTTTATCTCGAAAATAGCAATGAAATTTCTATCTAATAGATTAAACCCTGTCTTTTCGAATCTATTGACGAGCAATTCTCCGAAATCATCGGTATGATTTAATAATTTACAAAAAAGTTCGTAATTTAACGATTCACGAAGCTTTCCCCTTCCTGCGGCTTCTTCGTTACCAACTCCGTAATTGCCCAAGGCCATTGCCGCACTGGAAAATGCAATTTTATATAGCTCGATCTCATCCTGAGTGATGCCCTTATCGACCGCCGTAAAAATTACATAGTTTCCTTCAAGCATCTTTAAAGGAATAAAGGAGAATACAACAAGAATTCTCTCGTTCAGTGATAAAAAATTCACCTCACCTGCCTTTTTATTCAGCCCAAAATACCCGCAAATCTCCACATACCTCTTGATTAGTTCGCACAACTCATTCTGTTTGTTACTGATTAAGTCAGCGTATTTACCCATATTCAGGGCGGAGCTTACTTGTCTGAAATTCTCGTCTAGGAGAACAATGCTATTATTTATAATCCGGGCTAATCTTTCAAGTATTTTATCAGCTTCTGTGTGAGAAAACAAAAATTCATTAGTCGATAAAATTATTTCCCTGTATTTCTCAAGTGCAAGTTTTTCATGACTCAAAATAGCACTGTATAATTTTTTTAATATCATCGAATTTGGCACATTTTTATTTATTACAAACAGAGGAAAGTTTAGACTGTCTGCCAACATCCGCACTTCTTCCGGGATATTAGAGAATCGGTCATTGTGCAAACGAATACCAGCACAAACAGCATGCCTCTCTTGAGCCTTTATAAAAAAATTCATTATCCCTTCCTGCAAAGTTGCAAGAATCATCTCTCCTCCCTGCAACCATTTAAAGTCATCGGGTTTTTCTATGATGGTAACCGATTTTATAAATTTGTCTCCGCCGTTTTTACCGGCTACCCAAAGAACGCCTACATTTTTTAGAATTATATATGCATCATTTACCGATATTCCTTCCACCCAATTAATCCCTCCAAAAGACTATGGGTTAAAATTCTGAGTTTGATATTCGACATATTTTACCAAAATCCTTCTATAATTTTATGAATTTTATAATTTTATTTTTTTTTTTTTTTTTTTTTTTTTTTTTTTTTTTTTTTTTTTTTTTTTTTTTTTGAATTTTAAAATATTATTTGGAATCGAAATGATCCAACTTAATGATCCAACTTAAATAGAGGGGGTCTCCCCCCTCATCATCAAAATTCCCCGGCCCTTTACAACTTATGGTTGACGAAGAATCCCGTATAAATATCCATCTCTATTTCCTGATTATAATACGGAAAACTGCTTTCTTCTTTCACATAAATTCTTGTACCTTTTACCTTCATTACAACTTTAGAACCCCTGCGGGTAATTCCGGCAGAAAGACCGTCAATCAATCTGAAAAACCTGTGCATGGGTAACAGGTAATCCGGAAAATCGGCCGGCAATTCATTCTCCGCGTGATGATGATATTTTATCATATAATATATTTCATCGTTTATGTCATACAGCGACTTGCTTAAAGAAGCTCCCCGAAATGCATGGAGAAAGCCCTTTTCGAATACTTCTTTTGGATTTACCGCATCTCCTATCTTCAAATCCGGCTGCACCTTCCCGATATCATGCATTATGGTAGCCTGAACAAGCGTATTCTTATCCATGCCCGGCAGTTCCATCAGACCCTGTCCAAAGGCATCTGCTATCAATTTGAGCATATTTATGATATGCCTGTAACAGCCCTGTTTGATAATACCGGTTATCTTTATCATGCCTGTGCTTTCGTCATATTCATCCATATACTCTACTATTGATTTTAACCGTGCCTCAATCCGCTGGTCTGGAAGCATCACTGAGAACGCCGTTTCCACTTCCCCCTGAGCGTTTCTCAGTTTTTCCATCAGGGTATACTCAACTGTAACATCTATATAAACAATAAGAATGGAATTTGACTCTTTTAAAAGGGTCGCTGCAACTTTAAAATAAGTTCCCATTTTACTTATGAATACCCTGCTGTGGTAATTACCTTTTATTATTGCCTCCATTTCTTCGGCACCTATAGTATTTTCTAACATTATTTTTCTTGCAAGCTCATTGGCCTTTATGACCTCACCTTCCCTGGAAACCAGTGCAACCCCAAATGGCAGGACCTCTATTATCATGTCTATCAAATGCTCTATATCAGTCCTCTTCTGCTTTTCTTCACTGTGAGACCTGGCAAGCTCGGCTATCATCTTTTGCAGTGAAAGTCCGCCCGCTAACCTTCCGCCTTCGCCGGCAAATAACGGCATTTCTCCGCATTTACTTATTCTTTCAATAATTCTCTCTATATCTCCGGACAATTCCACTCTATCCTCGTCTTTTATCAAAACAGCAATGTCTCCGGCTGTAATTTTTGCACTTTCATCTCCCATAAGAAGCCATTTTATTATCGACTTGCAGTCTATATACCCCTGAGCACCTTCTCCCTCTTTCCCCACAATTACCAGGTTTCCTTCACTGTCCAGTAATTTTCCCGCCACTTCTCTTAAACCGGCATCCGGCGGAACTTGCGGCAGAATAATGTGTCGATCTTTAAAATTATCTTCCATTTAAGCACACCTCTCCAACTATTTTTCGCTGCTCAGCCGGCCGTAAAAGATGAGCCTGTTCTTCCCTCTTGCTTTAGCCTCGTACATCGCGGCATCTGCAAATTCTATTATTTCATCCACACTTAAAGGACGATTATCCGGATACACAGCCGCACCTATGCTGGCGGTAACTTTTATCTTAGCTTCTGTAAACACTCCATCCTCTATCCGCTTTCTTATCCTCTCAAGCGGCTTTTTCGCTCCTCTGCCGTCCGTTTCCGGCAACAAAATAATGAATTCTTCTCCCCCATACCTCATTACCACGTCTCCATCCCTAAGGCTCTTCTTTATAATAGAACTTGTTTCTTTCAGAAGTTCATCCCCGACTATATGGCCGTAACTGTCATTAACATCTTTGAAATTGTCTAGATCTAGCATCGCCACAGTAAGGGGGGTTTTTGAAATCTGAGCATTCGCCCACAGCTTTGACAGCATCTTTTCGATGGCCAGCCTGTTATAAAGTCCCGTCAGAGGATCTCTTTCGACACTCTCTTTTAAAGACAGAAGCAGGGCATCCGTCGCAATAAGTATCTGGGCGAGGAATTCCGTAGCTCTTTCTATATATATCCACTGGACCATATCATTGTCATTTCTTATATTAAGCACATCTTTCAAAACCTGGTTGTGAATATCCAGGAGGTTTGCCGCCTGGGCAGACGACTCGTCGAGCAGTTTTATCAGATTCTGGTAGGCCTCAAACAGCACGTCGTCCTGTCCGCCCCTTAAAATAAACTGGGAAAGATAGTTTTTATATTCAACAGTAAAATTCTTTAAATCGCTCACAGCCCTATCCCTCCTCTTGCTATTAAAACGCTTGCGTCATCTTCTCTAATTGCAAAATCCCGCACTACCTTTTCCGCCGCCCCCTCAGGCACAACCCTAGTCTTCCTCTGCATTCC
Organism: Biomaibacter acetigenes; assembly: GCF_003691585.1. Lineage (GTDB taxonomy): Bacteria > Bacillota > Thermosediminibacteria > Thermosediminibacterales > Tepidanaerobacteraceae > Biomaibacter > Biomaibacter acetigenes. The sequence goes on along the minus strand of NZ_CP033169.1, from coordinate 479,594 downwards.
CTCTAGCCGTATAATCGGGGTGGCAAGTTCGGCAAGGATATCACGGAGTTCTGTTATCCGCATCTGATTTTCCCTATTCATATCTCCGAGCACTTCTGTGAGCACCTTATAAACATCGACTATGGGAAAATTTTCTATTTTAGCGTGTAAAAGTCCTACGCCGTCCGACAGTTCCTTTTCGCTTATATGCTGCAGAAGATTGGAAATGGGGGCTTTCAATTCTTCTTTAAAATTCGCTTTTTCACAAACTTCGGCAAAGTCTACCAGAAAATCCTCCCATGCTTTTTCTTTTCATCTTCTTTTGCCAGTTCCTCCACGAATTCACCAAGTCTTGAAATTACGACATCTTTCATTATTAATAAAACCTCCCGTATAGTAAAATAATTTTATTATTTGCAAAATATAGTTGTTCTTTTCTATTTTCAGGTCTTTATTGTAAATGTGCCGGCTGTATATGCTAATTTTACTATATTCTTTAACAAATATCATCATGTTTTTACAATCTTTGTTTTTACAATCTATATAAAATAAATTTGCATACCGAAAATATCAAAAAAAAACCTCGGCAAAGCGAGGTTTTATCTTCTGAATTTAATTTGTCTATATTTATGTAAAAATACCCTCTGGTAGATTTTCCATTGATTTACTGTGTTTGCAGCATGTTAAGGTGTTACTTTAAAATTCTATTGAGCATTAGTCTGCGTTGTCCCGCTTTCGGAGGCCTCAGGAACGGTTTCTGAAGATAGTGTTTCGTCGGTGGAATCCGTCATGTCTTGTTCAGAATCATCGATGATTACGGTATTATCTTCTCCATCCCATTCAACATTGGAGTTAAAGGCCTGCATTATAAACCTCAAAGGAACTATGGTCCGGCCGTTTTGAATTCCCGCAGGCACATCCAGCTTAACTTCCTGGCCGTCAACAATGGCCGTTTTTGATTCTAACTGCAATATTACGGTTTTCCCATCCTTCGTTATTGTAACGGTTTTTGTTTCCTGGTCCCATTTAACTTCTGCACCAAGAGCATTGACCACAGCTCTAACAGGGATTAAAACCCTACCTTCTTTTATTACGGGCGGCGTATCAAATTTCAGTTCTTCACCGTTTACAAAAACGCCAGTTGTATTATCATTTTGCTGTTTTTTAAGTTCGCGAATCTGCTTTAAGATTTCTTTTCTTTTTTCCTTATCCTTTAACGAATTCTTAAATTCCGATTTTAACTCCTGCAACTTTTCTTCAATTTGCAATTCACTTTCATCGCCTTGATTTTGGGTTTTGTTTTCGATCTCGTTTTTTACCTTTTCCTTTACCTTTTCATTAAGTTTTAATTTATTCCCGTCCTCATTGTCGCTATTATTGATATCTTGATTTTCGGTGATATCTCCATTATTTTCTATATCCTGACTTTTTTCCTGTTCCTCTTCTTCTCTGATTTGATTTTGTTCCTGAATTTGTTCCTGATTTTGAATCTGGTTCTTCTCCAGGTATTTAGTTTCACTCCCCTTTGCAAAGACCATAGAACTGCTTGTTAGGACAAGAAGAAACATCATAACTAAAGCCAGAAACTTTTTCATGGAAAATTCCTCCTCTTTTTTTGTTATATATTTCCGCAACGTAAAATAAAAATTTTGGGGTAATTTGTCCTTTTTTCTTAAATTTTTTCACTACAGGGTAACGTTCACCCAGTTATTATTAAAAAGCTCTGCCATCTCTTCCACGGTCATGGCAACGGCTGCGTTTACATCTCCCGCTGCGGGATACACTATTTCATAAGCTTTCAAAGATTCATCCAGGAATATGTTAAATTAAAAACCAGACCAATTTTTTTGGTCCGGTTTTGCTTGAAATCAAGATGCCATCTGTTGTTTTTTGTATTTTATTTGTCGGATGAGCTCCGGCACTACTTTGAAAAGGTCGCCCACTATGCCGAAGGTGGCCACCTTGAATATGGGGGCATCGGGGTCCTTGTTTATGGCCACAATATTTTCCGAGGTCTGCATGCCTGCCAGGTGCTGGATGGCCCCGGAGATGCCGCAGGCGATGTAGAGCTTGGGCCTTACGGTCCTCCCGGTCTGCCCCACCTGATGGGCATAAGGCATCCATCCGCTGTCCACTGCGGCCCTGGAGGCACCCACGGCTCCGCCCAGAAGTTCTGCCAGTTCAAAGAGCATGGAGAAATTTTCCGGGCCTTTCATGCCCCGGCCGCCGGATATTATGATGTCAGCATCGGCTAAATTCACCGTTCCGGCGGTATCGGGGATGAATTCCAGTATGTCAAGAAGCATATCCTGGGGTCCCGACACCGGCTGTACCTGGATAATCTGTACATCAGGATTTTTCACCGGCTCCGGCATGGCCATGACCTTTGGCCTTACGGTGGCCATTTGAGGCCTTCTGTTAGGAGATATTATGGTAGCCATGATGTTTCCGCCAAAGGCAGGACGGGTCTGCAGGAGCAGGCGCTTTTCCATATCCACAGAAAGTTCGGTGCAGTCGGCGGTAAGACCGGTCTTGAGCCTTGCAGCCAGAGCGCCGGCAAAATCCCTTCCCAGGGTGGTGGCACCGATCAGAACTATTTCTGGCTTATATGTCCTGATTATATTTTCCGCTTCGGCCACATAGGTGTTTGTCTGATAATCCTTCAACCATGTGCTGTTGCAAACATATATTGTATCTACGTCGTACCGGGCCACTTCCAGGGCCATACTGTCTCCTTCGGCACCAATTAACATGGCTGAAAGGGATACTCCAAGATTATCGGCTATCTCTCTCCCCTTTCCCAGGAGTTCAAATGAAACGGAATGTATTTTCCCAAACTCATGCTCCACAAATACCATTACACCTTTATAGTCGGATATATCTTCGACTGTAGCCTTTTTTTCTTCCATCATAAGTGCTCCGGCGGGGCATACATCCACACACTGGCCGCACAAAATACAACTTTCGGTAACCTCGGCCACACCTTCATCGTTTATTTTGATGCCGCTATAGGCACACACATCCACGCAGAGCCCGCAGCCGGTGCAGTTTTCTTTGATTACTTTTAGTGCCATATTCCGGCCTCCTTATAGATTGATTATATTCCTGCTGGTAAGCGCCTCTATGAGCTTTGCTACGGCCTCCGGCACTTCTCCCTGGATTATCTCGCCTCCCTGCCGGGGAGGTGGTGTAAAAATCCGGACCACCTGGGTAGGGGAACCATCAAATCCAAAATCCTTCGGGTCTCCTCCCAGATCCTGCATGCCCCATACGGGAATCTCTGCTCTGGTGGCCTTCTTAATGGAAAAGATATTGGGTATCCGGGGCTGGTTGATGTCTTTAACCACGGTAATAAGGGCAGGAAGTGCGGTAGATACCACCTGGGTGCCGCTTTCAATAAGACGCTCGGCAGTAATTTTTCTATTTTTCAGATTGATTTCCCTGATTTTGGAAACGTACGTTATCTGTCTCAGGTTAAGCCGCTGGGCTAGCCCCGGTCCCACCTGGGCGGTATCCCCATCGGTGGCCTGTTTGCCGCAAATGACTATATCAATATCCCCTAATTTTTTTATACCCAGTGAAAGAGTATAGGCTGTAGCAAGGGTGTCCGAACCCGCAAAGGCCCTATCACTGAGGAGTACAGCTTTATCCGCTCCCATAGCCAGTGCGGTTTTCAGGGCTTCCTTGGCCTGGGGGGGACCCATGGATATCACCGTAACTTCACCGCCGTATCTCTCTTTCAACCTTATGCCCTCTTCTATGGCATACTCATCAAAGGGATTTACTACCGATTCCACTCCCTCCCGGATGAGGGTGCCTTTGATGGGATCCATCTGGACCCTGGCCTCGGTGCTGGGCACCTGCTTTATACAGACTACTATCTTCAATCATATTCACCTCTTTTATGTTAATGTTCAAGGCCGGGCGTCAACCTCCCTTTGAATCTCCGGCAGCGGACTTAGTTTCTATACCAGAACTATATATTATTTTCCAATAAAGTTCGGCGTCCTTTTTCCAGAAATGCCGCCACGCCCTCTTTCTTGTCCTGGGTGGTGCAGGCTAAGGCGAATAGGTAGGATTCGTGGGCGAGACCCTGTTCCAGGCCGAGATTTGCTCCCCGGTTCACGGATTCCTTGGCATATTGTATGGCAAGTTTGGGAAGGGCTTTTATCTTTTTTACCCATGCCGACACTTCTTCCATAAGTTTATCCTGGGGCACCACTTTGTTTACAAGGCCTATCCTCAAAGCTTCGCCAGCATCAATGATATCTCCAAAGAGTATCATCTCCAGTGCCTTGGCCTTTCCCACCAGTCTTGTAAGCCTCTGGGTGCCGCCGGCGCCGGGGATTATACCCAGCTTCACTTCCGATGCTGCGAATTTAGCATTTTCCGATGCTATTCTAAAGGTACAGGCCATGGAAAGCTCCAGGCCAGCCCCAATGGCATAGCCGTTGACGGCGGCTATAACCGGGATGTTCAAATTTTCGATGCGGCTAAAAAGCTCCTGGCGCTGCCTGGTATGCTTTCGGCCGATGATGGCGTCTCTTTCCACCAGTTCCCTTATGTCGGCGCCCGACATGAAGGCTTTGTCTCCAGCGCCGGTTATTACCACTGCCCGGAGTTCTTCATTTTTCTCGATCTGTGATATCACTTCCTCCAGTTCATCCACCAGCCTGTTGCTGAGGGCATTCCTCACCTCCGGGCGGTTTATGGTAATATAGGCCACGCCATCCTCTTGCTTATACGCTAATAGTTGATAATCCATTATAATCATCTCCTCTCCAAGCAGGAAACTTTCCTCTTTAATCTTACTTGACGAGCGATGGACCCTGAGGCAATCTCTTTAGGGTGGCTGCCAACCGGTTCAAGGCCTGACTGGAATAATTTTCGGAAAATTACATAAGTGAATAAGTGAGAATAAGTGAGTGCCTGGCACCTAAAAGGCGGATATCCCCAGGTCCTTGTTGGCTATAATGAGCTTCTGAATCTGGCTTGTTCCTTCATAAAGGGTATTTATGCGGGCATCTCTGTAGTATCTTTCAATGGGGAATTCCCCGGAAAATCCATACCCGCCAAAGACCTGCAGCGCCTTGTAGGCTACACGGTTTACCATCTCGCTGCAGAAGAGTTTCGCCACACAAACTTCCCTGGTATTGGGGACTCCTTTATTTTTAAGATGCCCTACCCGGTATACCAGAAGACGGCCGGCTTCAATATCCACTATCATGTCGGCGAACATCTCCTGAATGAGCTGATGTCCGGCAATGGGCTTGCCGAACTGGACCCTCTCCAGGGCATACTTTTTGGCTACGTCATAGCACCCCTGGGCCAGACCCACACATCCCGCAGCCACGGTATAGCGGCCAAAGTCCAGGGCGCTCATGGCCACCTTGAATCCCTTGCCCACTTCCCCCAGAATGTTTTCTTTGGGAACCCTCACATCGGTCAGAATGAGTTCGGCTGTATTGGATGACCTCAGGCCCAACTTCTGATGGATGTCCCTGGTGGAAAATCCGGGGGTTTTAGTATCCACAATAAATGCCGTGATACCCCGGGCACCGGCGTTTTTATCGGTCTTGGCGAATATCAGGGCAATGTCTGCTACTCCACCATTGGTTATCCACATCTTGTTTCCGTTTAAAATGTAGCTGTCGCCATCTTCCACCGCCGTGGCCTGCATGCTCACTGCATCGCTGCCGGAATTGGGCTCCGTAAGGCCGAAACATCCAAGGATTTCGCCGGAAGCCAGGCGGGGCACATATTTTTTCTTTTGTTCCTCATTACCCCATTTTAGTATGGTAAGTGCCACCAGCGATACCTGTACCGAATAAATGCCTCTTACCGAAGAGTCCACTCTTCCCAGTTCTTCAGCCACAATAGCATGGGCGATGTTATCAAAGCCTCCTCCGCCGTACTCTTCGGGAATCACTGTGCCGAAGATACCCAGTTCCCCCATTTTTTTAACTATACTCCATGGAAATTTCTCATTAAGGTCATTTTCCGCCGCTACAGGAACAATCTCCTTTTCGGCAAATTCCGCCACCATACTTTTTATCATCTGCTGTTCTTCAGTCATATCAAAATTCATAATGCCGCCTCCCTTATATTATAGTTTTTTAATATTTATAGAAACCCCGACCGGTCTTGCGCCCCAGGTGCCCGGCTCTCACCATTTTTTTCAGGATATAGGGTGGGCGGTAGCGAGGGTCTCCGAATTCCCTGTAGAGGGTTTCGGTCTTGGCAAGATGTATATCCACGCCTATCATGTCTATAAGTTCCAGTGGTCCCATGGGAAGGTTGGCCCCCAGTTTCATTGCGGTGTCGATTTCCGTAGGATCGGCCACTCCTTCTGAATAGACATTGACCGCCTCATTTAAAAGAGCTGCCAGTACCCTGCTCACAATTCCGGCAGGTGATTCTATTTTTGTCACTATGGGCGTTTTCCCCAGCATCTCCGCCAGGGCACGGGTCTTCTCCACCGTCTCCGGAGCCGTATCAAGGCCCGGGATTATTTCCACCAGTTTCATGACGACGGGGGGATTAAAGAAATGCATACCTACAACCCTCCCCTTTTCCCGGGTGGCACCGGCTATTTCGCTGATGGAACAGGCGGTGGTGTTGGTGGCGAGGATTACTTCGGGCCCAAAATGCCTATCAAGACGGGCAAAGACCTGTTTTTTGACTTCTACATCTTCCACCACCGCTTCAATGACAAAATCCACCCCTTCATATGCTTCTATTTCCGTTCCGCCTGAAATCCTGGACATGATGGCATCCGCTTCTTCAGCGGTCATCTTGCCCTTTTCGACCCTTTTATCAAGGCCCGTTTTTATCCTGGCTATGGCCTTATCTACAAGAGACCTCTCCATATCGATGAGCACCGCTTCAAACCCCTGCTGGGCGCAGGCTTGAGCTATACCATGTCCCATGGTGCCGGCACCCACAACCATTATTTTTTTAAATTCCATAATAACCCTCCTTACTATAATCCTCCGCTGGATTTTTTATGGATGTTCACTTTTTGAACATCCTGTAGCCTGCTTGCAAATATCCTCCATGATAAAATTCCACTTTAATCTAGCTCATTCTCTCTATTATCATGGCTTCTCCCTGACCGCCGCCCACACAGAGGGTAACCATACCTATATGTTTATTCTCCTGCCTGAGGGCATTTATGAGGGTGGTTACGAGTTTTGCTCCGGTGGCGCCTATGGGATGGCCCAGGGAAATAGCTCCGCCGTAAATATTGGTCCTGTCCATATCCAGGTTCAGATCCCTTACTACCGCCAGCACCTGGCCTGCAAAGGCTTCATTTAGTTCAATCAGGTCGATGTCCTTCAGGGTCATACCTGCTTTTTTGAGAGCAATGGGAACGGCTTCCACGGGACCTATCCCCATATGGGTTGGGTCTACCCCCCTCTGACCGTGGGCCAGGATTTTTGCCAGGGGCTTTATTCCCAGGGCTTCGGCCTTTTCCCTGGCCATCAGTACCAGTGCCGCAGCCCCATCGCACAGGGCTGAACTGGAACCCGCTGTTATGGTGCCTTTTTCTTTGAAGACCGAGGGAAGCTTTGCCAGAGCCTGCATTGAAATATCACGCCTCGGAATTTCTTCGCTGGCAAAAACTGCGTTGGGGTTTTTCTTATCACCAATATTTATGGGTAAGATCTCATCCGTAAATTTCCCGCTATCCATGGCAGCAATTGCTCTTTTATGGCTCATGAAGGAATATTCATCCTGCTCCTCTCTGGTGATACCGTATTCCTCCACCAGTACCTCCGCTGTGGCGCCCATCATCATGCCCGCCAGAGGGCACATGAAACCATCCTGGTGGAGGTGGTCCTGAAGCTCCCCTGCGCCCAGCCTGTATCCCCACCGGGCTTCAGGGAGAAGATAAGGCGCCCTGCTTGCCATCTCTGCTCCCCCCGCCACCATGACATCCGCATCCCCTGCCCTTATGGCCTGGGCAGCCAGCGCCACGGATTTCAACCCCGAAGCGCACCTTTTATTTACCGTAAAAGCCGAGGTACTCACGGGAAGGCCGCTTTTCACAGTCACCAGCCTTCCCAGATTGGGACCCACTCCTGCCTGCCATGCATTGCCCCATATTACTTCTTCCACCATTTCCTTCTCAATGCCCGCTCTTTTCACGGCTTCCGCAATCACTGCACTCCCCAGTTCTATAGGTGTCTTTTTTGAAAGGCTCCCTCCGTACTTGCCGCAGGCGGTCCTCACGGCGCTAACAATAACCACTTCACGCACGATTCCACCCCCAATAATTTTTATGTAATTTGTAATTTTTTATATAAGCAATATTTGTGCCAATTGAAAAAACAAGCTCTGGCAGACTTTCAAATACCGACTATGTTCATTTTTTAAACATTCCGTTCAAACTCTAAACATTTCCACAGGATACTATATAAATTTTATGCATTTTTTCGCATTTTTAGTCCTCTAAATTGTTTATGTTGACCAAAAAGTCAAACAATGCTTAATTTTTTTCTTTCACGATTTTAGAATATCTTCAAAGGTGTTGTGGAATATTATACTTTGTATGTAAATTAATTTTTAGACAGGAGGTCATCTTATGGCAGCAAATCTCGGTGCCCATGAAGTAATGGAACTGCATGAAGTATTATCCGATACCGTAACCGGCATTAACACCGTCCAGCTTTACGGCGAACACTGCAAGGATCCTCAGCTGAAAAGCCTTTTAAACAAACAGCTGGATTTCATGGTGGATGAATACAACAATATGGTATCGGCCATCAACCAGGCAGGTTTCCAGGAGGCTGTTCCTTACAGGGCCAATACCAATTTTTCTCCAACTTATGGTCTGAGAAGTCCTTCTCCGACAACACCAAATCCTTCCGCAAAACAGGTAGATGACCAGGATGTGGCTTCCGCCCTCATGGGAATCCACAAGACGGGAGCATCCAAGAGAATGATGGCATCTCTCGAGTGCGCCAATCCCGAGCTTCGCCGGATGCTTATCCAGGGTGCCATCAACTGCGCCGACCAGGCCTATGATGTGTGGCAGTATATGAACAGCCGCGGCTATTATCAGGTGCCCACCATGCAGCAGAACACCACCAATACCATGATAAACATGTATCAGCCCATGGGCTTTACCAGCTAAAAATTTAATGTCATGCTAACTACCGTATGAAAAATAGAGAGGTTCCTGAAAAGGAGCCTCTCTATTTTTTTGCATTTTCAGTGATGTTTCTGCATAATTATCATTATTATCCTTAAAATATGACATATAAGACAAATTATGTTATAATATAGGAAACTAATGCCAATAAAAATACAGGAGGATAAAAATGGACAGGCAGAAGGCAATTGAAATCTTGAATGAGTATCTACATACTGACCATCTGGTAAAACACTGCTACGCTGTGGAAGCAGTGATGATGGCTCTCGCCCGGAGGCTTGCCCCGGATAAAGAAGACGAGTGGGGCATAGCGGGGCTGCTGCATGATTTAGATGCGGACATGGTGGATTACAGGACTTTTCCCGAGCAGCACGGGCCGAAAGCCGTCGAGATTTTAAGGAGCATCAATTTTGGCAATGAGGAAATGTATCATGCCATCCTGGCCCACAACCAGGCCACCGGCACCGAGATAAAAAACAGTTTCGACCGGGCACTGTATGCAGCAGATCCCATAACGGGATTTATCACCGCCATAGCCCTGGTGTATCCTGATAAAAAGCTCTCCAGCGTCAAGGTGAAATCCATTACCAAGAGGATGAACGAACTGCGCTTTGCGGCCGGTGCCGACAGGGATGCCATGCGCTCCATAGAAAAGCTGGGGATTCCCTTTGCAGAATTTGCGGAGCTTTCTCTCAAAGCCATGACCGAAATTGCAGATGTTCTGGGATTATAGCCCCTTGGGTTGATTGCTCATTTTTCACGCCATCCTGCGGCCAGGGCTCTGGTGGAGTTCAGCACCGCCAGCAGAGCCACGCCCACATCGGCAAACACCGCCTCCCACATGGTGGCGATGCCCGCGGCTCCCATGGCCAGGAAAATTCCTTTTACACTAAGGGCCAGGACGATGTTCTCGATGACGATTTTCCTGGTATGGCGGGCTATCTTAATGGCGTCCGCCACCTTTGAAGGCGCATCCTCCATGATAACCACATCGGCGGCCTCTATGGCGGCATCGGAACCCAAACCGCCCATGGCCATGCCCACGTCGGCCCGGGTAATGACCGGGGCATCGTTTATGCCATCGCCTACAAAAGCCACCCTGCGGCGCCGGCCGCCTTCCCCGACCTGGATGTGTTCCAGTTTTGCAACCTTGTCCTGGGGCAAAAGATTTGCGAAATACTCGTCAACTCCGATTTCTTTTGCGGCAAGCTCCGCTGCCTTTTCGTCATCGCCGGTGAGCATCACCGTATGTTTTACCCCGAGAGCCTTCAGGTGTTTTATTGCTGCTCTCGCGTCGGGCTTTATTTCATCGGATATAACGATATATCCCGCATATTTACCTTCCACCGCCACATGCACTACGGTGCCGGAGGTCTGTGGAACATCGTAAGTTATGCCTTCCTTTTCCATCAACCTCTCATTTCCAGCAATTACGGTGTTTACATCCACCCGGGCTTTAACCCCATGGCCTGCGATCTCCTGATAATCCTCCACGGATGTCGCTGCAAAGGCCGCACCGGTGGCTTCGTAAGCCTCCCGGATGGATGTTGCTATTGGGTGGCTTGAATGGATTTCGGCTTGGGCCGCAAACTTCAATATATCCTCACGCGAATAGCCGTTTTTTGCCTGAACCTGCGATACCTTGAAAACCCCTTTTGTGAGGGTGCCGGTCTTATCGAACACTACGGCATCCACATGAGTCAGAACTTCCAGGAAGTTGGCCCCCTTCACCAGGATTCCCCGGCGGGAGGCACCGCCTATTCCCCCGAAATATCCCAGCGGGATGGATACCACCAGGGCGCAGGGGCATGATATGACCAGTATGGTCAGTGCCCTGTAAAGCCATTCCGAAAAGGTCGCCCCGGGTATTACCAGCGGAGGGATTGTAGCTATGGCGGCTGCCGTGAACACCACCACTGGAGTATAGTAGTGGGCAAATTTCGTGATGAACTGCTCGGTACGGCCTTTCCTGGCGGCGGCGTTTTGCACCAGGTCCAGGATCTTGGACACCGAGGATTCGCCGAAGGTTCTTTCCACCCTTACCTCCAGAAAGCCTTCGGTGTTCACCATGCCCGAAAGCACAGTATCTCCGGGCTCCACTTTGCGGGGCACCGATTCTCCGGTGAGGGCCGAAGTATCCATGAAGGAGGAGCCTGATATAACCTGGCCATCCAGGGGCACCTTCTCCCCGGGCCTTACTACAATAACCTGCCCAACCCGTACAAGCTGGGGCGGCACCTTTTCAATGCCACTGTCCAGCTTCAGGTTGACATAATCGGGCCGTATATCCATGAGAGCTTCAATGGAACGCCGGGAACGGTTAACGGCCTGGGCCTGGAAATATTCTCCTACCGAGTAAAACAACATGACCCCTACAGCTTCGGGAAGCTGGTGGATGGCCAGGGCTCCCACAGTGGCTGCGGTCATGAGAAAGTTTTCGTCAAAAACCTGTCCCCTGGAGATATTGCGCAGGGCGGCATATAATACCTCCCACCCTGCTATAAAATATGCGGCAAGGAAGATGGCATACTCTATGAATTCAAATCTGCCGTGAAGCCGGGGGCTTGCTATTATCCCCGATATTAGAAAGACTGCAGAAGAAAAAATATATAAAAGCCTCTTTTTTTGTTCGCCTGTCATGGCTTCGGATTCCTCTTTTTTATCCGCAGAGCTTTCAGCAATAAGTTCAACATTGGGTTCTACCCTTCTTAAGATTTCCTTAGCCGCTTGCTCGTACCGTGGGTCCAGGGCTACGCTTTTTGTGGAAAAATTGACGCAAACCTCCGAAAGCCCTTCGATTTTTCTCAGTTCCTTTTCAATCTTTGCGGCACAATTTGGGCAATCCAATCCCTCCAGCCTGTATGCCAAAATTTCTCGTCCCTCCCAATTAAAGTTTTATATAGATTTTTTGATTTATCACTTGAATATATGTTCAAATGTTATCTTGTAATTATTTTATCATATGATAATCAAAAGGGCAATATATAAGAAAAAAATGATTTCACCTGCCATAATGGTGAAATCATTTTTTCTGCAAATTGCTTATTTACTTCATGCCCGGATTTCCTGGCGTAAAAACAAAGTATATGTTACGGCAAAAATGATGAGCGTCGCAGCTATCAATCCCGTAAGATGCGGCCATATCAGCAAAAGGCTCTGGCCCAGAGGCAAAAATCCGGGAATGGCGCCGTAGATCTGTTCAAGAAGCACCGGTCCCAGAGTTCGCACTTCTGGCGAAAGAAGCGTCAAAGAGGCTTCGCTGTACAGCGTCGAGGGAGATATGCGGCTTATATTTTGCCTCAATACAACATTGTAAAACTGAGATGCAGTTTGAGATGGGTCATTTGCCGGAAATACCGCATCGGCAACCATGCCTGCCAGCAGCGGAATAAAGATGGAAAAAAAGAGCCAGAGAGCTATTCCCCCCAGAGCCGATGTGGCAGCCTGTCTGAACAGCAGAGAAAACAGCATTGAAAGGGCCAGCCAGAATGCCATATACACTACGCTCAAAGCTAAATAAAGCAAGAGCCGTAAGATTTCTTCTACCGTTGGCGCAACGCCTGTCATGAATATTCCCATGCCCCCAACAAAACCGCCGAGAGCCACAGTCATTATGGCAAGCACCACAAGCCTTGCAAGGAATTTACCATTTATGACATCATCCCGGTATACGGGCTGAGACAATAGCCTGCTCATGGTGCCCCGATTTTGTTCCCCATTAATGGCGTCAAATCCCATCGCCAGGCCCACCAGCGGTCCCAGCAGGGATAAAAACCATGTAAACGGCGGCAGTGAATTTGCAGCGGTAGTAAAAAGCTTTATCAGTATGAACTCATTGTCTCCTGCGTCTCCGGCCGGTAGGCTTTGTATCGCAGCATAAAAGGAAACGGCGCCTGTTATCATAATTAAAAAAAAGAGAATAAAAAATCTACTGCTGGAAAACTGGTCGGCCAGTTCTTTCCTGAATATGGTTTCAAGATTCCCGCTGCCCCGGCGCTTTACCTTTTTTCCAACATCTTCGCCTTCAATGCCGATAGTAGAAGTTGTTGCTGTCAATTTGTTTCACCTCTTCTCCTCGGAAGTATTGCCGGTAAATGTCATCCAGATTATATCCCCTGACATTCAAATGGTACACGGCCATGTTGCGGGCAGCAAGCTCTGCTACGATGCGGGGCGCCAGATTTTCACCGTCGCCTTTGACAATGACCGTATTTCCATGCCTTTCGGCGAAATTTACTCCCGCCACCGACATCACGGCATCGGCAAGCTTCTCCACAGGCTCGGCCCTGATTTCAATTACCTGCTCTCCATCCGAAAGTTGTGCCGCCAGGTCATCGATTTTTCCATCGGCTATCAATTTCCCTTTAACGAAAATTCCCACCCTATCACAGATAGATTGAATCTGATAAAGAAGATGCGAAGAAATCAGGATGGTCTTGCCTTCTTTTTGCCCGAGATCTCTAATAATATCCAGCAACTCTTCCGCGCCTTCAGGATCAAGGCCCAGCGTAGGTTCGTCGAGGATGATAATTTTCGGGTTTTTTAAAAGCACATCAGCGATTCCCAACCGCTGCCGCATGCCCCTGGAGTATTCCTTTACCCTTCGGTCTGCCGCTTCCACAAGTCCCACCTTTTCCAACAGGTTTTGAATCTGTATTTCGGCCTGCCGCTCGGGAATACGGTTCAGCCTGGCGGTATACCGCAAATTCTCACGCCCGGTCATGTCATCATAGAACCCAATATTGTCGGGCATGTATCCCACTATTCTTTTTACCTCCAGGGCATCGCGCATCGGATCATATCCCCCCACCCGCAGACTTCCCGACGTAGGTTCCGTCAATCCCATAAGCATGAGAATGGTAGTGGTCTTTCCTGCCCCGTTAGGTCCTAATAAGCCATATATTTCTCCACCGTTTATAGTTAAGTTAAGTTTATCCACCGCGGTTATATCTTTGTATTTCTTCGTAAGGTCAACAGTTGAAATCATACCATCCTGTCCCATTTCTATCGCCGCCCATACTTTTTAAATGTCCACATTACCCAGAGTATTACACCTATAACTATAATCGCACCCACAACGCCCCAGAGGGTCGATGTATGCACAGTCACCCGAATATCCGCATCGGCCGTGGTTTCTCTAGTGGAGGCAGTAATGCTTACCACATAATCGCCGGCGATAGCCTTGCCGGAAGAGTTAATAAAGGCCGTTACCTGCCTTTTTTCCCCGCTGGCCAGGCGGTCTATGCTGGAAGGTTCAAAAGTTACCGCCCAGTTCTGGGGAGTTTGTGCCGAAAAGCTGATATTCTGGAGGTCGGCGCTGCCGTCGTTTTCCAGCTGCAATGTCACCGCCCCTTTGCGTCCCGCGGTAACATCTGCATTTAAACGCCCGGAGGGGGTTGTAAGATTCAACCTGTAAGTTCCGGTTATAACCACCTCCAGGTTTGTCTTGACGGCCTCACTGCCGGAAACAGCAGCCACCGTTATGCTGTATTTCCCCGCTTTTACACCCTTGGGCGGCTGAACCGTCACATCAAGATCCTGAGTTTTGCCCGCATCAAGACTCAGGCTTGTTATCTGGTTTTCCTGATAGGCCGGTTTGAAAAAAACCTGCCATCCCTCGGGAGCGCTGGCTCCCAGACTGTAAAAGCGCCCATGTCCGCTATTATTCGACAGAGTCGCGCGAAAACTGTAGCTCGCCGTATCGGGACCGCTGAGCGAAGGATACTGCACGTCAAGTTTATCGCCGCCGCTGGCGCCGGCCTTAACCTTTATATTTATCGATAATGTTGCCCGGCTCTTTGCTCCGACGGCTTCCACCGTCAGGTCATAATCCCCGTTTTTTTGGCTCTGAGGTATCTGCACCCTGAGCTCCGCCCGGCTGCTGTCATCGGAAGGTATGAAAACTTCATGGATTTCCCTGCCGTCTCCATAAATCTGACCAGTCCATCCTGCAGGCAGGGACGCCACCTTGAGGGTAACATATCCGGGCGGTCCGCTTATTGTCAGAGGAAAGGAAACGCTGCCTCCCGGCTGTGCGGTCACTCCCGGATAAGGGGTAAATACCGTCAAATTCCCGTACGCGTATGCTGGTTTTGTCCCGGTCATGGCAAGAATAAAAAACACCGAAAATAACAGGGACAACGTTCTTTTAATGAAACCAGGATTATGATGCAAATAAAGCAATTGTACCACCCCGTTTTTTAATTTTGTTGGCCCTATTTTTTCGGTTTTATTTTAAGATAGAAATATGCAAAATATATGATAAATTTGTGAAGATTTTTTGAAAAAGTAACTCCTCTAATTGAGGAACCCTTTTGGCCTCCGCCTTTGCGAAAATACTCAACAATATACTTATCAATTTTTTGACTTATTTTCAGGAGAATTTCTTTGCTCATGTTCATATTTGCTGCATTATTGAGGATATTTCGTGCTATTTCTATTTTATCTTTTCCGTCCACTCCGTTCACTCCCTGTAAAAATAACCATAAACATAATTTTACATCAAAAATTAGCTCAATGCAAATTATAATTATATGCTTATAGCAAATTCAGATAAAGTTTTAAGTTAGATAAAGTATTTAGTAGTGGGGAGTGAATAAAAAGTGGAGAAAAATGTGGAGATAGATAACAAGGCAATCGGGCAGAGAATACGGGAAGAAAGGGGAAAACTCGGACTTACGCGGGAGGAGTTTGCAGAAATCATAGGACTTTCTGACTACTATGTGGGGCAATTGGAGCGGGGAGAGAGGCAAATGAGTCTCCCCGTTTTGGTTAGAGTCGCCAATTGTTTACATGTTTCTTTAGATTACCTTATTTTTGGAAAAACTGCTTATCATGCCTATTATGTTCACGATGCCCGTAATACTTATGATACCTTTGATAGCAAAAAAGACATAGAGTTAAACGAATTGCTCAACAAGTGCTCGCCGAAAGAATTAGATTTAGTCAAAAAACTAATAAAAACTATCCTTCCTTATGTGGGCAAAAATTAATAATTGCCTGTCATTATTTTTCCCTTTTTTAGTGATAAAATAATAAGTATGAAAGGAATCACAACCTGGAAAGGAATAGAATAGTACGGCCAGACTTTTTGTGCCCATTCAAACATCTCAAGCTGGTTTTCATATACCCAAACCGAAAGGACTACACTAAATGTTGTTACTGCCGTAACCAATTTCCTGTAATCGCCAATCCCGAACACCTGGCTTAAAGCCTTCGCTGCCGCATATATGCAGATGGAAATCTTTATCCCCCCACCGATAAGCAGGTTTATATCAATGAGCGGTTCTACATTGGCTCCCGGTATTAGTAGAGCCGTTAAATGCGGCGAAAAAGCAGCACGGTATAGCAGGTCTTGGCCTAAAACTGTTATACACCTGAAAAAAATCAAAAGGCTTAACACAATAAATACAATAACCGAAAAAGCTGTGATTTTCTTCAGGTTTTCTTTTTTATTCAAATGGGGAAAGACCATTAAAAATACAATTGTTTCCCCGAAAGGAAATGTTACAAATCCCAGGGCTGCATTTAATACAGGTGCCAGCCCGTCTTCCAGAAGCGGAAGGAAAGCTGTAATATCACGGGTGGTTATAAGGGACAGGCTGGTAATAAGGGCTGTGACAGGTATAAAAGGGACAAACAATTCGCTTAACCTGCTCATAACCTCTATCCCGCTGTTTACCCCGTAAAGCACCAGAGCCGCAAAAATCGCTATAACTACCACCATAGGAGTTTCGGGAAAAGTCACAGTGGCTATAAACTCGCCGAAGTTCCTGAACACAAGGGAAGCCAGATGAATAAAATACCATATGTACAGGATGGCAATCAAAGTTCCGATATACTTCCCAAACCTGTCCTTTAGAATTCCTACCAGTGTTTTTGTAGGGTTCAATAACGCAATGGACGCATACATCCATACAAGCAAAGCTCCTCCCAGCCCTCCAAGGATGACAGCTAGCCAGGCATCATTTCTCGCACTTATCGCAGGGCTTAATATAACAGTGCTGCCGTAAAGAAACCCTATATTAAGCAGGAATAATTGTATACTGGATATTTTGGTGTTCTCCATCACTTTACCACCCCGATCATTTTCAGCATCCATTCTATCCATTCGGCAGGGCTGGAAGGCCTTTTGTCTGCCGTAAGAAGCAGGCTTACTACTAAACTTACCGACATAAAAAAAGTGTATATGACAATTACCTTTGCCGGTTCTCTTCGTTTTATAAACCCGGACAGGTCATAAAATCCTAAAATTGCAAATACTATAAGGACTATAACCATAACCTCATCAATCCTTCTTAATCGGGTCTTTTATAACCCCTGTCCGCCTTACTTTGGCATCCACTTTAATTTCTACTGGCAGATTGCTGAAAACATCGTCCCAGTTATTCTCTACCTTTTTCCAGTACTGCGGATGGTATTTATGTATCTGTTCTCCAAAACCGAAAATATCGCTTGAATATTCCTTTTGTGCCAGTTTTATTGCTATACCTATTTCTTTCTTTATTTCCTCCCCTAAAATTTCCTCCAGCTTATGCAGGGCATCAGGGGAAGCCAATTTTCCTTCTCCTTCGTATTCCCCCACATTTGCCTCCAGGCTTATCTGGACAGTCAACAAAGCCGGGTTTCCATTTTCAAATTTTACATCAACTTTTCCCTTTGATCTTATTATTTCCATGGATATTTTACCGTCATCAGCGGGTATATTGACGATGGCGCTTTTTACTTTATCTGTGGCAAACAAAAATCCCCGTGTTGCATACGGTCCAAGCCAACCTACCAGCTTTCCATCTTTAAAGGCTGCTGCCCCTTCCGTCCTGACTACTTTTTCACCTGCCTTTGTTATCTGACCGATGACGGGTTGCCTGCCGCTATTGCCTATATCTTTTATTAGGTCAATTAGCATTGTCCGTTTTACCTTTGCCCTTGAAACCGTATTTTCTACAGTTTTCTTTATATATACGGCAGGAATTGGATCTATATCGTTTTCTATTTGCAGAAGTTCTGTCGGTGTGGTATCCTTTGCGACAAGGACATCCATTTCGTATTCCACTTCATGGTCCCGCTGGAAAAAGTCCAGCACTCCAACAATCCCGTCTTTTGAAAGCCTTTCGCCCAGGATCAAAACCTGGGTCGTGCTTAAAAATAGCCTTTTGTCAACTTGAGACAGCATGCTCCTTAAAGCGTCAAAAACTGTCTCACCTTTGTATGATACAGTAAATACGGGCTTCGGCTGCTCACCGCCTCCTTTCCCTTTTCCTGAAGTAGTAGACTGGATAGCGGCGGGTTCCACCACCTGGACAGTAACGAGTACTTTTCCATCTTCAGACCTTTCTATTCCCAGCGCCGTCACCATGTTGAGTTCAGACAAATCCCTGTTGTTCCAGCAGCCAGACAGAATTAAAAGTACCAAGCACAAAACGGCAAGCATGGCGGTTATTCTAAATAGTTTAACCTTCCTGCGCATCACCGTTTAAACCGCACCTCCTGCCGTTTTATCCCCGCTGCATCATGGCCGCTTTCAGTCCGTAATATCCTCGGCCTTGTAATCATCGCCCAGATGGGCACTACAACCAGGGAGTCCTTCAGGTCAGGAGCCGTAAGCGGAGAAAAAGGAGCCATGTAGGGCACACCGAAGGAGCGCAGCCCGCAAAGGTGTATGAAAACTGCCACAATCGCAAAAGATAAGCCAAGAAAACCTAGAAAATTTGCCGCAGCCAGGAACACAAAGCGCAGCAACATGGTCGCCCTGATCAGCGGCGGGACGACAAAACTGCATATAGCGGTAATGGCGATAATTATCACCATAATGTTACTGGCAATACCAGCCGCAACCGCCGCCTCCCCCAGCACAATGGCTCCCACAATGCTCAATGACTGGCCTATAGGCCTTGGCATACGAACACCTGCTTCACGGAGCAGTTCAAAGGTTAATGTCATTAATACCGCTTCTGTAAACGGGGAAAAAGGAATCCCCTGCCTTGAAGCCGCTATGGTAATCATCAACTTGAACGGGATTACCGTATGGTGAAAGGCAACCATTGCCACATACAGGCCTGTAAGCAAATTCGATATCAGCAGGGCAAGCAAACGGAGGAGCCGCATAAAGGTTGCAAAAAAAGCGTGGTCGTAATAATCTTCGGAAGCCTGTATAGTCTCTATAAAAAGATAGGGGACTGTCAGGACATAAGGGGTCCCGTCACAAAATATGGCCACTCTTCCTTCCAACAGCTTGCCTGCCAGTTTGTCGCATTTTTCGCTGCATCCCACAGTGGGGAAAAGGGACAGGCGGCTGTCGGAAATAAACTGCTCGATATATCCAGAATCCAGAATGGCATCGGTCTTGATTTTTTTGAGCCTGTTCCTTACCTCCTGGACAATCTGTTCATTGGCAATGCCCTTGATGTAACAAATACAGATATCGGTTTTGGTCTGTTCCCCCAGCTGCATCATTTCCAGCTTCAGGTTCGGGTTTTTTATCCTTTTACGGATGAGTGTAGTGTTTGTGAGCAGGTTTTCAACAAAACCTTCCCTCGGGCCCCGCAAGGATACTTCAGTATCAGGTTCTTCTACCCGCCTGCCCTGCGGCGCTTTGACACCAATGATTAATGCCTTGTCTTCCCCATCGATAAAAAGCAAAGCTTCCCCTGATAAAATATTGTCCACCGCCTGCTGCATATATCCTGCTTCCTTAATATCATTGTTGTTGACGATACTTTCTTTGAGTATTTCAGATATGCGGTTCCCTTTCACCCGGGATTTTTCATTTGAAAAATTGTCCAGGACTGGGCGGATTACATCCTGGTTTAAAACTCTTTTGTCAACAAAGCCATTAATATATGCTACCAATATCTTAATCGAGCTATCTGTACCACATACAATCTCCCGAAGCATAAAATCGCTGCACTCGGAAAATATTTCTTGAAGTCGAACTTTTACTGCTTCTATTGATTTCGGTATGGGTTCAACCGTTTCCAGACTATCATTTTTACCATTTGAGCCTTGCCTCATGGGCTTTTTGCGGTTTTTTATTTTTCCAAACATGCCTGTTTCACCCATTTATTTTATGTATTTATATAGTATCTCTAATAGTGTGGCATATTATTCTATGAGTAATTACCCTAACCCGGCATAGGATGAATAAAAAAAATAATCAGAGCAGATTAAAGAAGATACCAATGTCGTGTAGGTGGGCTCAACGTAGTTTTACCGCCACTCCTTCAGGAGGACTTCTCGGTGCCGGGCAGCCGCGCGGTACTCCGGCTTGCCCGTCCTCCAGACTCTCCGAAAGACATCCAGAAGACTGAATTCCTTAACACCGGGGAACACCTCGGTCACAGAGCGTAGGGCAAAAATGCCACAGAAAAATTTACCATGGTAACTCCTACAATAGCCCCAAAAGACTCCACAAGTCCTGTCAGAAATGCCACCCTTGACGCGTAACCGACCCCGTAACGGGCCGCTATGAGGCTTGCCGCCACAGCCAAACCTTCCAGAACATTTTGTATACCTATGGCAAAAGTCAGCGACAGCGCTTCCTTTGAAAAACCTCCCACGCCAACGGCAAGTCCTTCCGGAAAATTATGTATGTTGTCAAATATATTTTTCCAAAAAAATAGCCTAATGCCACTCAAAAGAGATTCTACATATAAAAAACTAACCCCTTAAAGATTTTGAATCCTTAAAGGGGTTTAGTTATTTCTTATAAGTTAAGTATGACTTTGTAAAATGAACCGTCCTAGCTAAATTTGTATTCCCGGGGCACCTTATAGCTTAACGTAGAATGCAGCCGTTTGTAATTATGCTATTATCTTTTCCAGAAAGCTTTTTGTACGCTCGTGCCTGGGAGCTTTGAAGATATTGAGGGGCACATCTTCCTCCAGTATCCTGCCGTCGTCCATGAACACCACCCGGTCGGCCACTTCCCTAGCAAAGCCCATCTCGTGAGTGACCACCATCATGGTCATGCCGTCTCTTGCCAGGCCTTTCATGACCGAGAGCACCTCTCCCACCAGCTCCGGGTCCAGGGCCGATGTGGGCTCGTCAAATAGCATCACTTTGGGCTGCATGGCCAGGGCCCTGGCAATGGCCACCCGCTGCTTCTGGCCACCGGAAAGGCGGGAGGGGTATTCATCCCTTTTATCCGCCAGACCCACCTTGCCCAGAAGGTCCATAGCGATTCTTTTAGCCTCTTCCCGGCGCATCTTCTTTACAGTTATCGGACCTTCCATAACATTTTCCAGCGCCGTCATGTGGGGGAACAGGTTGAAATGCTGGAACACCATGCCTATTTCCTGCTGCAGCGCCCTGAAAGATTTATTTTTGGGCTCCAGGGGCTGACCTTCCACAAAGATCCTGCCGCTTTCCGGATTCTCAAGATACTTGATACACCTCAAAAGG
Source organism: Biomaibacter acetigenes (assembly GCF_003691585.1). Lineage (GTDB taxonomy): Bacteria > Bacillota > Thermosediminibacteria > Thermosediminibacterales > Tepidanaerobacteraceae > Biomaibacter > Biomaibacter acetigenes. The sequence goes on along the minus strand of NZ_CP033169.1, from coordinate 458,059 downwards.
GTGCTCTTGCCGGAACCGCTGGGGCCGATGATAACCACCACTTCACCGGGCGATACCGCAAGGTTTATGTTATCCAGCACTTTTAAATTCCCGAAAGATTTTTGCAGATTTTCTATAAAAATCATAGGAGCATCACCAGCCATATTTGCCGAAGCTTTACTCATATACTGAGAACCTCCTCTCCATCTTACCGAAAACCACCGTGAAAACCGATGTAAGAAGAAGATAATAAATACCCGCCAGGGTGAATACTTCTATGGGTTTGAAGGAATTGGCGTACATCTGCTGGGCTACCCGCATGAGCTCTACCATGGCGATGGTGGAAACCAGGGAAGAATCCTTTAAAAGGGCAATAAACTCGTTTCCCATAGGGGGGATGAGCCGCCGGTAAGCTTGAGGCAGTATCACCCTTCTCATGGCCTGACCGTAGGTCATGCCCAGGGCCCTGGCCGCCTCCATCTGGCCTTTGTCTATGGATTGAATGCCTGCTCTGATTATTTCCGCTACATAGGCTGCAGAATTGAGGCTCATGCCCAAAACCGCCGCCACGAAGGGAGGTAGATTAATGCCTAAAGACGGTCCGCCGTAATAGATGGCAAAGAGCTGCAAAAGCAGTGGCGTTCCCCTCATCACATAGATATAAAACCCCGCTATTCTGGAAAAAAACATGTTGGAAGAAATTTTCATAAGAGCCAGTATGAGTCCCAAAAAAGTCCCGAAAACCACCGAGAGGATGGTAAGCTCAACGGTGGTCACGGCTCCCAGCCCCAGGATCGGGACCAAATTTCTCATGTATACGAAATCCATTTGTTCACCTCAATAAAGTATTAAGGTGGCAAACTTGCCACCCCGGATACGCGAAATATCAATTAAAATTTTATATCTTCAAGAGTGGATATATCCTCTCCAAACCATTTCTTGGAAATCTGAGCCATGGTGCCGTCCTGCTTCATTTCCTCAAGGACCTTGACCAGGGCTTCCCTCAAGGCCTTATCCTCTTTGCGGAAGGCTATGCCTATGGGTTCTTTTACCAGGGGGAAGGCTACCTTAAATTCATTGGGCCTCTTGGTCATGTAGTAGCGCCCTACCAGTTCGTCCACCACTATGGCCTGGGTCCTGTTGTTGGCCAGGTCAAGGAAGGCCTCGGTGAATTTAGAGTATTTCTTGAGTTCTTTCAGGCCTTCAATCTTGTTGGCGGCTTCCTCACTGGTGCTGCCAAGCTGGGTGCCCACGATTTTGCCCTTTAAATCATCCTGGGTCTTTACGGAGTCATCATTGGCCTTTACCACCACCACCTGGGCTTCATTCAGGTAAGCTGGAGAAAATTCCACCTGTTTTGCCCTGTCGGCGGTCATGCTCATACCGGACCAGATTATGTCAAACTTCTTTGAGTTCAAGGCGAGGATAACCCCATTCCATTCGGTGGGTATCCACTCTGCTTCAACTCCCAGCCTTTTTGCGGCTTCTCTTGAAAGGTCGATATCATAGCCCACCAGCTGATTTTTGTCATCCCGGAATTCCAGCGGCGGGAAAGCATCATCGATTCCTATGGTTATCTTGCCGGCTTTCTTGACCCTTTCCAGGGAATCGTCCGAACCTGTATTGGCGGCGCCATTTCCGGAATTGTTGGATTCGGCGGTTTGGTTTTGATTATTTTGGGCTGCCTGATTTGATGTGTTTGCCCCGGAAGTGTCCGCAGCTTTCTGTCCGCATCCTGCTACAACTGCTGCAATAAAAAATAGAACCAGAATAAGAGAAAATATTTTCTTCAAAAGAAATTCTCCTCTCCGAAAAAATTCTGGTCCTATTATACTTTAATATATTAAACTTGTAAAGAGATAAAACGCCTTCTTTGTAGTTACCTTTTTTAATTACTTATTTCCAGTTGTAGAGATACCTTCGATAAATTGTTTTTGGGCCAGAAAGAAAATTATTATCGTTGGAATGATGAAAATTGTAGTTGCAGCCATCAATGGCCCCCATGCGATGCTATGTTCCGTGAGGAACTGCCGTAATCCAAGAGATAACGTGTACATGTTTTCCTCATTCAAATATATAAGCGGTCCTAAAAAATCAGACCAGCTTCCCAGGAAAGTAAATACTGCAACTGTCGTTAAAGCCGGTTTAATGAGGGGAAGTATTATCTGCCAGTAAATTCTAAATTCCGAAGCCCCGTCTATCTTCGCCGCTTCAATTAAAGAATCGGGAATTGTAATTATAAACTGTCGCAACAAAAAGATGTAAAAAGCATAGCCAAAGAAATTAGGGAGAATCAATGGAACAAAAGTTCCAACAAGGCCGAGCTTGTAATAAATCATATACACCGGTATCATCGTCACTTGATAGGGTAAAAACATGGTGCTTATAATAAGGGCAAATACTATTTTACTACCAGGCCATTTGATTTTGGAAATAGAATATGCAACCAACGGAGCAGCAAACAATTGCCCTGCTACGGAAAAAAAGGAAATCACGGTTGTATTCCAGACATATTTAAAATATGGAATTGATGTAACCGCATCAATGTAGTTTCGCCATTCTAATCTGGACGGAATTATTTTAGGATGATGCTGATAAATCTCAGCGGGAGTCTTTAGGGATGTAGACAACATCCATATTATAGGCACCATAAAAGCTATACCAAAAATTATTAATAAAATATATAAATATGAGCAGTAAATCCTTTTATAACCTCGACCGTATTTTTTTTCGACCATTTCATTCACCTCTACCGTAAAAGACCCATTTATTTGAGCTTCTGAACACACCCCAGGTTATAACGCATGCAATGATGAAAAGGATCCATGCCATTGCCGAAGCTTTCCCCATTTTAAGATATTGAAATGCGTTGTAGTACAGGGAGATGGTGTAAAATAGCATCGAATTTTCCGGTCCCCCATTCGCCCCCGTATAGCTATCAGTTGAAAGTATAACATAAGCCTGGGTAAAATATTGCAGTGATGCGATTATACCAATTATAACTTCAAAAAAAATTACCGGCGATATTGAAGGCAGCGTAATGTAAAAGAATTTTTGCAAACCGTTAGCTCCATCAATTTCTGCCGCTTCATAAAGGTTTTTGGGAACATCCTGCAGTGCTGCCAGAAAAACCACCATAATCATCCCGCTACCCCATATTCCTATGATTATAAGGGAGATCTTAGTCCATGCGGCGTCAACCAACCAGCCTGGTTGATAAAGATGTAAGCTTTTTAAAATAACATTTATCAATCCATTTTTTGCATTGAATAACCACATCCACAGAATGGATGATGCCACTATAGGAATAATCGATGGTATGAAATAAATAGTTCTGAAAAATGACTGCCCTTTTACCTTGTTATTAACCAGTATAGCCATTAAAAGCCCGGAAATAATGCTTAAAGGCACACCCAGGATAGTGATGTAAGTGGTATTCCATATGCTTTTGTAAAAATTTTCATCATGAAAAAGGTCAATATAATTTTTCATTCCAACCCAGTTCGGAGGTTGAAATATGTTAAAATCAGTAAAACTGTAATATAATGAAAGCAAAATTGGATAAATCGTAAAAATAATAAAACCGATTAACCAGGGACATGAAAAAATTACTCCATATATATTATCTTTCAGTCTGTTTTTCATTTTATTTCTCTCCATTCGCTTGCGGTAAATTCCCCAGTAAGAGGGCGTCTTTCATCTTCATCCAAAGGTGAAGATGAAAGACGCATGCGACGCGGTAGACCTCTACATTTCAGGTTCCAGTTTTGCTTTGATTTTCTTCATCGCTTCTTCAGGAGAAATGCTTCCGTTTAATACAAGATCGTACTGTGCTATCAATTCCGATACATATTCGGCTTCGGGCTTCATGGGCGGAATTGAACGAACATTTTCACCCTGCGCATATTCTAAAAATTCTTTAAAGCCTTTTATGCTGCTGTAGGCAGGGTCGGACATCGCGCTTCTTCTGGCGGGTAAATTACCGATTTTTGAAGTAAATTTAACCATTGGTTCTTTAGAGACCAACCATTTCAAGAATGTCCAGGCTTCTTCCGGATGCTTTGTTGATTTTGGAATATATATTATGCTTGGAGATGCATATCCTGCATTTTTTAACTCCGGCTTATCATCCGGGTATGGTAGAGGCGCAATCCCATAATCTAAATTAGGAGCATATTTATCAATCATTACAGCCAGCCACTCACCATCAAACTTGACAGCCACCTGGCCGGTAAAGAAGGGGTTTTCCGGTGACATATATTTTCCGAAAGATGAGGTATACTTCTTTATATCTTCATACCCGAACTTATCCGCAAATTCTTTGTCAAACTTGAAAGCATTAATAATAGCCGGATCTTCTAAGATTTGTTTCCCATCATCAGATACATATTTTGCGCCAAATAATGCGGATAGATTGAAAAGTCCCGGGTCAGCAGTAGGTACATAGCCAAGTTTCTCTAAATTTCCATTCTTTTTTATGGTAAGTTTTTCTATCATTGTTTTAAATTCGCTAAGTTTTTCGGGGAAACTATTATATCCCGCTTCCTGTAATAATTTTTTATTGTAATAAATCATATTGACATGCATTGCAATCGGTAATGCATAAAGCCTATCTTTGAATGTGACAGTTTTTAATGTGGAAGGTACAAAATCGTTAGTATCGTAATTGTCCCTTTCAATTAAATCAGTTAAATCCAGCATTGCCCCTTTACTTGCCCATGAGGCAACATTGAAGTAAAAATTCCCCGCTATATCAGGACCGCTACCGGTAGATAGTGCAGTTAGCTGCTTTTGAATATCAGTACTTACCAAAGATACCTGAATATCTTCGTGAGTTTTATTAAATTCATCAACTACCTGCTGAAGGGCTTCTGCTTCAGGTCCAGACCATAGGTGCCAGAATGCTAATTTTACAGGTTCTTTCTTAACTGCATCTTGTGCCGATTCATTTTTCTGTTGTTTTGCTCCACAACTCACAATCCCCAAGCTCAATACGATAATGATAAGTATTGATATTATTTTTTCAGATATTATTTTTTTCATATGATTGATTCTCCCTTCTAAAATTAAATTTTTTAAGTTATTTTTTATTGCCTGATACAAATATAATCTGCATTTGGGTGACACTAACGGGTGAAACTTGAATTTTTAAATTATACAACCCAGGATTATTTTTAAAAAATACATACCCCCTTGTTTTTTATATTTTATGATTTATATGAGACGCGTTTTTATGGCTTAGATTTTTTCAAAAATCAATTATATAAAATTGATTTGAATTTCATAAAGCCTGTTCCAGGGGATCGATACCTTAAAATCGTAATCAAATCCAGTTAAATTATCATTTTTAAATTCATATAATTTATCTCTTATTATACTTGCTATAACATCTTTTTTATCGCCCAGGTCAAAATAAGTCACTTTCATTTCATCAAGCAGGTTTATGATATAACGCCTTATATGATTCTGGTATCCCCAATCTTCGAGATATCTTTGAAATAAGAATTTATTTGACTCATATTCGGTTTCAGGATTGAATTCCCCATTTTTGATGAAATACGAAGCTATCATGCTATGGGATATAACCGTGCCGAGCGTATTGGATGACGTATTCCATCCAGCATAGGATAATACATTATTCAATAATTTATAATTTTTAAGCAATACCAGCATATCCTCATCGGCTTCATTGACCTGCGCCACATCTGCTAAAGCACATGGTATGCCTTCCTCAATATAATATTTGGCGGCAAGTACGAATTCATTATATTCCTGAAGGGGTCATTTATTTCGATTTTTTTGAATATGGATTGATATCCGTCGTAGAATCTAAGAGTATTTTGCGAAGGTGCATTTACCATCAATACAAAATCGCAATCGCGGGAATTATCTACAACCACACCTCCGCCCGCAATTATTTGATACTTTACAGTTTCATGAATACTTCTATCTTCTAATCTGGGTATCAAAGTGGGCCCGATAATTGAAGAATATCTTATAAATACCTTCGGTTCATAATTTTTTATCATATTAAATGCCCTGGCAACTAATACACTGCCCACCTCATCCGCCCCGGGATATGAATAAATTTTATGGAATAACCCCTTTCCACGAATTTTACTCATGATATTCCTGCGTTCTTTTGCAGAAAATCCATATTCAGAACAATCATCCATAGGGATTATCAGAAAATCAATGATGCCTTCCTCGACAAAATCCACAACTGTCTGACTCACCTTGTGATTTATTTCTCTTCTTTGTAAATAATCTTTTAAAAATTCACGAGGAATCTCATTTTTTATTCTTTCAAGTTGAACTTTTTCTTCATCAGATGCAACATTTTGCTCTATCTTATCCGTCAAAACTCCCATCTGAAATATTCTTTCTCCATAAAACTCATAATAGTCCGGTTCCTCATCAGCGCTGTTATATGAAGGAACCCTCATAATAAGATTAAAAGCATATATCTTTAAATCCCTGTTTATCTCCTTAAAATCTCTAAGCATGTTCAATCTATCAATACATTCATCCAGAAATTTTTCATGTAATCTGGATGGAACAAGACCGCCAAAAAGAAACATGTCAATGGACATTATAAGGTAGCTCACACTTCTTATATTTTCCTTCATCCATTTGGCCAGTTTATCAATATCAGCAGGCCTCTTCTTGTATCCCAGTATTTCAAAAGGCGGTTTTATGATCTCTATATCGCTGATGCCAAGGATCATTTCAGGATATATAAAGTTACATGGCCGCTCATCCAGCGTTATATACATAATTTTTGTTCCCATGCCTCAACATCCCCTCACTTGTATTCATCAGATACTATGTCAAGTATTAACCTTGCCGCCCCAAATATAGCGGCTTTATTCCCAAGAACAGCACCGACAATTTTCACGTCATTTCCGAGTAATCTGATTAATTCATCCCACCATAATTCTCTTGAATTTATCAGCCCTCCTCCTATAATGAACAACTCTGGATCTATTATATTTTTCAAGCTTACAATTGCCGTCGATAGAGATTTTATAAACTCGGTAACGACTGCTTTTGCATAACTGTCATTTTCTTTTTTAGAAGTTCAAAAACCTCTTTTGCATTTCTTACCCTTTCAAAACCTGCCAAATGATTATATCTTTTAGATATGGCGCTCCCCGATACATATTGTTCCAGGCAGCCCTTATGGCCGCAGTTACATTGCCTCCCATCGGGATATAATATCATATGGCCTGTTTCACCTGCACCCCAATGAGAACCTCTAATTATATCTCCATTCAAAACAATCGCTCCACCCACACCGGTCCCCAGGGTAAGCATCACAAAATTTTTATAATTCCTGGCTGCACCAACCCATTTTTCACCTATTGCCGCCGCATTAACATCATTGTCTGCAATTACGGGGATATTATATTTTTGTTCCAGAGCTTCTTTTAATTTAAATTGTGACCAGCCGGGAAGATTATTCGTAGCATAATCCACAACACCTGTATTATAATTAATCCTCCCAGCCGAACCTACTCCTATGCCTTCAATGTTTCTATCAATAATCCCGTCTATAATTCTGAAAATATTGTTTAATATTGCAACTCTTCCCTGGCCGGCATCGGTGGTAAGTTCCCTGATTTCAATCAATTTCCCTTCAGAGTCGATTATTCCTCCCAGTATTTTGGTCCCACCTATGTCAATACCGATAACTTTTTTCATGCTATCACCTAATACAATTTATCTAAAACGGCTTTAGCAGTCTTATTAAGTCCCTGTAATGCTTTATCTCTCATTTTAATCGCCACAGCAGTGTACAGGATATCCAACAAATGAAGTTGTGCTATCTTTGATGTTAACGCGCCGCTCCTAAGCGGTGTTTCCTTGGCAGCCGTCAACAGGACAATATCTGCAACGGATGTGATAGGTGATCTTGCATAATTTGTTATACATATAACTTTAGCTCCAGAGTTCTTTGCCAGTCTACAGGTTTCAACAGTATCTTTAGTGCTGCCCGAAAAAGATATACCGACTGCGACATCTCGTTCCCCGAGGTTTACTGCGGATATTGCCTGTATATGCGCATCCAGATTCGCATCTACTTTTAGACCCAATCGGAGGAACTTATATTTTGCATCCAATGCCGTATATCCCGAGGCGCCAACCCCAAAAAATTCTATTTTATCAGCATTAATTATTAAATCTACCGCTTTTTCCAGGGCATCCATAGATAAAAGTTTTACAGTATTTGATAATGTCATCATGTTTTCATTCGTTATTTTCTGGACTAATATAGGAATAGAATCATCATATGAAATACTTTCATGAATACTTGTTTCGGGTTCCACTATATCCTTAGCCATATTGAGTTTAAGTTCCTGAAACCCCGTCATACCTATATGTCTGCAGAATCTAATTATCGTTGTTTCACCTATACCACATTTTTCAGCGAGTTCTGTAACCGACAGGTAAATAATATCTTCGGGATTTTCAAATACATAATCTGCAACTTTTTTTTCTGCTTTTGTCAGCGAATTGTAAACACTTCTTATTTTTAATATGACGCCATTTTGTTCCTGAATAGGTCATCGCCGCCTTTCTTTATATGTTCTACAAAATACTTTGTTATTTCATGCGGCCTTGTTATAGCCGTACCAACTACCACAGCATATGCTCCCAGCTCTATTGCTTTCACCGCCTGCTCGGGAGTCCATATTCTTCCTTCGGCAATAAGTGGTATTTTAATGTCCTCTGCTAATCCCTGTATCAATTCAAAATCCGGTTGGTCCGATTTCCTGCTATAATCCGTATATCCCGCAAGGGTTGTGGATACCAGGTCAAATCCAAGTTTATACGCTTTTACGCCTTCTTCATATGTTGAAATATCAGCCATTACCAGCATCTCTGGATATTTTCTCTTTATTGTATTAAAAAACTCAGCGGTTGTTATATCCCCGGGTTTTATCAATTTTGTCGCATCGATAGCTACTATATCAGCGCCTGCCTGTATAACTTTGTCAACCTCATCAATTGTAGGCGTAATATAAGGCTTATAACCCGGATATTTTTTTTTAATAAGGCCTATTACCGGCAAATTTACTTCAGCTTTTATAGCCTTTATATCATAATACCCATTTGCCCTTATTGCCACTGCGCCGCCGCTTTCGGCCGCCTTAGCCATTTTCGCCATTATATATGAACTGTATAGTGGTTCATCCTCCATGGCCTGGCATGAGACTATTAGTCCGTTTTTGATTTTTTCTAATATAGTCATTTACATCTCCTCTTCAACTTTTTCTATTTATTATATTAGACATAAAATAAAAAAATCCTCCTTTTTTTATAAAAAGAGAGGAAATTTTTTTCTTTACAAAAATAATTCTCTTTTATTTGTCTTTTTACAAAAAAAATAATGGCTAAAACGCCATTTTACATTTAAACATAGAAGCTTGAAAAAAACATTTGAATCGCGGTAACTTCTGAATACTGGCTAGAGCAGCTCCGCCGCCAGCTGTGCCAGTGGCGAGCGTTCTCCCTTTATCAGGTTTACATGGCCTGCCAGTGCCTGGTCTTTGAATTTCTCCACCACATAGGAAAGACCGTTGCTGGAATAGTCAAGATATGGGTTGTCTATCTGTTCGGGATCGCCTATAAGCACTATCTTGCTGCCTTCACCCACTCTGGAAACTATGGTCTTCATCTCATGGCGTGAAAGGTTCTGGGCTTCGTCAATTATGATAAACTGTTTTGCTATACTCCTGCCCCTGATATAGGTCAGGGCTTCAACCTCCACATTTTTAAGCCCCACCATTATATCCTCAATATCTTCTCCGCTCCTGGCGCTGAAGATATACTCCAGATTATCGTAAATGGGCTGCATCCAGGGCCTCAGCTTTTCGTCCTTGTCACCGGGTAAAAATCCTATATCCCGGCCCATAGGCACCACCGGGCGGGCCACCACTAGCTTTTTATACACCTTTTCATCTTCGGTTTTTAAAAGCCCGGCGGCCAGGGCCAGCAGGGTCTTGCCGGTGCCGGCGCGGCCGGTTATGGTCACCAGGGATACCTCGTCATTTAAAAGTAGATCAAATGCCATCTTCTGCTGGGCATTTTTGGGGTGAATCCCCCAGACCGTATCTTTAGTAAAGTAGAGGGGGACTATGGATTTTTTCTGAAGAGAATATCGCCCCAGTGCTGATTTAGAAGAACCGTAAGCATCCTTCAGTATAACATATTGATTGGGATAAAAAGCTTCCTCATCGAAGTATTCCACCGAAAGGCTTCCATCCATGTAAAACATATCTATGGCCGATGGATTGACATCCTTTTCCACATACCCCTGGTAGAAGTCGCTGGCTGTCACTATTTTATCCGAAAGGTAATCCTGAGCCTCAACCCCCAGAGCATCGGCTTTCACTCTCATGATAGCATCCCTGGAAACCAGGATAACCTTTTTGGGCTGAGGCTTCTGATTTTCCTCCAGTTGCAGATTTTTTGCCACCGCCAGAATCCTGTTGTCGTTATTGGACTCCACGAAATAATCCGCCAGAAAGGTCATGGCCTTGTGGTTCAGCTCCACCCTGAAGGTCCCTCCAACTTCCAGGGGGATGCCTTCGTGGAGTTTGCCCATATTCCTGAAATTATCGAGAATCCGTGAAATCCGGCGGGCATTTCGACCTATTTCGTCCTGATAGCTCTTTTTGGAGTCCACTTCCTCTATTACCACCGCCGGAATCACCACATCGTTGTCCTCAAAAGAAAAAAAGGCATTGGGATCACTGAGTAAGACGCTGGTATCCAGCACATAAATCTTTTCCAATGCCATACCTCCTGTTTAAATTTTTAGGCGCCTTTTTTCATGGCTTCGATTTGCTCTTCTAATTCCATTATACGCACCAGGAGATTGACCTTATTACCCTCGTTTTTTGTCCACTGGTTTAAAAGTTTTTCTCTCTCCTGCTCCAGTGTTTTTATTCTATTCTTTAACATTTTCTCCTCCTCCTTCTTATCTGCTTTTTGTATACATTAACCATGATAATATGTTTCAATTTTAGTATACAAAGAATTTGTTAAGTAAAAATTATCAAAAAGTTAATTTTTTGTGATGAAATATGTCAATGCTGTTACAAAATATATTTTTGTTTGTTACAAGACTTTTTTTATATTATAATGAATAATATATTAGGAAGATTATATTTTGTAACGGTTAAAAAGTCAATTGTTATGTAAGTTATTTCATCGTTTTTTACCTGTTGCGTAGAAATCATTTTTCTTGCGAAAAATCGCGAAAGGAGTGTATCTTATGGAAAAAATGAAGGTCGGTGTCGTTTTCGGCGGGCAATCCGGAGAACATGAGGTTTCTCTTATGTCGGCCACCTCTGTGATAAAGGTCATGGACAAAACAAAATACGACATTATTCCAATAGGCATAACAAAAGAAGGCAAATGGCACATTTTCCCCGGAGATGTGTCAAAAATTGAAGACGGCAGCTGGCAAGAAGAAGCCATACCGGCGTTCCTGCCGCCGGATACCGGTTACAGGTGTCTCATTTCTCTTGAGGAAGGCAAAGAGGTCCGCCATTATATAGACGTTATTTTCCCCGTACTGCACGGCCCCCGGGGAGAAGATGGTACCGTCCAGGGAGTCTTTGAACTCATGAACATACCCTATGTAAGCTGCGGCGTAAGTTCTTCGGCTGTATGTATGGATAAGGTTTTACAAAACAGATTCTCCGCCAGGCAGGCCTGCCGGTGGTGGATTTTAAGGTGTTTTATAAAAAGGACCTTCCTCATAAGCTCGATGAAATAATATCCGAAGTCGAAGCATCTTTCGGCTATCCGTGTTTTGTGAAACCTGCAAATATGGGGTCCAGCGTGGGCATAACAAAAGCCCATGACCGGGAGGAATTGAAATCCGGCATAACGCTGGCGGCGGAATATGACAGAAAACTCCTGGTAGAAAAGTTCATCCCCGCCCGGGAGATAGAATGTTCCGTGCTGGGAAACGAAGACCCCAAAGCCTCCCTTCCGGGTGAGATAATGCCAAGCCATGAATTCTATGATTACACTGCAAAATATTTCGATGGCGGCAAATCGAAGCTGCTAATACCCGCCCCCCTGGCAGGGGAGGAAACCGAAAAGATACGGGACCTGGCTGTCAAAGCTTTCAAAGCTCTGGATTGCAGTGGCATGGCACGGGTAGATTTTCTTATGAGCAAGGTATCGGGCATAATATATATAAACGAACTCAATACCATCCCCGGTTTCACCAGGATAAGCATGTATCCTAAAATGTGGGAAGCCGCAGGGCTGCCCTATAAAGAGCTCATCGACAAGCTTATAGAGCTGGCCATAGAGCGTCACCGCGAAAAGCAAGCTTTAAAGCTTTCATAAATTGTTTCACATTTGTCCAAAAAAAGGAAATATTTTTATCGAATTTTGCTTTCTTCAACATGTGCCGTTTTTCGGCACTTTTTTCATATAATTTTTTCAAAGGGACTTGACATTCAATAATAATTACTATTATAATATACCTGTAATCACCAATTAGTAAAGAAAATTTTACATAAGGAGATGGAATTAAATGTCCGATATTGAACGTCATGGTGATGTAACTTTCAAAGGCGAACCTCTGACAGCGGTAGGTCCGGTATTGAAAGTTGGCGATAAAGCACCAGATTTTAAAGCTCTAAACAACGCCCTGGAAGTGGAAACCCTTGCTTCCACCCGGGGCAAGATAAGACTCATTACTTCGGTACCCTCCCTGGATACTCCGGTGTGTGATACCGAGACCCGGAGGTTCAACAAAGAAGCCGTATCTTTCAGCAGTGATGTAGAAGTCATAACCATCAGCATGGACCTTCCCTTCGCCCAGAAAAGGTGGTGTGCCGCAGCAGGAGTGGACAGGGTACGGACTCTATCCGATCATCGGGATGCCTCCTTCGGCAAGAACTGGGGAGTTCTGGTAAAGGAACTCAGGCTTTTACAAAGAGCAGTGTTCGTGGTGGACAAAGATGATACTATCCGTTATGTGGAATATGTGAAGGAAATAGGTCAGGAACCCAACTATTACGCAGCTTTAAATGCCATCAAATGTTTAACCGATGTATAGTAAATTTCCTGTGAAATTTTTCTAAACTATATGTATTAAGACAGGTTATCAAGAAATAAAATCGAATATGTATAACGTAAAGATTAACCAGGACTACGGATTTCCGGTTTAACCCCGGCAAATAAGATACCGGATGTAAGATGTAAATTTCAATAAAAAAATATACAGGGGGTAATAATCATGAAAATCATGACCAGGGACAACCTTAAAGCAGCCTTTGCCGGCGAGAGCCAGGCCCATATGAGGTATCTCATCTTTGCCGACAATGCCGAAAAAGAAGGTAAACCTAACATAGCAAGGCTTTTCAGGGCTATAGCTTATGCCGAACAGGTGCACGCCACCAATCATTTCAAAGCATTGCAGGAGTTAAATGGCACTCCCGACAACCTGCAGGTGGCCATCAACGGTGAAACTTTCGAAGTGGATGAGATGTACCCGGCCTATGATGCGGTAGCAAAACTTCAGGATGAAAAAGCTGCCGAAAAGAGCTTCCATTATGCCATCGAAGCTGAGAAGATCCATGCCGTGCTTTATGATGATGCCAGAAAGATGGCTCAAATGGACAAAGACATAGACGATGGAAAAGTATACGTATGCCCCATCTGCGGTTATACCGTAAAGAGCAACGCCCCTGACAAATGCCCTGTATGTGGCGTATCTAAAGATAAATTCGTTAGCTTCTGATACTTCCTATACAATCGATCAGGCCTTTAACGGCAAACCAGAACTGGGGATCTCAGAGTTTTTCACGGTGCAAGGAAGGACTTCATTGCCTCTAAGCGACTGGGATCAGTCGGGAATGGCTTACGAGGATGTGGTTCATGCCATTGAAGCTCTCTCCCTAAAAGGCTTTTACGGCCCCTATGCTCTAGTGACAAGCCCAAAGCTGTTTGCTCTTTTAAGCTATGAATCATACTTTCAGGGTCATGGAAATGGTGATCCCCAGGATAAAAAGGCCCGATGCCATCTGCACTCTGGAGATCGGTAATTGCAAATGATTTTTCCCATCGAAGTTTTTTTGTGTTAGTTTGTTTTAAAAGTTCGGCCCTGTCGGTTATAAAACCGATACGGGAAAAATTATATCTTAAATATAAAAAAGGAGGAAGACTTATGACAAAGTGGCAATGTTCAGTATGCGGTTATATCTACGACGGAGATGAGGCTCCGGAAAAATGCCCCAAGTGTGGTGCTCCTAAAGATAAATTTGTAAAACTGGATGATCAGGCCGCAGATCTGGTGGGGAGGTCGAGATTTTCCAATAATTTGCACATGGAGCTTTTGACCCTCATGGAAAAAGCAAAAGAAATATCCGACAAAGGTATAAAAGATGCTCTCGACCCCAACTGTGTATCCTTATTTAAATCTTCTCTGGCAGCAGCCATAGATATCCAGCAAAAAGTCAAGGCCGAGCTTAAAGCCCATATGAACAAGGGCAAATGGGGTTAATCTATATTTGTAGACACAAGGTTTAATTAGTGAGAAAAGGCACTGTTCGCCGGTAAAAAAATCTGAAAGAATAGTTTAATAAACTTAATGAAAAATTGGAGGGCGTTTCATGAAAAAATGGGTTTGCACAGTTTGCGGATATGTCTACGATCCTGAAAAAGGTGATCCCGACAACGGCATAGAGCCGGGGACCGCCTTTGAAGACCTTCCCGATGATTGGGTTTGCCCGGAGTGCGGCGTGGGTAAAGATATGTTCGAAGAAGCCTAAAAAAACTGTTTACTCACCCCCCCTTATCATACATCTTTAAAAGCCCGGCTAAAAGCCGGGCTCCTTCTTCAAAGGCGGGTCTTGATGTAGAAGCCGACTTTGTAGTATTTTCCATAGGTGTGCGTCCCAATATAGGTATCCTGAAAGACACCGGTATCAACATAAACCGCGGTGTGGTGGTAGATGAATACATGCGGACATCTGTTGAAAACATCTATGCCGCCGGAGATGTGGCGGAATATAACGGCAAGGTTTATGGCATATGGCCGGTAGCAAAGGAACAGGGGAAAATTGCAGGTCTAAATATGGCGGGTGTGACCACTTCATACAGCGAAGTGGTGCCTTCAAATTATATAAAAGTGTTCGACACAGAGATCTTTTCGGCCGGCGACCTTTGCAAAGAAGAAAATGCCCAGGCTATAATAACCGATATTCAACCTGAAAACAATATATAGAAGGAAGCTCTTGAAAATTCCATCAGGTTCGAAGGAACTGGATGAATGTATCGAGTAGGAGGGGGCGATTAGCCCCCGTCCTCTCACCTATGAAAAAATGCAAGTCCTGCTCCGAAAATTCTCAAGCACCTATGAAAAAATGCAAGTCCTGCTCCGAAAATTCTCAAGCAATTACAGTTGTCAAATGTAAAAAAGGCAATATAATACTAGGCCAGGTCATTTCGATTTTTTAACCAGGCTTGCTTTGGCTAGCTTGCTTAATTGTTCACCATAGCTCAGTAGATCAGTCAATGCTCTTTCCCTTGACGGAGACGGACTGAAGCTCATATGCTTCATATCCTGCAAGCTAAATAATTATCCTGTTCCAAATAGCCAGGACTGAGTTTCTTTCTCCGATACATCTTCGATGCCATCAATTACTCGCAACAGTTCATTCATGTCTACTACGTACGCTTGAGCTTGTTTGGTTAAACTCTTTAGTTTTCTTTCCAGCAAATTTTTTGTGAGTTCCATGTATTCTTCTTGGCGTGTTAGAACCGCCCATATTATATGCAGCAACTTACGTGCTGTAGCTACAATCGCAATTTTGTGCCCTTTCTTCTCCTTTAAACGCAAATAAAAAGATCGTAATTTCCCTTTGCTTTGAATTGCTCGCTGTGCACACTGAACCAGTATCCAACGTAGGGTGCTGCGGCCTTCTTTTGTTATGTTACCGGCATAGCGTGTTTTGCCGGATTGATGAACAGATGGAACCAGTCCCGCGTAACATGCCAGTTTTTTAGGTGACGAAAAGCGCGAAATTGGCCCAATCTCTGCAAGAATAGTCAATGCGCTCAAAACCGAAATGCCAGGTATACCCATCAGTAATTTTACATTTGGGTTCTCTTTCGCCCTAGCACACAAATCTGCTTCGAGGGCCGCCATTTCTTTTTGTACAGTATCCAGCAGTTTTAATGATGAACAAACTATGATTTGCTCTGTTTCCGGCAACGAAATATTCTCTAAAAATTTTCTTCCGTTTTTCCCAAATAGATCGCTCCATGGAGACTGGATTCCATTGCGAATTAACGCAGCGTGAATCTTGTTTTTCAGCATAGTACGGATTTTTGCGAGACGGATTCGGTGATGAAGCAGAACTCTTAATTGGTACTCATCCTTGTTCGGAATCCAAGACTCAGGAATAAAGTCTGCCGCTAACAGTTGAGCAAGAATTTGAGCATCAAGGGCATCGGTTTTTACACGAGCTTCAGCTATGGCACGAGTTTTCAAGGGATTGGCGATCACAATTTGCCCTGGATAACCAGATAGGATATCATGAATCCAAAAGGCGTTACTGGTAGCTTCCATGACGACACGAGTATTGGAATCTAGGGTTTTGGCGAACTCCTCCCATGCTTGTCGTGTATTGGCTATCCGAAAACGTCTTTTTTCTTTGTTTGGCCCGATCTCACACCCTTCTGCATATTTTTGATGCACATCTAAACCAATGAATCGCATTTTCGACCCCCTCTCCAATTAAGTTGGCAGGCGGAGTTGCTTTTACATTCACCTATTCGTGGGCTTGGCCACAACTGGGTGAGGCGAGGAGGCGATTAAACACACCAACGGGCTTATTTCATCCCAGCGAGAGGACAATCGCCCCGCCTACAGCCTTCTCCGAAACCCTATTCTAATTATACCAGAGAAGAGCCTGCATTTTTATCATACCAACACACCACCGTACGTACCGTCCGGTATACGGCGGTTCACCAAGCTTTGCGAATTTCTTGATATCTCTTCACTAAACTCATGAGCCCTTGACCTTGCCAATAGGCGTTGTTGAGGGCTCTATTTAATACCCCTGACATACGCCAGTATCCCTTTCGGGCATTGGCAAGCTCATGGACTACCCATTCCGGAAGTTTCAAATTCCTTAGTTCTCGATATCTTGTTTTAACTTTCTTCCATTGTTTCCACAAGCACATGCGGAGTCTTCTTCTTATCCATCCGTCGAGTTCCTCAAGTTTGCTGGGTGTTTCCGATAGTGCGAAGTATCCCAGCCATCCGCCGAGGTATGTGTTTAGTCTGTCTATTCTCTGTGTTATTCCATGTCCGTTGCTTCTTGAGGTTATCTCACGGATTTTGTTCTTGACTTTGTCTATGCTCTGTGGTGCTATTCTTATCTTGGTTGTTCCATCTTTAGTGATGTACATGCTGAAGCCGAGGAATTTCCTCTTCCAGGGTCTGTCCACTGCGCTCTTTTGCTCGTTTACTTTGAGTTTTAGTTTATTCTTCAGGAAAGCTGTTATGCTTTCCATTACCCGCGGGTACCCATCGAAGATGGGTGCCGCTCTTTTGCTTTTGACGTAGATGTTACAGTCGTCTGCATATCTTACGAATCTGTGGCCTCTTTTCTCTAGTTCTTTGTCAAGGTCGTCAAGGATTATATTGGCAAGAAGTGGACTTAGGGGCCCGCCTTGAGGTGTTCCTTCGTCGGTAATCATGACTACTCCGTTTATCATTACTCCTGCCTGTAGATAG
The DNA here is from genome assembly GCF_003691585.1 of Biomaibacter acetigenes. Taxonomy (GTDB): domain Bacteria; phylum Bacillota; class Thermosediminibacteria; order Thermosediminibacterales; family Tepidanaerobacteraceae; genus Biomaibacter; species Biomaibacter acetigenes. The sequence continues at coordinate 440,298 of NZ_CP033169.1, read as the reverse complement.
CTGCGTATGAGCTTTAATACACGCTTGTCTTTTATCTTGCGAGTTACTCTGGCCATTAGTATGTCATGATTTACTCTGTCGAAGAATTTCTCAAGGTCCATGTCCACTACCCACTGGTATCCCTCTTGAACATATTGACGTGCTTTCCTTACTGCGTCGTGGGCTCTTCGGTTGGGCCTGAATCCGTAGCTTGCTTCTGAGAATTCCGGGTCAAATATGGGTGTTAGTACTTGCAGCAGAGCCTGCTGGATTAGGCGGTCTGTGACGGTGGGGATTCCTAACAGTCTCACTCCTCCGCTGGGTTTCGGGATTTCGACGCTGCGCACTGGTTGAGGTTGATAGGTCCCTGTGAGAAGTTGTTCCTTTATCTGAGGCCAGTTTTCTCGTAGGTGTGACCGGAGGGATTCTACCGGCATGCCGTCTACGCCTGGCGCTCCTTTGTTTTCTTCTACCCGTCGCAGTGCTTTTGTCATGTTTTCTCTTGATACTGCTTTCTCCATCAGGTGGATATCATGGTCCTTCGGGGATATCTTCTCGGGTTGTGCCGGATACATACTCGGCCCTCCCTGGGGCCCTTGCGGCTTCACCGCTTCTTTCCCAGGGTAGGCCCCTTTCGGGGTTTTCTGCTGTCTTTGTATGTTTCTCGAACTTGCCACCACCCACCTTCGGTGGGTCCCCGGCCCTCGCTTCGTGTTCGGCCCTTCGTCGGCATGACGTCTGTGCCGGCTACTATGGCCTCTGCTGACTTCTGACAGTTCAGCCGAGCCTCTTCAGCCCGGGTTGTTAGTTTCCCTAACGTTTCCGCCAGACCTCCCCGGGTAAGAGCGATAGCCTTCGCCCCGTAACCTTGTGCATTTACTACGCAGTTCCTTGGCAGCACCGGATTTCGTTTTGTCAAGCAAACTCATCCGAACTGTATAGCCTTATATGCGGTTCGTGTTCCTCAGGCCGTGGCTTTGCCTACAGCTTCCTTCAGATTCTATCTCACGGTAGACACCCTTGCTGTTTGGCTAATGGTCGCCGCTGCCAGCCCCATAGCAGACTTTCACTGCCGAGCTATCGCCCATGCCGGGCGCACTTGAAAAGCTAACCGCAGCAAAGCTGCGGTTGCTTTTTTTAACGCACTGTGTTTTTCAATCGGCCGATACTGTCGATTTCGGCTTCAATGATATCTCCAGACTTTAGATTCCCTTTTCCCGGAGGAGTACCTGTGCTTATGATATCACCCGGATTCAGCGTCATAATGTGAGAAACATAGGATATTATTTGGCTCACATTAAAGACCATGTCGGAAGTGTTGCTGTTTTGTGTCATCGTGCCGTTATGATACATCCTGATATTGAGGTTGTCACCATCTATACCCGACACGATACATGGTCCGATGGGCATGAAGGTATCGTATCCTTTGGCTTTGGTCCAGGGCTTGCCCTTTTCCATGAAATCCTTTGCGGTGATATCATTGCCGCAGGTATAGCCCAACACATGATTTTTCGCATCTTCCACCGATACATCTTTTACCCTATCCTTTATGACCACCACCAGTTCGGCTTCATAGTTCAGCTCCTTTATCCCTTCCGGCGATATGATTGCTTCCTCAGGCCCTATTACTGACGTATCGGGCTTCAGGAATATGACTGGCTCCTCAGGTATAGGATCGCCCTTCTTGTTGACTACTTCCTTATAGTTTACGCCTATGCACACCACCTTGCGGGGCTCACAGGGTGCCAGGAGCTTTACTTCATGAAGCTCAAAACTCCTGCCCTGTTTTTCCCAGGCCCCGAAAATGGATCCCTTTATGGAAAATACTTTATTCCCCTCCAGGACGCCATATTCCGGTCCCTGCCCCGCGTCAAACCTCACGAATTTTATCATAATGCCACCTTCCTTTGTTTTGCATTATGGAACTATGTTCTATATTATGAATAATATATTCTACATTATTTTTTATTTTCCTTCTCGTTTTTAAATTTAAGGTTGAAAGAAGATCACATAGCTTTTGCTTATGACAATCATTTTGTAGTTATGAGAGTTCCGCTGGTTAATAAATCATATTAAACGGTCTAATATAAACCAGCCCGCAGCTTGAATCTGATAATCAAGTGCGGGCTATTTCTTTGACTTTCTCCTACAACGATTCCATGTACATCCTCTTCACATCATCCATCGTGGGCACTCTGGGGCTGGCTTCCAGGTTATGGGTCATTTTGGTATAAGCGTGCTCTGCCAGAGTGTCTATGTCTTTTTCGGTGATGCCGAAGGCAGAAATTTTCTTTGGGAGTCCCACCCTATCCATCAGATCTCGAAGGGCTTCTATGGACTTTTCGGCAGCTTCAGACAATGTGAGGCCCCTTACATCAACTCCCAGGGCTTCGGCCACTTTTGCAAACTTCCCGGGAGCTTCAAAGATATTAAAGCGCATAAAAGCCAGAGAAACTGCAGCAAGGCTTTCTCCATGGGGTACATCGTAGATGCCGCTCAAGGGATGTCCCATGCCATGGATGCCGCAGGTGCCCGAAAGATTTATGGCCACGCCTGCCAGGGTATTGGCCCAGGCCATACGTTCACGGTACTGGATATCTTCTCCGTGTTCATAGGCGCCCTTGAGGCTTTCCGCCACTAATCTTATGGCTTCCAGAGCCAGAGCATCGGTGAAGGGCTGGCTCCTTCTCCCTACATAGGCTTCCATGGCGTGGAAAAATACATCTATCCCGGTGGATGCCGTAACTTTTTTGGGCACGGTCAGCATGAGTTCGGGGTCAATGATGGAAACCCTGGCGTAGGTTTTCGGAGACTTCAGGGATTTTTTCACTTTTGTCTCAGGGTTGGTAAACACTGCATAATTGTTGGCCTCACTGCCTGTTCCGGCGGTGGTGGTAATAAGTACAATGGGAAGCACATCCCCGCCCTGCTTCCCAGCTATGTAATCGGCCACATGGCCTTCGTTTAATGCCATAAAAGCTATGCCTTTGGCAGTATCCATGGCGCTGCCTCCACCAAGGCCTATTACTACATCTACATGATTTTCTCTGGCCAGATTTGCCCCTCTTTCGACGGTGGTGGTAAAGGGATTTGGTTCCACCTCATCAAATGCCAGCCATTTTATTCCTTCCTGTTCCAGACTTTTTGTCACCATATCAAGATGACCGGTCTTTTTTGCGCTGGATCTTCCGGTCACAATAAGTGCCTTTTTACCGATAAATTTTACATAAGTTCCTACTTCCTTAACCTTCCCCGGTCCGAATACAAGACGGGTGGGCATAAAAAATTCGAAGTTCAAATCAAAACACCTCCAAATTAAATTATTAAACAAGACCTTTAACGCACCAACTTATTTGGTCAATGTTGGATCCAAATAGCATTTAATTTCCATCTTAACCCATCTTCCATTTTAGCATTTAGATTTTATTTATTCAATGGCCATCCCATCCTCCGGGATATTTTAGCTGCATATTCCTTGACCCTTGCCGCAAGGGTCTTTACCTTGTCGGGTGTCACTGTCACTGTAGCCCCTGAAATGCTTAATGCGCCAATAACCCTGCCGGAGTAATCAAAAATGGGAGCCCCTACGCACCGGATGCCCTCCTCGTTTTCCTCATCATCCACGGCAAAGCCCCGGGCTCTGACGGTTTTAAGGTGCTCCACCAGTTTACCGGGATCTGTAATGGTATTTGAAGTATATTTCTCCAATCCCTCATCGATTACTTTTCTCACGAAATCTTCAGAAGAGAAAGCCAGTATGGCCTTGCCCACCGCCGAAGCGTGCATGGGGGCTCTGCGCCCGATTTGTGAGTACATGCGGATGGTCCTGCTACTATCTATTTTATCGATATAGAGGGCCCGGTTACCATCGGGAACCACTAGATGCACAGCCTCGTTGACCTCATCAGAAAGCTCTTTTAAAAGATCGTGGGCCTCCTTCCGGAGGTCCATCCTCTCCAGGATGGCACCCCCCAGGTGAAGCAGCTTTATTCCCAGGCGATATTTTTCGCTGTATGGGTTTTGCTCCACATAGCCCAGGCTTAAAAGAGTGGATAAAAGGCGGTGGACGGTACTTTTATGAAGGTTCAGACGCCGTGAAAGTTCCGTAACCCCAAGTCCTTCCTTCTCTTCGGCTAGTTCTTCCAATATATTTATTGCTCTTTCAATGGATTGGACGGTATTATCCTGCGGCATGATTTCCTCCCGATATTTTGTAAATGGTTATGTACCATCATACGAAATACAGTTTCATAAATCTCTTATATACATTTCGACATATATTATTAAAATCCTTTTTCTTTCAGAAAAACATCTCTAAATCTATTATTCTTTTATCTTTTCTGATACAATTACAATATAATCATGTTATACTCCTTTTAATCTGATACTTAAAGGACAACGGTATAAACAAGTGATGCCGTATAAGTCAACAAATAAACCAACATACCGGTTCCAAAGAGGGTATTGATATTGATTAAACCCGGAAAAACATTTCACATGCCTCTCATCATAATTATCTTAATAATTTCAATTATTATTTTAGGAAAGGGGTTCTTCAAAATGGACAAAAACAAAACCGGTATTAAGCAATCCTCCGGCAGGTCATTTCACATGGACACTTCTGTAGAGGATTTCGGTAAGGGAGATTTGAAGGGCGTCAGGGTATCATCCCATGAAGATGGCGCGCTGGAGCTCGAAAAGCAGAATGGGTCTTATCTGAAAGAAGGTACATACACTTCTCAAACATTTGATACAGCGCCTTTTAAATATGCCGTGGTTTCCTGGAACGCCGACACTCCCGGAAAAACATATATCAAGATCCAGGCCCAGGTGCGTTCTGGAGACAAATGGTCTTCCTGGTTTACTATCGCAAATTGGGGTACAGGGATCAAATCCGAAAGTGAAAAAAAGCAGGAGGATGATATTTCCAGGGTCATGATCGACACTATAGCCTTAAACGGTGAGGCCAGCGGAAATGGCATAAGATACAGGGTTGCCCTGTTAGGCGACGGAGCCGTTTCCCCTGTAGTCCGCATGGTTTCCTTTGTTGCTTATAACAACACCGACAGGATACCGGGGGAAACTCATCTGGAAAAGGACCTGGATGTTCCCATGATATCCCAGATGCAGCAAAATCCAAAGATCGCCAATGTCATCTGCAGTCCCACTTCGGTCTCCATGGTAATGCAATATTACAGCCTTGACATCTCTGCAGAGAATGCAGCTGAAGGGGTATTTGACAATGGCGCAAAGATCTACGGCAACTGGCCCTTCAACACCGCCTTTGCTGCAAGCCGGGGTTTCACAGCTTACGTGGATAGGTTCGAAAGTCTGGATGACATAAGAAAAGAAATATTTGAGGGAAGGCCTGTAATCGCCAGTATAAGTTTTGATAAAGGTGAGCTCGACAATGCTCCTATCGAGGATACCGACGGCCATCTCATAGTGGTGCGGGGATTTACTACAAAAAACGGGGCGGATCATGTGATAGTAAACGACCCTGCAGCCCCTACTCATGAAACGGTAAAGCGCGAGTACAGGGTTGATCAGTTCTTAAAGGCCTGGAAAGGGATAGTATATATTATACGGAAACAATAGGGCCATCCCTATTTTTCCTTTTGGGGTTTCTATTGAAGGAGGCGGATATTATTCGTGAATTTTTTAATAAACGGACCATCAATCTTATGATACTCCTGTGTGCCGGCTGGACACTGCTCTACACCGACAGGACCACCCTTTACCCCCTGCTTTCCGTCATAGGAGAAAAATTTTCCCTCAGCGGCACTCAGCTCGGCACCATCACCAGCAGCTATTTTCTTGTTTATGTGGCTATGCAGATACCTTCGGGCATGCTGGGCGACCGAATAGGCAAAAAACGGCTTCTGACCGCCATGTATGCCATTTCCGGATTCGCTTTGCTTTGCTTTGGGCTTTTTACCGGGAATTACGTCATGATGATTTTCCTTATGGCCTTACATGGGTTCGGCGCCGGTGCTTATTATCCTTCCGCCTATGGCATCATGTTGAAAACCGTAGCGCCCCAGGCCCGGGCTACTGCCGCAGCAATAGTAAACCTGGGTATGTCCTTTGGGCTCATTATCGGTCTTGCCACGAGCGGCCCCATATACCTTTATACAAGAAGCTACGGCGGAATCTTTACAGTGCTTGGTATCATCACCGTCTTTATGGCTTTAATCTATTATAAAGCTCTCCCTGAAACGGATGACCTTGCCCCGGACGAAAAAAGCAGCGATGGTAAATCCCGCATCATCGGCCTTTCTTCGCATAGGTCAAATAATGAAATCACTTTCGATGAACTCAAAAAAACTTCTTCTTTCCCTATAGCTGAGGTGCTAAAAAATAAAAACCTCATGCTCATCAACTTAGCCCAATTTTGTGCCCTTTATGGTTACTGGGTGGCGGTCACCTGGGGAGCCGCCTTTTTTCAAAAAGAAAGGGGCATCGGCATGGAACTTGCCGGCTTATTCGTAGCCATTGCCGGAATAAGCGCCATAATGCCCTCCCTCATCTCCGGCAGGATTTCCGACAGAATCGGCAGAAAAAAAATGGCCCTGCTGCTGTTTCCCCTGGGGGCTTTAACCATCTTCCTCATGGCTTATATGCATTCAACCCTGGCCATCATCTCCGCATTGATAGCCTACGGTATTTTCGGCAAATCCTCCTGGGACCCGATAGCCATAGCATGGACAGGAGACCACGCCGCCGCCATGAACAAAGATGCCCTGGGCACTGCCGTGGGAGTCTTTAATTTTTCCGGCATGATGTCCGCAGTAGTAGCGCCCATGGTGAGCGGTTTCATCCGAGATTTGACCGGTTCCCTGGTTTCTGCCTTTTATGTGGCGGCTATAATCTCATTGCTGGGTCTTTTTTTCGTGTCCATGGTTGATGAGAAGCCCGAGTTTTAAACCTCGACGGTTATTTTAAAACAATTACAAATCCTTTAATGTTTTGCATTCATATAATATATTAAAATGGAAATAACCGTGGGAGGTAATATACATGCCGAAAACCATTTTTGTTTTTCCTAAGCCGCCCTGGGTGTCAGAAGGGCCTGTTATCCCATCTGATTGTCCGGTTAATATAGAACTTGTTTTTTTGCGAAGGGATATAATAAGGCAGATAATAGCGGTCAATTACTATATGAAGGCCAGTAGAGATTTATCTGGTGAACTTTCGGAGGTGTTCAGGGCAGAAGCCCTGGATGAAGCCCAGCACATAATTTTGCTGATGCGGATGCTGGCAAAGCTGGACCCGGTGCAGGCACAGGAGTTTCGACAGCATGATGTGGAACTCGTCATAACCGATCCTGCTCCCGAGAAGGGCAACCTTGAGATTGACCCCGATAGAAGAAATGCGGCTATATCCTATCTTTCGGAGGCGGTGAAGCTCGAAGCCGAAACTATCAACGAATATCAGGAACAGATTGCCGCAAGCCGTAACCAGGAAGTGATCGACCTTTTGTGTATAATCATGAACCATGAAAAGGAAGACCTGGCTATATTCTCGCATTATCTGTTTGGTGTGGCTCCGTGGGGGATAAAATAAACGGCTTTTATATTTTTACAAGAATTTTATTCCTCGCTCTTATACGCATAAAGCCCCAAAGATGATACAATGGGGCTTTTACTATATCTACTAGGATGATATTATCGGCTGCCTTTTTTCAAGAACCATATCCTCGCCCTTTTTATAAATCACGATATATTTTTCCCATTCGGGATCTTTTCTCGCTATTGGAGTGTTATCATCATACCTATCAAACCTCAAGTGCGGCCCCCGGCTTTCATCCCGCATAAGGGCTGCGGACAGGACCATTTCGGCCACCATCATCATGTTTTGATTTTCTATAAAATATGCTGAGCCGTGTTCATCGATAAAATGCTTTTTTATTTTAAGATCCTTTAGTTCTTGCAGGGCTTTTTGAAGTCCTTCGCCGGTCCTCACCACTCCTGCTCCGCCCTCCACTATCTTCTGGAGGTTTTTTCGCATTTTTTCCGCGCTAATTTCACCGCTGTTTGCAGAATTCAGCAGTTGTATGAGCTTTCCGGCATCGGCATCGATGCAATCTGTTGCATCATTTATACTACTACCTTTTTTTAATACCTCTTGTGCAGCGTCCTCTCCCGCTATCCTGCCGAACACCTGGCAGTCAAGGAGGGCATTGCCGCCGGGCCTGTTGGCTCCATGCTGGCCTCCGGCGGATTCTCCCACCGCCCACAATCCCGGCACGGTAGTCCTGGCATGTTCGTCGATCTTCACGCCTCCCTGGAAATGCTGGGCGCATGCTGCCACTTCTATGAGCTCGCCTTTTGTCAAATCTATGCCCCTGTCCGAAAACCATTTTACAGAGGGCTCGTTTATTTCCATCAGCCTGTATAATGGGGACTCGTTTCTCTTTTGTTCACCAATATCACGGGTTTGTTCCCGGCGGTATCGGGTCCGGTTTTCCTCAGAGAGCATATCGAATCTGAATCCTTCGGGGTTTCTGCCGTAATCAAGGAACACCCTGTGTCCGGCCTTCATTTCCTTATAAAGAGCAATGTCGATAATGTGGGTCTTGTGCTCATAAGAAACCGGCCAGCTGGCACCCTTTTTAAATAAGGTGTTATATATTTCTTCACAGGATGTGCCCTCGGGAAAGTACTTTTTCAAAAATTCCTCGCCGGCATCGTTGATAATACGCGGTACAGCCCTCATCATACTTCCTGAGCAGTTAAATTTGGTTTTGACGGAAGCTATTCCTATCTGTATGAACTCCATGTTCACCAGCTCCGCCCCTGCTTCATAAGCCAGAGCATAACCATCTCCCGTCATACCCGCTGGAAAAACATTGTGTTCATAGATCATGCCTCCTCCACCGGTGGCAAGGATGACTGCCCCGGCAGATATGGCTATAGCAGCTTTTTCCAAATCTTTTTCCCGGGTATCCAGGGCCACCGCTCCGACCACCCGCCCATCATGCTTCACCAGGCGAGCTACCATGCAAAAATCCAGCACATTGATATCCATTTCTTCGAATCTTTTTATCAAAGCTTCTTCAATATGAACGGCAGTATAAGGCCCCGTATAACACGCCCGGGCATATTCCGAACCGTCGGTCACAAACTGGTCCGGCAGTCCGTTTTTCTTCACAAAGGGTACCCCCAGCTTATCCAGGTATTCAAAGGCGTCTTTTGCGTTTCTGGCCAGGACCCTCGGCCAGTTTGTAATCCGAGACTTTCCCACCTATGCGGTATATGTCGTCGGCATGATACCGCCAGCTGCCGGGTCCGCCCGGCTCGGTATGGTCAAGAGTGGCATGAAAGGCCATGCGGTCGGAACAGGCCGTAGCGGTGACTCCGCTTTTTCCAAGCTTGCCTTTGGTGGCAATCAGCACCCTTAAATCTTTATTGTATTCCTTTGCGGCTATGGCAGCCCTCAGGGCGGCACCCCCGCCGCCAACTACAAGGATGTCGCAATCTAAGATTTTCATATCTTCTTCCTCCGGAAAATTACATGTCTTAACATTAAAAGATTTATGCTGCATAGTGACATAAATAAATAAATATTATATATTCCTTTTTAAAATAAAGGTAGATTTAAATCATTAATAAAAATTAAGCCTTTTCCACTTAAAATCAAATATACTTCTTCCTGCTCATGGGAATGTAACGGCACACATCCCCCGGGATATATTGTTACATGCCCCATGACAAAATTCTGAGCTTCGATCTGAGCTCCGGGGCCTACCAACACTCGAGTATGTCTGCCTGCAGGAAAGTCGGTACCCTTTAAAAAATCAATATTATTTATCTTCAAATCATATCCCTCGTTCTCTCAATTCAAGTTTACATTATAAAAACAAACCTTTATCAAGTAAAATCATTGCTATATTTTACCATATCTATGGCTTTCACCGGACATACCTGAACACACATGCCGCAACCATCGCAGGTGTCCTTTATCTTGAATTTTCCTCCTGACGGCACTACCGAATCATACAGACATACCTTTTCACACTTTCCACAAGCGATACATTTTTGTTCATCAATCAATGCTACTTTACCATGCCTTCTATCGATTTCATTGGTGCCAAGAATGGCTTTTCCGGAAACTTTTCCTCTAAAATCTTCGATGGACTTGTATCCTTTTTTATCCATCCACTCACCCAGGCCTTTATTGAATTCTTTGATAATCATATATCCTTCCAAAAAGATCGCGGTGCAAAACTCTACTGCTTTTGCACCGGCCAGTATATACTTTACCACATCAGCGTAATTTGCCACGCCACTGGTACCGCATATATCTATGTTTAAAACAGGTGATGCTTCACTTATCCATCGAAGAGGATAATGAATCGCCCAGGGGCCGCCATGACCTGCATAGCCACCGTGAAGGATGGGCTTTTCCTCATCTATGTCTATATCAAGTCCCACCAGCCTGTTGAACATCACAACTCCGTCGGTACCGGCATCCTGAAGGCCCTTTGCCACTATCAGAGGTGCAGTCAACTGAGCACTCATTTTCACTGCTATAGGGATTTGCACTGTCTGTCTTACCATTCGAGTTATCCTTATCATTTCATCAGCAACATTGTCTTTGCCCGTAAAAATGATGGAACCGTGAGGACATGACACATTCAATTCTAGAGCATCGGCACCTGCTTCTTCCAACTTCTTTGCATATTCCTTCCAACCGTCATCGGTTATACAATTTATACTTGGTATTACCGGAATCGAAAGCTCTTTTTTTGCTCGATAAATCTCCTCCACATATCTATCTATATCAAATTCACTGGCCTGTTCATAAGAATAAAAGACAAAAGACCTCTGACTTTTTAGGTTCCTATTTATTATTTTAAAGCGCGGTGTCGGCGATTCCCTGCTTATGGAGTTTTCAAACATTGATTTCACCACAACTGCACCGATTCCCTGTTCTTGTGCCCTTTTCATGCGCTCTACAGTTCCTGTTACACCTGAAGAGGCGGCTATGAGGGGACTCTCAAGTTTTAGTCCAAGATAAGTTGTAGAAATATCTGCCATTTTCTCACCCCTTTTAAAATCTATGGTGTCAATACTACCTTTGTTGCCTTTTTACTCTCCATAAGTTCCAGCGCTTCATTAGCTTTATCAAGCGGCAGCCGATGACTTACCAGTTCGGAAAATAGGTTCAAATTATTTAATAGAAGTTTTAAGGCCATATGAGTATGCTTTGTATCACTAACCCAGACCCCTTGTATATTGATATTTTTGTGGGCTATATCTTTATAGCAGTCCAGTGTAACGGTACCATTAGGGTCTCCAAAACCCGCCATTAGATATTTACCACCGCGGCGTACAAGGTCTATACCCTCGCTTACGGCATCGGGCTGGCCGGTAGCTTCCACTGCTATGTCCGCTCCCAGACCATGGGTCCTTTCCATAACCATTTCCTTTCTTTGTTCAGGACTTAATTTCTTTCGGTTTATAGCAAAAGTGGCACCAAAGCGCTTGGCCATCTCCAGTCTTTCTTCAGTACCGCCGATGATGATGATTTCGCTGGCTCCATATGCCTTTGCAAAGGCAGTGGCGAAAATGCCAAGTGGTCCGGGACCCTGGATAAGTATTTTATCTCCTTCTTCCGGTTTTGCCAGATCAAAGGCATGGGCGATAGTAGCTCCGGAACATGAAACAGGCACCAGAACCGCCGGGTCTACCGACTCCGGTACCTTAAAAATATCCGTATCAGAACTTAGCAGCACTTCTTCCGCATAGCAACCCTTTAGATGAGGAGGCTCACCGCAACTCACATTTATGCCGTAGACCCACCTGTTGGTACAGAGAGAAGGTTCTTTTTTGACCGAACAGAAATAACAGTGGCCACATGAAACTCCTCGGTTCCAGAGGATCATATCCCCTTCCTTGATTTTCTCTCCTAAGACAGTTCTTTTCTTTCCATTTATTTTTTTTACTCTTCCCACACCTTCATGACCCAGAATTATGGGAAGTGGTGTCCTGGGATCATTTCCCCTCCACATATGCACATCGGAACCGCATACTCCTGCAGCTTCAATTTTTACCAATACCTCCCCAGGCTTTAAATCCGGTTCAGGAAACTCCCTCAAGACCAGGGGTTTATTGAACTCTTCCAGTACCATAGCAAATGGCATTATGTTTTCCTCCTTTATGGCATGAACTTGTTTGGTAAATACATGGTTATTCCCGGAACAAATGTGATCAATCCGAGTATGAAAACCATTACAGCCCAAAAGGGCACTAAGGATTTTAACATTTTTGACATAGGCAAGTTTGCGATACCGGACGATACAAATAGAGTAATACCTACCGGTGGAGTGCTCATACCTATAGCCAGGTTTGTAACAGTTATGAGGCCAAAATGTATGGGATCTACCCCCAACTTCGTCACGATAGGCAACAGGATGGGAACTATTAGGATAATAGCCGGTGTGGTATCAAGAATTGTGCCTAAAAATAATAGTATTATATTAATTAATATCAATATTATAATTGGATTTTGCGTAATAGCTAAAATTGCAGCAGCCATTTTAACTGGAACCTGCTGGTTTGTTAAAATCCATGATAGTATGGCTGTAGCGGCCACACAGAACATTACCACCGCTGTGGTTACACCGCTTTCGATGAAAATCCTGGGAAGGTCGCTTAATTTCAACTGCTTATAGACAAACATGCCTACAATGATAGCATAAACGACAGCTACCACTGAAGCTTCGGTGGCAGTAAAAGCCCCGGTTAAGATTCCTCCCATAATTATTACCACCATGAGCAGTGCCCATATGGATTCTACAAAGCTTTTCCAGAGGCTTTTCAGGCTTGCTCTGGGTTCTGCCGGGTATCCCCTTGTTATGGCAAAATAGAAGCTTACTGCCATTAAACCAAGACCGATCATCAATCCGGGAATATATCCACCTAAAAATAATTTGCCTATGGAGACACTTCCGGTAATAGCGTATATTACCATTGGGATACTTGGGGGGATTATTACTCCTATGGACCCGGCAGTGGCAGTCAGGGATGCCGCAAAGCTTTTTCCATAGTTCTTTTTTTCCATAGCCGGAATTAAAACCGAACCTATGGCTGCACTATCGGCAGATGCGGAACCCGATATGCCGGCAAAAAACATGGAGGCTACCACCGATACCATTGCCAGGCCTCCTTTAATGTGGCCTACAAGATTACTGGCAAAGTTTATGATCTTTAGTGAAATCCCGCCCCGGTCCATCAGGTTCCCTGCCAGCATGAAAAAGGGTACAGCCATGAGGGGAAAGGAATCGATCTGGGTAAACATTCTCTGAACCACTACCATAAGCGGAATGTTGCCTGCAGATATGACGCCATAAGTGGAAGCCAGTGCTATGGCAAAGGCTACAGGCAATCCCATAAGACAAAATACTGCCAGTAGCAGGAATAATATGGCCATTATTTTTCTTCCCCTTTCCCTCCATTATCTTTAAATAAAAGTCTTTCAAGAGTGTGAAAAAAGATCAGTATGCCGGACAAAGGCAATGCAAAATACGGTATTGCCATATTCAACTGAAGTGCAGGAGATAGCTGGGTAGAAGTGTATTGAACCAGAATAAATCCGTAATACACCATGATAAAAGCAAAAATCATGATCAATAAATAAACAACTATTTCAGTTATTCTTTTAACTTTATCGGGAAAAAGATTTACTACTATATCCACCTGAAAATGCCCCCATCGATGCAGGGCTACACTTGCACCAATAAAAGTTATCCAAACAAAGAGATATCTTGCCAATTCTTCCGACCATGCCAGAGGTGAATTCAGCACAAACCGGAAAAAAACTTGCGCAAAAGTAACTACCGTCATTACCCCCATGAGCAGAAAAAGAAGGTGTTCTTCAAACTTGATAAGATATTTTCTCAAAGCCTCCATAATATCCCTCCCTCGGAGTAAAATCCGGGGTTTGGCTCAAGCCAAACCCCTTTATCTTACTTCGTATCCACAATCTGCTGGATCAAATCTTTGCCCAGTTTATCCTGGTATTTTTCCCATACCTTTTTAGCAGCTTCCTTAAATGGGGTAGTATCAACTTCATTGAATTCTACACCTTTGGCCTTCAGTTCTTCTATAGTCTTATTTTCAAGGTCCTGCCATAGTTTTCTCTCATACTGCTGGGCTTCCAGTCCGGCTTTTAATACTGCTTCTTGAACATCTTTTGGCAAAGTATCATAGAATTTTTTGCTCATCAATAAAACGTCCGGAGTCATGATATGGTTTGTATATGAGAAATACTTTGAAACTTCATAGTGTTTCTGAGAATTATAAAATATAGGGGCGTTCTCTGCGCCATCGATTACATGGGTCTGAAGGGCAGTATACATTTCGCCAACTGCCATGGGTGTTCCGGTGGCACCGAAAGCGAACATCATATCGATATAAATGGGGCTTTCAGGAACTCTAAGTTTAAGGCCTTTCATGTCATCCAATGTCTTAATAGGTCTTTTTGAATTATACACGCTTCTCACACCTGCATCAAAGAGCGCCACACCTATTAAACCGATCTTAGGCAATTTCTCATGCAAGAAGCTCTGGCCTATGGGGCCATCCAGAACCTTATAAAAATGGTCTCTGTCTCTGAAAATATACGGCAGGTCAAATACCTGAACTTCAGGTAGAAAACCGGAGAGCACCGTCATCATGGATTTGCCCATCTGAAGGGTACCCATCTGCATACCCTCTACCATATCCCTCTGGTTGCCAAGCTGTGAGTTTGGAAATACCTGGACTTCAACTTTTCCGTTGGTGAGTTCACTCATCCTTTTTGCAAAGAAATGGTAAGCCTGGGTATGAGGGTGATCTTCTGCCAGCACGTCGCCAAGCTTAATAATGATTTTATCCTGGCTACCCGACTGGTTACTACCCGAAGGTTGACTATTGCTCTGGCTCTGCTGGGGCTGCTGGGCCTTCTGGCCACAACCTGCAAGAAGAGATACTGAAAGTAGTAAAACTAGACAAATTACAAGAAATTTTTTAAGATGCATAAAACAATCCTCCCTCAATTTTTTGATATGATTTGCTTTATTATGTAAATCTGTGAAATTAAAATCTACCCTCCTTTCCGCATTTTGATACTAATTTATAGAAAATCCATTGATAAAATATAAAATTCTTCTTTTATCTTAATTTGGTAGAAAAATCAATGTGAAAGTGCTCACTATGTTGCACTATGTTATACAACCGACTTTCTTACTACTATCTCTGCTGGCAGAACTTCCACCTTTGCTTTCGGCTTCTTTTTGGCCTCTATTATCTTTATGAGCCTTTCACAGGCCTTTGCCCCCATCTCATAGAAGGGCTGGGAAACGGTGGTTAAAGGCGGATCTAAAAGCGGTGCCATATCAGAGTTATCAAAGCCCATGACAGAAATATCGTCCGGGACCTTGAGGCCGAAGTCCTTTATCGCCCGGATAACCCCTATAGCTTTCGGGTCGCTGGTGGCAAAAACGCCGTCAATTTTGAGGTTTTTTTTCAGGAGATTTGTCATGGCCTGATAGCCATCTTCCCATCCATAGACTTCATGGACCACCATTTCTTCTTTGAAAGGGAACCCGGCCTCTTCCAGGGCTTTCTTATATCCTTCGAACCTCTGCTGGTAAAGGAAGATATCCATATGGCCGTTTATAAAGGCTATATTTTTTAAACCTCGTAACAGCATGTATTTTGTAGCGTCATAGGCACCCTTATAATTGTCGACGGTTATGGTATCCACATCTTCCCCCATCTGCCTTATGAGAAACACCACGGGAAAGCCCTCTCTTTTTAATTCCAACAAGTGTTCATGGCCAGGGCGGGCGGTGGAAAAGATAAATCCGTCTATGAGGCGCCGCCGGAGATTGTCTATATAAAACTTTTCGGTTTCGACATCCTCATCGGTGTTGCACAGGACCACGGTGTATCCATGTTTTTTGGCCATATCCTCTATGCCGCGGATGGCTGCAGGGAACACCAGGTTGCGCACATTGGGAATGATAAGCCCCAGGGTTCTGCTTTTACCATCTTTTAACCCCTGTGCCAACACATTGGGCTGGTAGTTTAGTTCTTTTACAGCCAGAAGAACCTTCTGCTTTGTTTCATCATTTACCGGTATCTTGCCGCTGAGGGCCCGGGATACCGTGCTGGTAGATACTCCCGCCCTCTCTGCCACTTCTTTGATAGTGACCAATTCAAAACCTCCTTGCTTAAAGCTTTAAAGGATTGAGTTTTGCTAATCTACAATAATTGTTTCTAACTTGAAATAATTTCCTTTAAGACCATTTCTCTCCTGATAAGGATTGTGCAATGGTTTGTAGAAACGTTTGTGCAATCGTTGTCATTTTTATAATATATATTCGATGTTAATTTTAAAATTCCTGCTTAATCTTAAAATTTTTTTAACAAAAAAAATAAAATAAAAAAAGTGCTGCGCCATATGCGGTAAGGCTAAAATCATAATTCATCATGTTTAACTCATAATCAATCTAGTTAAAAAAAAGGAAGGCCTATACAAGTCCTTCCCGCGTTATAATTCTATCTAATTTCTTATTTACCTCTGCACCCTGCCGGAGGCGTCGCCTTTGGCCAGGGTCTGAACTTCTTTCAATGTCACATGGTTGAAGTCGCCGACGATGGAATGTTTCAGGCAGGATGCCGCCACGGCAAATTCCACCGCATCCTGGGGAGCATAACCATTGCACAGGGCATAGATTAATCCGCCACCGAAGGAATCGCCGCCGCCCACGCGGTCAACAATGTGAATCTGGTATCTTCTGGACTTGTAGTATTCTTTACCATCGTAATAGAGGGCTGACCAGCCGTTGTCGAAAGCCGAGAAGCTTTCCCTTAAGGTTATAGCCACGCCTTTCAGAGAGAACTTCTCCTGGAGCTGCCTTGCCACGTCTTTATAACCTTCTTCGCTGAGCTCTCCTTTGGTCACATCGGAGGTCCCAGCCTTTATATTAAATACTTTCTCGGCATCTTCCTCATTGCCGATGGCTACATCCACGTATTCCATAAGGCCTGTCATTACCTTACCGGCCTTTTCGGTGGACCAGAGCTTCTTCCTGTAGTTGAGATCGCAGCTCACGGTAACGCCCAGATTTTTAGCGGTTTTGACAGCATCAAGGCACGCCTGGGCGGTATTGTCCCCAAGAGCAGGGGTTATGCCTGTGAAGTGGAACCACTTTGCTCCTGCTAGAATCTTTTCCCAATTAAAATCCGAGGGGCTGGATTCCGCTATGGCCGAATGGCTCCGGTCGTAGACCACCAGAGATGGCCTCTGAGATGCGCCAATTTCGTTGAAGTAGATGCCCAGCCTCTCTCCACCTTTCACCACATAATCGGTATGCACACCATAGCGGCGAAGGTGGTTTATGGCCGACTGTCCGATGGGATTGTCCGGCACCTTTGTCACAAAGTAGGCATCTTCACCGTAGTTGGCAAGAGATACCGCCACATTGGCCTCTCCACCGCCGTAAGTCACATCAAAGGAATCGGCCTGCACAAACCTGAGGTAATTTGGTGGTGTAAGCCGCAGCATGATTTCACCAAAAGTAACTATTTTATTGGGCATAGCAACGCTCTCCTTTCAAAATTATTTTTAATGTAATTCAGCTTGAATTTCCAGGGATTTGACCTTGCCATATCCTGCTAAATCTAACCTCGAATCTCGAACTTCGAACCTCAAATTAATTGCGTGCCTCTTTTATGGCTTCCACGAACTTCCTGGCGGTCTCCTGGACTTCTTCATAGTTTCCTTTCTTTGCTCCTTTGGTGAGCTCTCCACCGACGCCGACGGCCACACATCCTGCTTTAATCCACTCGCCTACATTTTCAAGGCTCACACCGCCGGTGGGAATAATGGGAGCATAGGGAAGCGGTCCCATGATGGCCTTAACCATGGAAGGCCCAAAAGCGCTGCCGGGGAATAGTTTTACAAAATCAGCACCGGATTCCATGACCTCCACCACTTCCTTTATAGACATGGCTCCCGGCATGGTAACTTTTTGATACCTGTTGCACAGCTTTACCATCTCGGGGTTAAAGTAGGGGCTTACAAAAAACTCGGCTCCTGCCAGCATGGCAGCCCTGGCGGTCTCCGGGTCCAGCACCGTGCCTGCCCCGATGAGTATCTCTCCCTTCGGATAAGCCTTCTTGAGTTCCCTTATTACATCAATGGCTCCAGGCACCGTCATAGTTATTTCAATGGCTTCCACCCCACCGGCTTTTACGGCATCGGCGATTTTCAGCGCCTGATCGGGAGAGTCGGCCCTGACCACGGCCACAATGCCGCAGTCCATGATGCGCTGCATAACTTTTAACTTATCCATAAAAATCCTCCTTGTTTCATATTATGATACTACGTTTCGCAATTAATATATATATTCTACATGAAACATAATATTCCTTCTTTAAACGGACTTATTTCTATAACTTTTCATGCAACTTTTTATCACACTTTTCGCACCCCTTTGAATTCCTAACAGATATTTTTTTAAAGAGAATTCCCTTCAAAAAACTTTTTTCATAAAACCTCTCAATTGGAAAGAAATAGACTTGTACTTTTATCAGAATTGTTGTATTATGATAACTGGTGATGTTATGATAAACAAAATGAAAATATTTAACGCAGGCCCAGCACCGGTTATCTCCGCCATATGGGAACAACTTAGGTAACTATATTTCACTTGGTAAAAATTGTTGGTCCATTATATGGAAGGGTGCGAAATGTAGGTAGTAACTTTTAAAATTTTTATTAAAGCGATTGATGAAGCAAAAAAGACTGAAAAAATAAGCTACGGTTTCCGTAGCTCAGCTTGTAGACAAAAACCGCTTTTAGAACGCACAACCTAAAAGCGGTTTTTTATTTGAAGCAAAAAATTTTAAAATCATAAAGAAAAATGAATGCAAAGCAGGGGCTGCCGGTGGAAACATCCCACGTTTTCTCTTCCACATGGCCAGCTTTTTTAAATTCATGCATGCGAAAAGAAGCGTGAGATAATGTCCTACTTTGCTCAAGCCTCTTAGATTCGTATAACGCATACCATGCTTTTCTTTGGCATCGGCAAATACCCGCTCGATGGTCTGGCAGCGCATCTTGTATAATTCTTTGCCTAATTCGGTGTGCCTTATATCTTCTGCTATTTCCACATAGTGCTCCCATATGTGCCGGGTTACCACTTTCGTGTAGTTTTTGCTCTGTGTGCATCTCAAACGCATGGGGCATTCCCGGCATATTTGTGGATCGCTCTTGTATTCCCGGTATCCTGACCGGTTGGTGGTGCTGTATTTTAATACTTGGTTGTTAGGGCATATGTAGCAGTCATAATATTCGTCATATACGTATTCTCTCTTTTTAAAGTAGCCATCTTTGGTCATTGGCCTTTTATATGGCATGACAGGAAGTATTTCCGCTTCAATGATTTCTCTGCATATGCCGGGGTCTTGTAGCCTGCATCAACCACTACTGCTTTTATTTCGGGAAATTTATCGTTTACTTCTTGAAAAAGATCGGAGAATACCTGGCTGTCGTGTACATTTCCAGGTGCTATTTTGAAGCCAAGGATGAAGTTGTTGCGGTCGCAGGCTACAGAAGCCGTGTAGGCAAAGCAGCGCTCTTTTTCTCCTTTTTGGAATATGCCGCTTTCAGGATCGGTGGTGCTTATCTTTACTCGTTTTCCGTTGGTGGAGCTGTTTCCTCCTTCGGCATCGCCGCTAGCTTCATCGTCATCTTCTTCAAACGGTTCTTTGCCGTTGGCTTCTCTTTCGGCGTTGATTTCTTTTAAAAGTTCTTTCTTGTATTTTTGTACCTGCTTTTTTGCAACTTTCTCTATGTATTTATTCTTATTGGCACTGGCTTTTATGTGGGTGGCATCGATAAATACCGCGTCTTCTTTGATAAACCCGCACTCTATGGCTTCTTTTAATATTCGTTCGAATATCTTTTCAAATAGATCGCTTTCTTTAAACCGCCGTTCATAGTTTTTTCCAAAAGTCGAGAAGTGAGGTATTTTTTCTTGGAGCCCATATCCTAGAAACCAGCGGTAAGCCATATTGACTTCTGCTTCTTTGATGGTTTGGCGCATAGAGCGGATTCCATACAGTGCTTGGAGCATGAGCAGTTTTATTAATACCACTGGATCAATGCTGGGTCTGCCTGTATTTTCGCTGTATAGGTCTTTTACTTCGTTATATATGAAGTTAAAGTTGATGCTTTCTTCTATTGTCCTGAGGAGATGGTCTTTAGGTACTAAGCTATCAATGCTTACTAATTCTATCTGCTCTATTATTTCTCGTCTTTTCTTCGTTAACATTTCATCGCCCCACCGTATGTTTTTATTTCTTTAATTTTACTATAAAAATGATCATTTTTATACCCTTTTTACAAAAAAGACTGTCGACAGCTACTTTGTCGACAGTCTGTGAAGAGGCTATTGCCTCTTCAGATCATATCAATTTACCGCACCTGCTATTAACAGAATGTCTTCTTGTTGCCTAATTGAGGTTTTTATTGCTATTTCAATTGAATTTACTAATGTCTCAAATGGCAAAGATGGGATTATTTCTCCTTTTTGTGCAATCTGGGAAGAAAGATATGGTATATGAATAAAACCAGATTTAATAGGCAGTTGATTTTTTGTAATGTAGTTTAAAGTCCCGTACATAACTTGATTGCACAAATAGGTCCCTGCTGTGTTGGAAATATAGGCAGGGATGCCACTATCACGGAGTTCCTTAACAATAGCTCGAATCGGTAATGTTGAAAAATAAGCTGCAGGCCCCTCAGGATCGATCGGCTGATTGATCGGTTGCTGGCCATCATTGTCAGGAATTGGATAATCTCTTGTATTGATGCCGATCCTCTCCAATGAAATTGCTGACCTTCCCCATGCCAACCCTACACTTATAATAACTGACGGTTGATATTCTTTGATCGCATTTTCCATTACATTTAAACATTTTGTATCACGAACAGGAACCTCCAACGCCTTAACGATAAATCCATCAAAATCTTTTCCTTGAAGATTCTTCGCAATTTCTAGCGAAGGGTTTATCGAATCCCCACCAAATGGTTCGAATCCGGTTAGTAAAATGATCTTATTCATTATCTATCCCCCAATTTACTTAAGTAACTCTTTACGTTCAATCCATCCGACAATTGATAGATACAAGGCTACTCCAGACGCACCAATCAAACTTAATATAACCACTGCATAAAAAGCGGTTGTTCCCAAGAACCATACGGGTTGCGTCATTGTTCATACCTCCCCTTCGTTTAAGAGATTTTTTGACCGATTGATTTTCCGCTGGAGCATTCCATTATGGACACAATCAAAGAAAATATAACTGATAGGAACAAGGCGGATAGTGTAGCAAATAGATCGAAGCCCATCCATGAAAACGGGGTAAATTTTGTAGCATAAACCAGCATCGCAGCAACAAGTCCTACTAAAGTGCCAATGAATGCACCATTGGGAGTGAACTTTTCTTTGCTAACATAAAGTCCGTAAATCAAGGGGAATAGAATGGATACTTTAAAAGTTGATTGGATAACCAACAATTCTACCATTGAGCGGGCATAAGAAGCAATCAAGATGGAAGCAACACCCATAACAACCGTTGCCCAACGAGCAAAACGAAGTTGTTGTTCGGAGGTTGCATTAGGTCTAAAATATTTTTTCAAAATATCAACCACAGCAATAGATACTGCCGAAGAAAGATAGCTAGCTGCGGTCGACAAAATTACAGCAGTCAAACCAATCATGAAGATCACGCCAATCCAAGAAGGCAAAGCGTCATTCACAAATTGCACTGAGGCAGAAGCGGGATTAGCTAACTTCCCAACCCCATAATACTTAGCTGCCATTAAACCAATAACACCACCGCCTAAGGCTAGGGGAGCCCATCCTAAAGCCATAACCTTTGTTGAAGTCTCAACTACTCTATCATTTTTTCCTGAAAAAATTTGCTGCCAGATTACGGGCTCTGTAAGAGTCAAAGCAGTAAGTGCCAGGAAGAAGTTAATCATGCTGGAAAGTCCCCACTGAAAGAAGTTATGATGAGTAGCAGGGAGAGCTGTAGCAATGGCTGCCGGGCTGCCAACTACGGACATACCGGAGAAGATTGTCAAAAGCAAGGAGATACAGATAACAATCAGAAGTAAGAAACTGGTTATAGCCACCGACCATTGACCACCGGTGGAAACATATACAATAAAAGCAAAACCGATAATCCATATGCTAATATTAATAGGGATTCCCAAAAATGGGAAAAAGACAAGTGCAAGCCCATAAATTTGGGCAACAATTTCCACAACACTTCCAAGAAGAATCACAATAAGCGCCAGTTGTTGCATTTTATTGTCAAATCGCATTGAAATGAACTCTACTACGGTATGCCCTTCCGGTATAACCTGTCGAATTTTTTTTGCCAGACGCATGGGGAATACATAAAACAAGATAGGGAAAGCAACAGCAAAAGCGTACCAAATAGTGCCACTAATACCGTTCAAATAACTTGTTTCTGCACAGGCCAAAATGGTATAGCTGCTAGCCCAAGTGGCAATAAGGACTGCAGATAAAAAAGCTGTTCCCATTTTACGTCCGCCAACGGTAAAGTCTTCACTTGTTTGAGTTTGTTTTTTTCCAAAGTAATAACCCACAGCACTATTAGCCAATATAAATGCGCCAATGATGATAGTGTTAGTCCAGTTAATCATGTTTCCATGCCCCCTTTTTTGAAATTAAAGCATCTTAATAAGATCATCAATTGTTACGCACCCATAGGCCTTCACCTCCTCAGTTTATTTAACATTAAAACATTCGGAGTAACCGGAAATAATTTGTCATAACTAGTTTTATATTTGGGAGATACTAACCTCAAAACTTCTACCATTGATTTTTAGATTATAAAATTTGATTGGTCTTAAATGGAGGTAGATTTCTTTAAGAACTCTTTCCTGATCCTTTAATGCCTTATAAGCCTCTTTAATATCAACTGATTTAAAGCGCACCCGATCGCCGGGTTTTAATTGTGCCAGTTTAGATAGATCCGCTGTAATCGTTACCGCAATTTTTGCATATCCTCCGGTAGTTTGCGCATCTTTCATCATTATGATGGGCTGACCATTTGAAGGAACTTGAATTGCGCCAGGCACCAATCCATCTGTAATAATATCGTGTTTTCCCGTTGCCCTGATTTCCGGTCCATCCAATTTATACCCCATTCGGTCCGAATCTTTAGTAATCGTAAATATAGAGTTCAAAAATTTTTCAATTGCTTCATGTGAGAAGTAATCGTGTTGAGGACCGATGATAACCCGCACCTCTTCTTCTGATAAATATACCGGAATCAATTCGTTGGGTACTATTTGCGTTTTTGGGAACTGAAGAGGAAACCTGCAAGATAAAATATCTCCTTTTTCGAGGCGTCTCCCACGTATTCCGCCGATTTTTCCCCTGGTGTATGTAGAGTAACTTCCTAATGCAAATTCTCCTAAAAAGCCTCCGGCAACAGATAGATACGCACGGGCGCCTGATGAGGGATAATCAAAAGATAAGATATCACCCTTTCTAAGAGGGAAGGAACTCCAACAATCCCGTTTCATTCCATTCACAAAGGGCGTCATTTTAGCACCAGTTACGGCCACGATTGTATCTTCTAGCACCTCCAAAGTGGGGCCCAATAAAGTTATCTCCAAGGCAGGAGTGTTTTCATTATTACCAACTAATATATTTGCAACTCGAAACGCAAATTCATCCATTGCTCCGGCAACCGGCACCCCTTGATTTTCATATCCAAAACGACCAAGGTCTTGAATTGTGGTAAAAATGCCTGGCTGATTTACTCGGAATACGTTCAATTATATCCCTCACTTGTGCTGTTCATAGATTAGCTATACGGATAGGTTCGTACTTGAAAAGATCCTTTTTTAACCTCTTCTTCAATTTCGAAGAATTCTTCACGGCTAATTGGCTTAAATCGAACATAATCACCGGCTTGAAATAAAATCGGTCTTTCTCTTTGTGGGTCATATAGTCTGACCGGTGTCTTTCCTATTAACCGCCACCCCCCAGGACTATCAAGAGGGTAGATTCCGGTTTGCGCACCAGCAATTCCCACAGAACCTGCGGGGATAATCGTTCGGGGTTTATCAAGGCGTGGGGTTGCAATTTTTTCAGACATATTTCCTAAATAAGCAAACCCTATAATAAAACCCAACATATAGATTCGATATAGTGGTTCTGTATGAATTTGAATAACTTCTTCATTCGTCAAAGAGTGAAATTCGGCCACATACTGTAAATCAGGCCCAAATTCTTCTCCATAAGCCACGGGTATTTCTATTACTAACGGATTAAAATCTTTTTCAATTTCTTTTGGATTGAAACGGCTAAGAATATCCTCTAATTGTTGAAAGGATATTTGTGTGGGTTCAAATTTTATTAACAAAGACCTGTAAGTAGGGATTAGCGACACAATGCCGTTCACTTTTTCTCTAACCAAAAACCTGTACAAACTTATAATTTGTTTATTGCATCCTTCGCTAATTTCATTACCGTATTCTACAACGATAGCTTTATCACCGCACATCAATATCCTAGGTTTTTCATACATAACTATGTGCCCCCATCAGAGGAAAGTTCCCATAGGGGTAACCTCCACACCATTTTCTTCTAAAGCAGTTTTGATAGTTTGTGCAAATTTTACCGCTTCCAGATTGTCCCCATGAACACAAATAGTGTCTACTCTTACTGGTAACAGACTTCCATCTATAGCTTCAACAACTCCTTCCTTGATCATCCTTAGTACTCTGGCACAAGCTACCTCATGATCATAAATCATTGCATTGGGAAGTTTTCGAGAAACTAATGTCCCATCTGGGTTGATGTTACGATCGGCAAAAACTTCGCATGCAAATCTCAATCCAACTTTTTCTGCAGCACGTTGCATTGCTGTGTTTGCCATACCAACACATATTAAATTCGGATCAACTGACGCAATGGCTTCGGCCACAGAAAGGGCAACTGTTTCATTAACCGCCGCCATATTGTAAAGTGCCCCATGAGCCTTCACATGTTGTAACGCAATTCCGTTAACTTCTGCAAAAACTTTAAGAGCACCAATTTGGTAAATTACATAATTATTTATTTCTTGTTGGGTAAGATCCATATTTCTCCGGCCGAACCCTAATAAATCGGGAAAACCGGGGTGAGCTCCAACAGCTACATGGTGTTCTTTAGAAATTTTAACTGTTTTATCAATAACCATGGGATCCCCACCATGAAAACCACACGCGATGTTAGCTGAAGATATAAACTTCACTACCTCATCGTCTATCCCCACCCGAAAACTACCAAAACTTTCACCCATATCACAACATATATCAATTTTCAAGGCGCCGCCCCCTATTGGTTTACTATTCGGACCACTGGTTTATTTATAATATATTCTACATATTTAAGTAAAATTCCTTCTAGACGTAAAAAAATTTTTTGTGTTAAAATTGTTATAGTTGATATTTTCGTAACAAAGGAGATTTTATATGAGCGGTGATAATACAGTTATAAAAGCCTTAAAGTTATTAAATTACTTTACTACTGATCGGCCTATTATTGGGCTAAATGAACTTTCTCGCCTTTCGGGTTATCCTAAAGCTAGTGTATATCGTCTACTTTGTGCACTTGAAAAATGTGGTTTTGTAACTCGGAGCAAGGAATATGAATCGGATCGTCGTTATCAACTGGGTATTAAACTGTTTGAATTAGGAATGCAGGTTTATGAGAATATTGAATTAAATAAGGTCGCTCTTCCGTTTATGAAAGAATTAAAAGATCAAATAAATGAAGCAATACAACTCGTAGTAAGAGACGGAGATGAGGCACTTTACATTGAAAAAATTGATCCTGATCAAGTATTTCGGTTGTATACCGCCAAGGGAAGACGGGCTCCTTTGTATGCTGGGGCAAGTGGGCGAGTATTGCTTGCTGGTTTGGCTGATGAAAAAATAAATTCTTTGTTAGATAAACCACTAAAGAAGTTTACTGATAAGACTCCGGTGTCAAAAGAAGAGATATGGGAAAAAATACTTTTCATACGTAGAAACAAATTTTCTATTAGCAAAGAAGAATTATGGCCAACTTCCATGGAAATTGCCGTACCAATTTATGACCAAACCTGTTCAATTATTGCTTCATTAAGCGCAGCTGGCCCGATCTTTCGTATGACAGAAGACAAAATTAACTTTTTTGTAGAAAAGCTACAACAATATGCGTCGTTAATTTCCCACCAATTAGGTTTTATCGAGAAAAAACGATAAAGAAACAATATGCCGGAGAATTTAAAGAGCAACTGCTAAATGAATGTCAGGAAGTAGGATACTTTCTTTAGTCGGTTTAACACCGGAGATTTATACTTCGATTAGGGAACATTCGCATTATCTTATTGAATGAGATTTTTGTCGTTTTAGTAAAAATTGATGGTTCAGCATATGGAAGGGTGCGAAATGCGGGTTTTATAGACTGTCGCCAGGAATTTGCTCAATAAAAGGGCCTGACCCCAACCTGTTGACAAAAAAATTGAGTTCCATCGTTATGATGAAACTCAATTTTTTTGGTTATTCCTCTTTTATAGCTTCCGAGGGGCAGTTCTCCAATGCTTCTCTTGCTTCGTCTTCCGCGTCGGCGGGCACTTCGTCTACTGTTGATTGAGCTTTACCGTCATCGTTCCAGTCAAAAACCGCCGGGCAGGTATCGATGCAGAGTCCGCAGCTGATACATAAATCCTGATCTACATATACCTTCAAGGATAAAACCTCCTCAAAAAGTTTTCCTTGACTATTTTACCACAATCAGGTGGGCTTATGCAAAGGTTTTTTTCAAATCTATCTATATTTTTTGCTCCGCTACTTTTATTTTTCCGTTAAAATATCTTGTTTTGCTATAAAAGTAGATAAATGCTGCAGCGGCGGCCATTATACCTATGGGATACGATACCGAGGTGGGAAGGCCGAAGCCCTCCGGCGCCTGGAATATATATGTCACACTGACGGCCGTCATGAATGTAGCAGGTATTGTGGCAATCCAATGCAGCTTGTTTTCTTTTACAAGATATACGGCGCCTGTCCACAACATTATCATAGCCAGCGTTTGATTCGACCATGCAAAGTATCTCCAAAGAATGTTAAAGTTGATTTGAGAAAGTATTATACCAACAGCAAACAGCGGTATTGTTATTTTATACCTGTTCACAATGGGCTTTTGGTCCAGTTTAAGCATTTCCGAAATGGTGTACCTTGCCGCTCTAAAGGCAGTATCGCCTGAAGTTATGGGAAGCACCACAACGCCCAGTATGGCCAGTATTCCTCCAAAAGCTCCCATCATGGCAAAAGATGCTTCCTTTACCACCGCTGAGGGGCCTGCAGGAGTTGCCAGAGCCTTGGCGAGGCCTGCCGTTCCGCCGTAGAAGCTCATGGCGGCGGCAGCCCAGATGAGGGCTATTATGGATTCGACTATCATCATTCCATAGAAAATAAATCTTCCTTCTTTTTCATTTCTTACGCAGCGTGAAACTATAGGTGATTGTGTGGCATGAAAACCGCTTATGGCTCCGCAGGCTATGGTGATGAAAAGCAGCGGCCAGAGCGGCGCTCCCTTTGGATGAAGATTTGCAAAGGTGAGTTCCGGTATTTTATAACCTTCAAATAATAAAGATCCCCCGATTCCAATCGCCATTATCAGCAATATGGCTCCAAATATGGGATAAATTCTCCCTATAATCTTGTCGATGGGCAGCAGTGTCGCCAGAAAATAGTAGGCAAAAATTATCCATACCCACACATTTTTTGTTAAAACCTCAGGAGTAAGAATCGCCAGCAGACCCGCAGGACCGCTGACAAATACCACACCGACCAGCACAAGAAGCACTACGGCAAATACGTTTACAATGATCCTGCTCTTTTCGCCAAGATACTTTGCAGCCAGCTCAGGCACATTGGCGCCGTTATTTCGGAGCGATATCATGCCCGACAGGTAATCGTGTACAGCCCCGGCGAAAATGCCTCCGAGCACTATCCACATAAAAGCTGCCGGTCCCCACAGCGCCCCGGAAATGGCACCGTAAATAGGCCCCAGGCCTGCGATATTTAATAGCTGGATAAGGGCGTTGCGGTACTTATCCATAGGGACGTAGTCAACACCATCTGCCACCGTATAGCAGGGTGTCTTTCGATTTTCATCGGCACCAAAAACTTTCTCCACAAGGGCGCCATAAATGACATAACCCAGTATAAGGACGATAATGGAACCTATAAATGAAAACATTTAAAAACCCCCTTCTATTAGTTCCGCCAAAGCGGACCTTTCTTAATTTTATTTTAAATCAAAAACATACATTATTGTCGATTTTTGCGCCGAAAGGCAAAAAAAAAGACCCGGGCGGTCTTTTCACTATCTTAAACGGTAAAAACTCAAACTTAAATTTCAAACATTTCCCTTATTTCTTTGGCATGCCTCCTGCTGACCGGGACCTCATCCTTTTCATAGCCTTTGATGGACAGGATGAAGGTGCCGTTAAACCACGGGATAATCTCTTTCACCTTGTCAAAATTCACCAGGTAACTCTTATGGGTCCTAACAAAATCAGGGCTTCCTATCTTTTCCTCCAGTTCCGAAAGAGTATAGGGGCTCAAAAATTCCCCTTTTTCAGTCTTTATTTTGCTTCCCTTTTCGATGGCTTCACAATAGCATATTTCCTCAGGGCACACCAGGTAAATCCTGTCGTTTTTCCACAGTGAAAGCTTGCTGCAGGCTGTTTTTCTGGTCTTTTGAAGATATTCCGAAACCTTGAGTGATTCCTGTTTCTGTTTTCTTTCCCCGAATACCTCGAAGAGCCTTTTTACGGTTTTATCCAGCCTTTTTTCCGAAAAGGGCTTTAAAATGTAATCCAGGGCATTTATCTCGAACGCTCTGACAGCGTACTCATCATAAGCCGTAGCAAATACCACCACCGGTGTCACGCCTTCCGAGAATACTTGCCAGGCCACCTCAAACCCATCCATGTCGGAAAGCTGGATATCGAGAAAAATAACATCGGGTTTCAAAGTCAATATTTTTTCGATGGCTTCCTGCCCTGAGGAAGCCTCACCGATAATTTTTATTTCAGTATAAGATTCCAGCAGATACCGGAGCTCCTCTCGGGCCGGAGACTCGTCATCTACCAGCAGCACTGTAAATTCCACTATCGTTCCTCCCTGCTTTTTGCGTGGGAATGAAAAATTTCACTTCCGTACCCATATCCGGTTTTGAAGATATGACAAGACGGCTTTGGCTGCCGTAAAGGCTTTCAAGCCTGCCGTTGACATTGCAAAGACCTATTTTATCGCGACAGGCTGAACGGGAGAGCACTTTTTCGGCTATGCTTTCTTCCATACCCACGCCATCGTCTATCACGGATATTTCTACACCTTTTTCTAAATTCCTGGCACTGATGCGGACCGTCCCTCCGTTCTTTTTGGGTAAAAGCCCGTGTTTTATCGCATTTTCCACCAGAGGCTGCAGGATGAGCGGCGGTACCAGGATGTCGATTCCCGCCTGTATTTCAAAAATCGCCTTCAATCTTTCGCCGAAGCGCGCCTGTTCAATGGCAAGGTACGCCTTTACATGTTCTATTTCCTGTTCCAGGGGCACCAGGTCCAGGCTCATGCTCAAGTTTTTCCTGAAGAAGTCACTTAAATCTATGAGCAGTTCCCGGGCTCTGCCCGGGTCCTTTCTCAAAATTGATATGATTGTATTTAATGCATTGAATAAAAAATGAGGATTGATCTGAGACTGAAGTGCCTTGAGTTCGGCTCTGGCCAGAAGTCTGGACTGATATTCTGCCCTTCCCAGTTCCAGTTGGGTTGAAAACAGCTGCCCCAGTCCTTCCGCAAGCTTGACATCCACGCTGGATATGCTATTTTCACGGTTTTTATACAGTTTCAGGCTTCCTATAACATTTTCCCCTTCCCGTAAGGGCACTATGACGGCAGATTTCAACGGGCAATTTTCATCGGGGCATTCTATTTCCGACCTGGATGAGGCCACCTGGCACTCACCGGTGGCCAGAGCCCTGCGGGTGGCCTCGGTAAGAACTTTATGCCCTGGTTTATGATGGTCCTCACCGGCTCCAATGTGGGCAAGAATCTGCTTTTCATCGGTTACTGCCACCGCATCGAAATCGGCCTTTTCGTAGATGATCTTTGCAGTTTTATATGCAGACAGTTCATTCATGCCCCGTTTAAGGTAGGGCAGTGTCTCCGAGGCTATGTCCAGAGCAAGCTGCGCCTGGTAAGCTCCCGCCCTTTCCTGCTCCTTGAATATATTTTCCACAATCACTATGAAGATGGCTATACCCGCCGCATTAACCGCGGTCATGGGAAACCAGATGACCTTGACCAGTTCCAGAGCCGCATTAAAAGGTCTGGCTATAGCGAGAATAATAACCATTTGTAGAAGTTCAAGAGCCACGCCTATCAAAAAAGCTGTTGTCCATTCCACTCTGCCGTGTTTTAATTTTCTATGAATTAATCCCGCTATGGTGGCTTCTGTAAAGGTTGACACCGAACAGGCCACAGCTGTAAATCCGCCTATATCTATGGCCCAGCGATGAAATCCGGCAATAAAACCGGACAGGATTCCCACAAAGGGTCCGCCCAGCAGCCCCCCGATAATGACACCCACAGCCCTGGAGTTGGCTATGGCACCGTAAATGGGTATGCCCAGATAAGTGCCCAGGATGCCGAATGCCCCGAAAATTGCCGAAAGTATCAGCTTGTCTTTCAGGGATACTTCATTCTTGAGTATCAGGTTTTTAAAGGGCCTGTTTCTTGACAGCAGGTATGCAATCACTATAAAGAAGCCCAGCCTGTTAACAAGATTTATGAGTATAGAAAGAATCATGTTTTCATCTCCTGAAAGCCGCCATATATTATAACTTCTATATTAAATATATCACATTATGACAAAAGCAATAAATCCATTTTTATCCGGGTATTGTATTACACCGTTTGTAAATCCTGAAGCCTGCCCTGCGGCAGGCTTCGATAGGTTTATTTTTACATCCCCACGGTTGTTTTTTTATTCTTTCCGGTCAAAACACCATAGGTTTGAATAATGAGAAGTATGGCCAGAATGAACAGCAGCAC
The DNA here is from genome assembly GCF_003691585.1 of Biomaibacter acetigenes. Classification (GTDB taxonomy): domain Bacteria; phylum Bacillota; class Thermosediminibacteria; order Thermosediminibacterales; family Tepidanaerobacteraceae; genus Biomaibacter; species Biomaibacter acetigenes. The sequence continues at coordinate 409,119 of NZ_CP033169.1, read as the reverse complement.
CGCAAATACTACCAGTAGATAATTGCCTGTAGCTGCATTGGCCTTGATGAGGAAACCCAGTGCTGTCAGGGTTACGGCAAACATGAATATCATTGGAATGATGAGCATGCTGTTGTTTTTACCCGCATTGGCCAGCCAGGCCGCCACCGCCAGCAAAGCAATAGCCGCCAGAAGCTGGTTGGCCGCGCCGAATATGGGCCATATGACCTTCCAGCTGGTGAAAGCCAGGATTACCGATGCCGCAACAGTTATTAAAGAAGCTACGAACCTATCACCGAAGAACTTTGCTGCGGGACTCCCTACGTGCCCCTTTTCACCTGCTTCTGAAATATTTTCAAAAAACTCCTGGAAGGCAAACCTTCCCAGCCTCGTGGCAGTATCCAGAGTTGTCATGGCAAAGGCTGAAACAGCCAGAGCGGCAAAGGTCTTGCCTATGGTAAAATTAAGCCCGAAACTTGTCATAAAAGTACCAAGGCCATCGGCAAAAACATTGGTGGGACCACCCTTCATCAAAGCCGCAAACTTGTCTTTAGCCAGATATGCGGCAGTTATTATGGCTATAGTCGCCAGTACTCCCTCTATGAGCATGGAACCGTATCCAATAAGTTTCGCATCTCCTTCCCTGTCAAGCTGCTTTGCAGTTGTACCGGATGCTACCAGGGAATGGAATCCCGAAATGGCACCGCATGCCACGGTCACAAACAGCATCGGGAACAGGTACTGGGTTCCCACTTTAAAGCTGGTGAACGCCGGCAGTTGTATATTTGGGTTATACAACAGTATACCCACGATGCCACCGATCATCATGCCGTAAAGAAGGAAAGAATTCAGGTAATCCCTGGGCTGAAGCAGTATCCATACGGGCATAACAGAAGCCGCAATAATGTAAATAGATAAAATAAAAATCCATGTGGTTTTTGCAAGGGATAATGGTGCGTAATAACCTATGACAATACAGAGAGCCAGGATTATAACACCTATTACAGTACTTACAGTAAGAGACGCGTTCCTGCGATATACGGCGAAACCAAAAGCCACCGCCAGGGGTATGAATAATAATGACGCTGTGGCCGCCTGCGGTGTTGACACAAATGTATCGGCTACTATATTTGCAAAAGCTGCGACTATGAGCACCAGGGTCAGCCATGAAAACAACAGGAACAGCCTCTTCCCTGTCATACCTACATTTACTTCGATAATATCTCCTATGGATTTTCCCTTATGCCTGAGAGAGGCTATCAAGGAACCAAAATCATGAGCCGCACCGAAAAATATGCTGCCTATTACAATCCAGAGGGCCACCGGTACCCACCCGAATACGGCGGCCTGTATGGGGCCATTTATAGGGCCAGCCCCCGCTATGGATGCGAAATGATGGCCCAGTAATACAGGTGCTTTTGCAGGAGCATAGTCGATTCCATCATACATGGTATGGGCAGGCGTTTCACGTTTAATATCAAGGCCCCATTGTTTTGCAAGCCAACCGCCATACGCTGTATAGGCTATCAGGAAAAGTATGATTGCACCAATCAGTAACATTATACCACTCATTGTTATCCCCCTTTTTCTTTTTTTATTAATCTAACCGGGAGGTGGCAGGACAGGTTCAAAATCCTTGATCACCTCTCTTCCTTTTTTATTTGCCACAACCCTGTCAGAAACTCCATCCACCCCGATAAGCCTTATGTCACACCACCCTTTTATACCAAAATTAAAATATCGGGTGTATTTATATCTGTTTATATATTTTTCGACCTTCGGATCTATACCGTTTTCCGCTATAATTACCCCCGTCAATGTAGTGCACATGTGTGTGGTATCGGGTTTTACCAGATTTTCTATTTCACCTTTCATCCATTCGGTGAAACCCTCTATATCTTGCAATTCCAGAGATGCAAAGCTTTTTACAAAACGGTATTCATGGGCTTCATACACGTCCAGCACATCTATGAAAAAAAACCTTTCATTTTTAACATGGAATTCCGTATATAGGTCCAAAATCATGTCACCAATTCGGTGATTCCTATAAACATCGAAAAATTTTCTATGCCTTTTCTCCAGAATATCAAGATATTTATCCGGAATCATACTTTTTTCACTCCGCACTTAGCCGAATATTTTATATATTATTAAATATATTATACGTCCGAAAATATAAATGTTGTTAAATATCACTTTTAACGGTATAAAATTCATGCTGAACGGTCTAAATTTATCCCCAAACGGTAATTTGAGGAAATTGATTTCCATATTCCTATACCTGACATTATATGTTATAATTGATTATTAGATAAAATACAGCTATGAATCGGGGGTACTTTTCTTGCAAAACGCTCAAAAATCTCTCTCTACCGGCACTATTAAGAGGGGACTGCTGGCCGGTATTGATGTAACCTGGCAACTGGCACGGATCGTCATACCCATCTATTTTGTTGTTACTTTTTTAAAACACACTCCTGTGCTCGACATTATATCCGGCTTATTTTCACCATTGATGAGAGTTTTCGGTTTGCCCGGAAAAGCCGCCATTGTCCTTGTTTTGGGCAATGTGGTCAACCTGTATGCGGCCATCGGAGCAATGGTTTCCCTTTCCCTCACTTTAAAAGAAATCACCGTACTGGCCATCATGCTTTCCTTCTGTCATAGTTTGCCTGTGGAAACTGCCCTGGCAAAAAAAATAGGCCTTTCAGCCATCAATGTCATCGCCGTGAGGGCAGGACTTGCAATTTTGTCGGGGATAGCATTCAACCTTATATTGGGGTGAGTCAGGGGACGGTTCTCTGACTCACCCTGACTCATTAGTTACTTTCTATGGAGGAACTGAAATGGTTGATATTTTAAAGGAAGCTGCAGTGGGCAGTTTCATGTCGGTAAAACAAATCGCCACTATTGTAATCCCGCTCATGGTATTCATGGAAATATTGAAAGACATGGGGATCCTGAATAAAATTGCGGACCTCTTTTCTCCTGTGGTTAAAATATATGGCATGAAAAAAGAGTCGGGATTTCCGCTGGTGATAGGAATCATCATAGGGCTATCTTACGGAGCCGGTGTCATCTTTCGGTCATCCCGGGAAGACAACCTCCCAAAAAGGGACCTTTATCTCATTACTTATTTTCTGGTTTCGGCTCACGCAGTTTTTGAGGATACGGCCATATTTATGGCCCTTGGTGCCAGCGGCACACTTCTCCTTATAACCCGCCTTCTGGTGGCGGCATTTTTTACTTTCCTTGCTTCCCGGCTTATAAAGAACCAGGACGAAATAATATCACAAAAAGTAGGGTGACTAATATGAACAAACAAGGCAGAAACAGCTTCAAGGTCATTAGTTTGCCAAAACTGAATGGCTTAACTCCCACTCTTGAATCCACTGCTCTGAAGCTTATGGAGGAAGCCGGAGAGCTGGCTCAGGCCATTGGCAAATTCCGGGGCCGGAGCGGTGAAAAAATTAGGATGGAGGAAAAAGAAGCGGTGGACAGGATGGCCAGGGAACTTCTAGATGTGGCCCAGGTGGCCGTTTCCATGATGTTCGTGCTGGAAGAAAATTATAACATTGACCTGGAGGAAAAGATTGAGCAGCATATCCAGAAATTGAAATCAAAGGGATATTTATTTTAGTGCAAGCGAGATGGTTCTCGCTAGTTCTTTTATTTATGTGAGCTGGAGTTCGTTTACCGTGGCGGCAAGATTTTCAAAAAACTCCCGGTTGGTCTTGGTCCTTTTCAGGCGGCTGATGAGTGTCGAGGCAGCTTCCACAGTATCCAGCGGTGCCAGGGCTTTTCTCAAGACCCAGACCGCTTCCAGTTCATCTTTTGATAAAAGTAATTCTTCCCGGCGAGTACCGGATTTTTTTATGTCTATGGCTGGATATATCCTGCGCTCGGAAAGTTTCCTGTCCAGATGGATTTCCATATTGCCGGTGCCCTTAAATTCCTCGTATATGACATCATCCATGCGGCTACCGGTCTCCACCAGAGCCGTGGCAATTATGGTGAGGCTTCCGCCCTCCTCAATATTTCGAGCTGCCCCGAAAAATCTCTTGGGCTTGTGTAGGGCGCTGGGGTCCAGCCCGCCGGATAATGTCCTGCCGGTAGGAGGAACCACCAGGTTATTGGCTCTGGCCAGGCGTGTAATGCTGTCCAGCAGGATTACCACATCCCTCCTGCTTTCTACCAGCCTTTGGGCCCTTTCCAAGACCATATCCGCCACCCTCAGGTGGTTTTCGGGAAGTTCATCAAAGGTGGAACTTACCACTTCGCCATCCACGGAACGCCTGATATCGGTGACCTCTTCAGGCCTTTCATCTATTAAAAGAACAATTAGCTGCACATCCGGATGGTTTTTAGTGAGGCTGTTGGCGATTTTTTTAAGCATCATGGTCTTGCCTGCTTTAGGTGGAGAAACTATGAGGGCCCGCTGGCCCTTTCCTATGGGAGAAATGATATCTATGATCCTGGTGGAAAGGTCCTGGGGGTCATTTTCAAGGGTTAACCGGGGTTGGGGAAAGATGGGAGTCAGCGAGTCGAAGTGGAAACGCCCCACTGCATGTTCCGGATCCAGGCCATTGACCTCGGATATCTGCAGTATGGCCCTGTATTTTTCCCCTTCTTTAGGAGGCCTTATTTTTCCGGAAATCATATCACCCGTTCTTAAGTGGAAGCGGCGGATCTGAGATGGAGATATATATATGTCATCATCTGACGGCAGGTAATTTTCAATGCGTAAAAAACCATATCCATCAGGTAGAACTTCCAGGACGCCTTCGGCCATAGTATCCCCGGGTTCTTCGGCCAAGGTCTCCATGATCTTGATTATGAGTTCACGCTTGCGGTACTTGTAATATCCAGGTATCTTTTTCTCCTTTGCAATTTCATGTAGTTCAGCTATGGTTTTCTTCTCAAGTTCTGTAATTAACAAATTTTCACTCCTTTTCTTCTGACGGAGTTATGCGGGAAAAGCTGATAGGTGTGGTTCTATCAAAGATTATGCGCACGGAGGGGAAAAATATTCACCCGAAAAAAATTTTTAAAAAAGGAGACCCACAGCCGGGCCTCCTTTTTATAGATACACCGAGGAGGATTTGCCTTTTGTTAGTTATTATACCATTTATATCTTATAACGTCAATATTTGATAAGTTTGCATTATCGGGCCAAATCTAAATTACTCCTGGCAATTCTATAATAAATGTTGCCCCACGGCCTTCTTCAGACTCAAATTTTATTGTGCCTCCAAAACTTGATATAATCCTTCTGGATATGTATAAACCAAGGCCTGTACCACTTTCTTTCGTGGTAAAAAAAGGCTTGAAAATTTCGCTCATATTCTCTTTCTTTATACCGGTTCCATCATCCTTTATCTCCGTTATTACCGTATTGACTCCCGAGTATACATTTATATAAATATTTCCACCTGATGGCATTGCATCAATGGCATTTTGAATGATATTTATGAAAACCTGCTTTAACTGGTCCGCATCTATATAAACCGGGATTGTTTTTTCATCTGCCTTAATATGACATGATATACCCTTTAAATCAAACCGGGGTTTAAATAGTTTGATGATTTCTTTTAACATTTTATCTATAAAAATATTATCATACTTTTTTCTCTGCTCTTTTGTCAATGCCAGAAAATCATCTACGAGCTTGGCCAGGCGGTCAAGTTCATTGACCATGATTTTCGTATATTCTCTTCGTTTATCGTCATGCATCAGGCTGCTTTCAAGAAGCTGCAAAAAACCCCTGATGGAAAAAATGGGGTTTTTTATTTCATGGACAGCACTGGCGGCCAGTTCCCCCATTACTGTCATATTTTCCAGCCGTGATATATTTTTACGAAGCTTTTCAAGCTCATTTTTATCTTCATAAGTTATTATAGCCCCAAGTTTACCACCGGAATCCTCCACCAGAGAAGTAGTGACATCAAAAACGAGAGGCTCTTTTTCATCATGATCGTCACTCTCATTTTCAAGGTACACCACATGTTTTCCTTCTTTGACCAGAATCGGCGGATCCTCACTGATGGTATGTATATTATCCGTGAACATTTCCTCAAATGCTTTGGCATATTTCACGAAATCATTGGTCCCATCCCGGAATCCTTCTCCCATCTGTCTTCCCCTCTCGATGCCAGATCTAAAGTTGTCGAAAGTTCTTCTAATACACTTTTCAATTCCTCCATATCAAAAGGTTTAACAAGAAAACCGGAGGCTCCCTCTCTTCTGGCCCGGTCTATATACTCCATATCGGAAGAACCGGACATAAAAATGGCGGCCACATCGGGTTTTTCCTTTTTTAAATGTGCCAAAAGGGTGAAGCCGTCGATTCCCGGAATGGTCATGTCGATTAGGGCTATATCTGGCTTCTCCTGATGCACCATTTTTAAAGCGTCCTTGCCATTAGAGACCCCAAAAGTCAAATATCCCGAAGAGCTAAGAGCTTCCAGCAACATGGTCCTTACCCATAGCTGGTCGTCCACAACCATCACCTTGCATCTTTCCAAGGACTTCTATCCCCCTTTATCGGCAAATCTTTATCTACGCCATATACTTTCTCTAGCTTTTGAATTCACCACCCCCAGAATAATCGGATAAATACAATTAATATTATTCTATACAAACATAATTTTTCCTTCTTTCATCTATGATTTATTTGCAATTTTAATAAAAATATGTTTTATATACTACTGTTCATACCGTATGATAACAGGAGTATATCGGTCATCATATATTTCCAGGGACTTGATTTTGACATGCTCCGGGATTCGGACACTTCCTTTTTTAACCGGGTATGCCATACCATTTATAATGATGCTGGTGTCCACCGGTTTGAGGGTATCTTTTTCCCGAACGGTGATGCTACCTCCAGGTATTACCTGCACCAGAAGTTCCCGGTCCTGCACTCTGAGCTTTACTGGAATCCAGGATGATTCATTCCCGCTTTCATCTTTTACAGCAAGATATCCTATAAAATTTGTTCCGCTTTCGGGCACATTTATATTCAGTTTTACCTTCCAGGACATCCCCGGTGGATGCGCTGTCAAAGGGTCTTGAACAGCAATGTCCTTACGGTCCGTCAGAACCTGTCTTTTTATCCTGAACTCGGCATTACCTCCGGGGATGGAAAAACCATCAATATATGCGATATATTCTCCCGGCGACGGCCTTACCATCTTGATTTTCTCCTCTGCCACATCGACTCTTGCCGAGGACGCGACTTCCTCATACTTGCCGGTTTTATCGTTCTTCTTATACAGGTAAAGGTCCACATCTCCGCTAAAAGTCCCCACGGGCTCCACTTCAATATTTAGGCTCATGGCATCCGGTGGCACCGTAAAAGCCGGTCCGGAGGTAAGTTCTCCCTGCTTTACCTCTACCTGATTTGACACGATATCCCGGGTTTCTTCTGCCAGGCCGAATCCTATCACATGTCCCCGAAAGGCTTTGTTGCCATTTTTCAACAATATTTCCCGGGAAATTTGTTTTTGTCCCTTTTTAGCGGACAAAGTCACATAGTCACTTTCGGTAAAAGCTCCCGATGCTGATACTGACAGGTTATAGGACGTCCTGTCCGCTCCAAAATCGGACAAATTGTAATCAGATACTACCACGACTTCCCATACTCCCGGAGCCGGATTTTTTGCCGTAAATGCCACTCTATCCCGTGAAGCCATATAATCCGATCCGGCATAATCTTCAAACACCTTTTGCCCGTCAGGAGCGTATATGTAAAAAAGGCCCCGACCGATAGCATTATTTTTTTCCTTCAATATAGTAAGGCTGAAATTCACCTCAGACATTCCCGGTGCAGTTTTGAAAAAGTAGCGGTACCACCTGGCGGGCAGCAGAGAATTTTTAAAGCTCATAGAATCGGAACTTGCCAGGTTATATGGCACCACTGCTGTGGTGATAAAGTCTACCGCAGGACTCTCACCTATTTTTAAATATCCTGCTGTCCTGGCAGTGTAAAGGCCGGGTTGTTTCGGAAAATCATAAGAAAGCATTATCTCGCGGGGTTTACCTCTGGGAAGAAGCACATAATCTTTGTTCAGCCTCACCCAGCCCGGATCTGACTCCAGTTTCAATTTCAAAAGAGAATCGGACAGGTTGGTCAAAAGTATGCCTATCTTACCCGCAAGTTTATTTCTTAATAATACTCCACCCTTATACCCCGGGCTTTCCGGCAGCTTGATTTCCACCTGCCGGATGTTAAGATCTTTCAGGCTGTTGTTTTTCAATATATCCCATGATTTAACAACATCTATCAGGCCATTTCCCTGTTCTACCGGAGCATAGCCATCTATCTTTCTTGCCCCCTTCTCCAGGGACTTTTTTAAGGCTGCAGCAGAAACGGATATGCCTTCCGTCCGGGCTTTCTGCAGTAATAGTGCAGCGCTGCCTGATACAAAAGGGGCAGCCATACTCGTGCCGTCCATTAAAAAATATCCCCCGCTGTCCCATCTTGCCACTGTGGAAACAGCACTGGAGGGAGCCACCACCGAAGGTAAGGGGGAACCGCTGGAGGCCGGGCCCATGCCCGAAAAGTACCACAGGGTTTCTCCAGGAACCTGTGCATTGTAGTTTATATTCCAGAGAGCAGAGGACATATAGGCTCCCACCGTTATAACACTTCCACTGTCGCCGGCATCGGCGGCAGTGGAAAGGCCTGGTCCCGTATTTCCCGCTGCCATTACCACCAGTGTCTTCCTGTCAAGCGATATTTTTTTAAGAAGTCTGGACTGTGCCATCTGCTCTTCTCCGGAAGATGATATATTGCCTATACTTATGTTTATAATGTCGGCGCCGTGTTTTTTGGCGTAATCCACCGCGCTGGCGATGCTGTCCCAACTTCCATCTCCCGAGGAACCCAGAGCCTTTATGGCCAGAATTTGCACACCCGGGGCGGTACCCTTTAGGGTCCCGTAGGCACCTATTATCCCCGCTACATGGGTGCCGTGACCATTGCCATCAAAACTCAGCCTTACCAAATCTCCTCCGGGACTTATTTCCGAAACCACAAAAGACGATTCTTCAACATAATCGGTGTCGGGGTTATCCTTACCAAAGTTCGCCCATTGAAATCCTCTGTTGTATACTTTTAAGGGTTTGTCATCGGTAAAATTGGAATTCAGGTTGCCATCCACGTAGACGGTATCGTATATTCCCGGCAGTATGGGATCTGTGATCAGCACACCGAAGGAATCATTGTTGTCTCCATCCCTGTTCAGGTCCTGATTTATGTATCCCCTCTCGTTGAGCTGGCTTTCCTTCAAAAATCCCAGATGAAATTTTCCGCTTTTGGATATTATCCCGGCCACATTAAATTCTTTGCCTTCAACTGACACGGTATTTCCCCCGGCAGCTACGGAATATTTCGTATCCACACGACCCTCATCGGTGAAATCCGCATAATCCACTATCTTTATATTTCCTTCAGGTGTCTTTTGAAGGTCGGGGTGGCTGACATCAACTCCCGTGTCTATTACTGCCACCTTGATTCCACGGCCATCAGCGCCTGTATTTTCCCTGAAAACATCCGCTCTTATAACTCTCAGGGCTTCCTTCATTCCCGCATTTACATCAAAATTTGCCTCTTCCTGGGCATGCACCTGAACAGGTGATAACAGCATTAAAATTATGATTATTATTTGCAATTTTCTGAGCATGGTAATCATTCCTCGATATATTTAATAAATTCCACTTCTTCGTTATTTACTATTACAAAAACCTTGTTCCCATTTAAATCCTTTATGTCCGTTTTTTCCTCTCCTTTATAGGCTGCCGCGTCTGGAGACAACCGGAATGTCACAGGACTGCCATTTATTGTTATATTTATTTCTCCCGGTTTATCATCGGCTATCGTAAGCAGACCAAAGTAGTCATATATATATCCTTTTTTAGCAGCTATAGCCGCCAGGACTTTTGCCGCTTCAGCCCTGGCAGCCGGCCGGAGGGGCTCGAACCGCCCCTCCGGTGTGCCTTTTACTATCCCTTTTTCGACGGCAGCAGCTACATAGGGTGCGGCCCATACTGGTATCCAGGACCTGTCCCTGAATTTTTCAAGTACCTGCTGGCTTTTTTCACCATCATTGCCTTCCTTCACATTAAAAGCCCGGAGGAGCATCGCCACCATTTCGGCCCGATTTATGCTCCTGTCGGGATAGAAGCGACCACCTTCGCCTTTCACTATGCCCAGTTCCCATGCCTCTGTTATATAACCCGCCGCCCAGTGTCCGTCAATGTCGGAAAACGCTCCTGAATAATTTTGAATTTCCCGAGCGTCATCCCCATATCCCAGGGTGGTTACAAGCATTTTTGCAAATTCTGCCCTTGTCACAGGTCTTGCCGGAAAGAACCTGGCCCCGGCTCCGGTTACAATGCCCCTGGCGAAGAGCATGGAGATTTCACTTTCCGCGAAATTGCCCTCTATGTCAGAAAGCCTCTGGGCAAAGACATATTCAGGATTTGCAGCAATGCTGTAAATCAATACCAGCATGAATGCAAATGTCAATAATGACGGTCTGTTTGAGGCTTTTGGAGTCTTCATGGCTCATCCTCTTCTCAGTTGGAAATGGTCAGATCTATGATGGTATCCGCAAAAAACAGGCCGCTGTCATATTTCCCTGTGGCAATTACCTGGTCTCCTTCGTAAATCCTGCTAATGCTTATTTTACTGGAACCTTTCATAAATACGGTATCGTCGGTGTAGTGGATTTCCTTTGAGGTTTTGGTGCCATCCGCATTTTTTACGCTTATTACTATAACTTTTGCATCTTTATGAATGTATAGCACCGTGCCTTCAATCTTGTCCTGAACCTCCCGGGTGGTGACATCGATGCTCACAGCATCATCGCCTTCTACTTCCATGTCAAGATAATATCCGGCCCGCAGGTCATATACGGTTATTTCCTTTCTGTCTTTTACTATTTCAGTATCGGGGGTGATATTGAAGGTGTAATCCTCACCTTTTTCATCCGTTATGGTTACCGCTGGTGTATCCGATATGGTTATAACTTTCACCGTGCCGCTGATATCCCTTTTTACGCTCTTTGCACTTATTTCAACAATTTTGTTGTATTCCAGGGTAACGTCAACTTCGTCACCTTTTCTAAGGTCCTTTATGTCGGCAGACCTGCTATTTTTCCTTATATCCGCATCTTTATCCAGTTCAAAATCTCTATTATTTCCATCTTTATCTTCTATAGTGATCAAAGGATTTTTTCCTGAAAAGCTGATGGCCTTGATGGTGCCGCTGACCTCTTTTCTGGCGCTTTCGGCTTCTATCTTAACCACCTTGCTTCCGGCGATGGTTATGGTGGCCATGTCGTCAGGTATAAGATCTGAAAGTCCGGCGCTTTTTCCGTCTTTTTTGACACTGACATTGCTGCTTATGGTGTAGCTTTCCCGCTTGCTGGTATCCTCATTGTCTATGATAAGGATGCTGTTTGTGGAAGTAATAATGGACCTTAAAATACCTTTTATCTTTTTCTCAATATTTTGCGCTTCAATTTTTACTATGTCCGTACCTATCACATAAACTTTTACCGGCTGCCCCACGGCAAGGTCGCTCAGTAAAGCGGTTTTGCCGTCTACGTTAATTTTAACATTGTTCTTTAAGGACAGTACTATATCCGTGCCGCCGGATTTTTCCATAGTTAAAATACTGCGGGCAGTGTCTATATCTTTAATGGTGCCTTCCATGGGGGTTCCCTCAGATACGGTGGAAGTCTCTTTTGAAGTTACCTCCACGTAAGAAGCCAGCTTAACCCCCGAAGTATCGGGAATGATTCTAACATTATCTCCCACTTTTATGTCATTTAAAGCAATCTTTTTCAAAGAACCTTTATCATCTTCCTTATATATGGATGTGGAGGTGTTGACGTTGTATGTTTCAAAACTTCCGTTTGAAAGTTTAATCATTATTGATGGAAGAAGTAGTGCGTCTACATCCTCTACAGTACCGGCCACCATATCGGTGTTGTCCATTTTCTTCGAAAGGTTGCTTAATAGGGTGGCGGCCTGAGCCCTCGTCAGTTTGTCATTGGGTTTAAAACTAAAGCGGCCGTTGGCTTCCGGAAACCCTTTTATTATGCCGTTCTCCACGGCAACCTGTACATAAGCTCTGGCTTCCAGCGGAATGGCATAGGTATCGGTGAAGGTCAGGTCCACGTTTTTTCTGCTCTGAACTTCTTCCTCCAGACCCAGAGCTTTAACCGCAAAAACCGCTACCTCGTATCTTTTAGCCGGATCTTCTGCCCTGAAATCCTCCAAATCTTTGCCTGAAATTATACCTTTTTCCACGGCTTCGGCCACATACCCCCTGGCCCATATAGGCACGGTGAATGCTTTGGGGAAATCAGCCGGAAGATTTTTACCTTTGGCTTCCTCCTCGAGACCCATTAGCCTTATAATCATGGTTACGATTTCATCGCGTTTTACACTGTCATCCGGGGCAAACTCTGTTCCGGCGGCATCCACACCTTTCACTATACCGAAAAGGTACATTTTTTCTATGTAAGGTCTTGCCCAATCATACTTTGATGCGGTTATATCTTTAAACTTCAAATTCACCGCAAAGGCCTGGCTGAAACTCATCATAGTAAAGATTGCCGCAATAAGCACCACCGAAAAGACTTTTTTTGATAAAATTCCCGGTTTTTTCATGGGTTTCCCTCCGCTCATCATAAATTCTACTTTCTATATTCTACATGTAGAGGATATATCCTTCTTTTTTTGCAAAAAAGGGCGGTATTTCCGCCCTTTTCCTTATTTTTATATTTATTCTTCGGCTTTTATCTCTGTAACTTTGCCGTTCTTTATCCTCAGTTCTATTTCCATGCCCGCCTTTATATCTGAAATTTTATCTATATTGTCCAGGTCTACATCGCTGTCCAGTACAAATGTGTATATCCCGTCTTCATTTTCAACGGTTATCTCCCATTGTGTTCTGAGTGTGAGAGATACTACTTCTCCTTTTAATTTGCCATCTTTTATCTCTTTTCTTTCCCTTTCCCGGTCCTGTATTCTATCCCGGAAACTGTAAACTTTAATCTCAAGGGCTGTTCCATCCTGGGCTTTAACCTCCGCCATGTCGCCTGGTTCTATGTCAGAAAGCTCTGCTGTTTTTCCATCGACGGTAATCTCGGTGTCTTCATTTACCCTGAATGTCACCACATTTGATGTCTTTACGGGGTAAAAGTCTTCCACTTCTATGAGGTCTCCCCTCATGTATATGGAAGCCTGGGCTTTCAATGTGCCCACCACAACTATTCTTTTACCCACATAGTCTTCCAATCCGTCGGTATCTCCGATGAGTGCGAAGGTGCCGGCTTCTGTGGAAAGTTCATAGTGCCATCCTTCTACATTATTCTTTTCCAGAATCCCCACAAATCCCTTATCATTATCTTTAACATAGGTGAACAGTGACACGGTTTTGTCATCTTCATCCACATCGGTGACAAGGCCCCTGGCGCTTACAGTGATTGGCTCTTCGTTCTTTTCAAGCACCTGAATAAACACCACATCGCCGTCGTCATTCAGCACCAGTTCCACTCTGTCTCCCTCGTTTAAATCTTCCATATCCCTGTACTTTCCATCGATGTAAACCGGCGTATTTTTTAATACATCATAGGTCTTTTCGCCGAAACTGTTTTTTATGGTTATGGTCAGCTCCTCAATGTTTACATCTTCCACAGTGCCTACCAGTTCGTTTTTGTCTTCCGGTTCCAGAGTGCCGTCAAGCCTGTTGACGAGCACTGCCATTTCCGCCCGTGTGATAGGATTTTGGGGTTTGAATAGTCCTTTGTCGTCACCTTTCATCAAACCCAGATCTGTTATCACATATACATATCCTACGGCATCTTTGGGAATTGCTTTGGCATCCTTGAAGGACAGCTTATCCTTCATATGTTCCCGGGCTTCAGCTTCTTTACCCAGGGCCCTTACCACATATCTTGCTACCTCATATCTTTTTGCGGGAGCGTTGGGGTTGAAACCTTTCAATTCATCGGGCTTCACCAGGCCCTTTTGAACTGCCAGCGCAATATAGTAATATCCCTTTAACCACGGCACCTGAAGGTTCTTAACTGAATTGGGAAGGACTTTGACTCCATCTACTTCTTCCTCCCATCCCATGATTCTCAGGGCAATCACAATGGCTTCCAGGTTGGATATATTGTTTCTAGGTTTAAATACATCTCCTGGATAGCCTTTGAAAATCCCTTTTGCATACATTTTGTCAATGGCCATTCTCGCCCAGTCCAGGGTCTCATCCACATCCGAAAAACCCATTTTCCATTGAGCTTTGCCCTGAAGGTTACCCTTGAAGTTTTTTCCCTCGGCGCCTTTGGCAAAGGCGGCAGGTACCACCATTGTCAGAGCCATCAGCATTACCAGTAGCATGACTGTGAGTCTCGCGGTTATTTTCTTCATACATACCCTCCTATTTCCCATTTTTTTCTTTTTTCCCTTGTTCCGGAACAGGGATTTGTTTTTTCATTATATAATATCGTAAAAGATATGGAAAATATGAGGTTATCTGGAAGATGTAACAGTATTGTAATAATGTTGTAATATTGCTGCTACATTTTCTTCAATATGCCGTTTAATAAAATGTCCAGGGCTTTTTCTTTCATTTTTTCCAGAGAAAGTTCAGTATCATCATTATCATTAAAGACAGTCTCAGCAAAAAATATTCTCCAGGAAGTCAGAAACATCACCGCCGCCAGGTGTAAATCAACATGGCGCAGCCTGCCTTCGTCAACACCCTGCTGTAAAACATCTTCCACCAGCTTGACCATTTTTTTCTGCCCTTCTATAATCCACATGTGAAGGTCACGGCTGATATATGCAAAGTCATGGAACATGAGGTTCGCCAGGCTTCTAGCATGAGTGGCAAATTTCATATGGGTGTCCATCATATTTTCAAGTTTTTGCTTGAAATCTCCGCCCTCTTCCACACTTTGCTTTATGGAGTCGTAATACCATGTCATGCATTGTTTCACCATGCCGCAGAAAAGCTCTTTTTTGCCCGGAAAGTATTCGTATATGGTGCCTTTTCCGATGCCCGCCTTCTGGGCAATCTCCTCCATTTTTGTCTGGTGAAAGCCTTTCTTTATAAATACTTCAAAAGCTGCTTCGATAATTTCTTCATACCTTTCAGTTTTTCTTTCTCTAAATCTGCTTTCGGTTTCCATTTATTTTATTCTCATCTCCCTATGATCGAAGGCCGGAATTCGGAGGTTGGAGGCCGGAATGGTCTACATTTCCGCCCCTCCATCACATATTAATACAGTGCTCCTCCTGTGGCTGACCCCGTATTTTGTAGTTCGTTTTGAGAGGGGAACCCTCCCGGAGTGGATGTACTACCAGCGCCGGTGGAAATGCCGCCTGATACCGGAATATATACTACATTTTCGAGCCTTATCTTCGCCAGATTATAATTGCAAATTGCCTGATTCCTCTGAAGCTCCACCTGTTTCAGCGTTTCCTCCGCCTGCGACACATCCACTCTTCGCATCATCCCGGCTTCGAAGCTCAATTTTGCCAGGCGCAGGCTTTCTTTTGCCATCTCAACGGATTTATCCAGCACCGGGATATTTGCCACGGCTTCCTGCAGGTCAAGCAAAATCTCTCTTACTTCGGCTTCAACATCCTGTTTGGTATTTTCCAGATTCATCTTTGCTTCCTGAAGGGCATATTCTTTTTCCTTATATTTGAATGTGTTTGATGGATACACCTTGCTTGTCAGGTCAAAGTCCAGCTGCGCAATATCTAGCTTACCTTGAGCTTCAACTATGTCCATTCTTTTTTGCTGTGCATCCTCAATCAGCTTGTTGAGGTCTACAGCATTTTCCGCAGGCTTGTAATCAAAGGCATCCGTAAGTTCTATTTCTTTTTCAAGGTCTATGTTCAAAAGCTTTTTAAAGTTGATGTAAGCCTTTTGCTTACCCAACTCCGCCGTGGATACCGCCGCTTGAGCCCTGGCTACCTGCACCTGGGCATCCATCAGGTCCCTTTTTGCTATCATGCCGGCTTTAAGTTTGACTTCCGCAATTTTCAACAATTCCTCCTGCCTTTTAAGGGCATCCTGTGCTATTTTCACATTGTCCCTTGCAGCCAGGGCTCCGTAATAAGCGGCCTCGACCCCAAACCGGATATTCCTTAAAGTGGCTTCAACACCCGCCTGCGCCATCTTGAGGCCAAACTCGGCATTTTTCTTGCCCATTTCCATGTTATATTTATAATCAAAGTCCGAGGTGCTTATTTTAAACATATCTATTTGCGGTAGGCCCAATGACGGTGCATTATTACTCTCTTCTTCGCTTTCTTTATCTTTTTTCTCTCTATACTTCAATTCTTTTTGCGCCAGTTCCGCCTTTTCCACTGCCAGCTTTGACAGCGCCACCTGGGGATTGTTCTCCTCCGCCATCTTCAATGCATCGGCAAGAGAAAGTTTAATTACTTGCGGCTCTTCAGCCTTTTTCTCCCCCTGAGCAAAGGCAAAACCCGTAGCCACGAGCGATGTTATGATTACCGAAATCAAAACCAGCTTTTGTTTCTTTATTAAGTTGACCATATTCATCATCCTCAATATATTTTTATTGTCATGGAAGCATAAACTCTATCGGGATTTTTCGGCCGTTACTGCCCTGCGACGCCTTCCGATGCGTATCCTTTTCCATATGCTTCCGATATCCTCCAGTATAGTATATATCACAGGTATTACTACAAGGGTCAGGAGTGTTGAAAAGGTCAGGCCGCCGATAACGGCAGTGGCCATGGGGGCCCGAAGTTCCCCGCCTTCACCCAGACCAAGCGCCAGGGGAAAGAGACCCAGTACGGTCGTCAGAGTTGTCATGAGTATGGGTCGCAATCTTAAGGGCCCAGCTTTTATAATGGCCTCTTCCCTGCTCATGCCCTTATGCCTCAATTGATTTATAAAATCTACCAGTACTATGGCGTTGTTGACCACAATGCCCGCCAGCATGATTATACCGATGAAGGCCGGCATGTTTAGATGCCTTCGGGTTACCAGCAGGGCAAATACAACGCCGATAATGGCCAGAGGTACCGTAAACATAATGCCTAAAGGCTGTGATAGTGATTCAAACTGGGCTGCCATAACCATATATACCAGTATCACAGCCAGTATAAAGGCCAGGAACAGGTCCCGGAAGGATTCCATCATTTGCTCCTGCTCTCCGCCCATCTTAAAGCTGTAACCTTCAGGCAGACTGATGGCAGCAAGTTTTTTCTGAATCTCATTGTTTACGGTTCCTGCGGCTCTTCCCACCACATCACCGGTTATGGTAACCACCCTGGTCTGGTCATCCCTGTCTATGGTTACAGGGCCAATACTCTTTTCCACTCTGGCAACATCGCCAAGGGTTATCAGGGCCCCCGACGGGCTCGGTATCAAAAGGTTTCTCACCTTACTAATATCATCGATGAGGTTTTTCTGAGCTTTTATCACCACATCTACTTCATCACCGCCCACCTTATACTTGGTGGCAGTACTGCCGGCCACCGCCGAGTTCACCGCCTGAGCTACCTGGCTTGTAGAAAGGCCGTAAAGGGCTGCTTTATCCCGGTCCACTTTAATGTCCAGTTCCGGCTTTCCGCGCTCCAGACTGCTTTCCACCTCCCGGGTTCCGGGCACGGATTTTACTATATCCACAACACGGTCGCTAATCTCTTTTAATTTATCAAAATCATCGCCTTTGATGGAAATGGAGATGGGCTTCAGTGTGCCTCCACCCCCGAAATCCATACTGCTCATGGTATCAACCTTTACCTCTGCTCCCGGCATCCTCCCTGTTATTTTCCTTATCTCTTCAGCTAGATCCTGGGAGCTTCGCTTCCTCTCTGACAGGGACTTAAGCACAACAGCTATGTTTGCAACATTCTTGCTTTGCTGGCTGCTGTCCTCCAGATATGATGTAGACGAGCCCACATTGGCAAGAACTCCATCTATCTCCTTAATCCCTTTTAGCTTTTGCTCTATCTGTGAAACAAATTTGTCTGTCTCGTCAAGGTTCGTACCATCGGGCATTTTTACAGATACGGTTATCATTCCGGTATCGGATTGGGGTAAAAACTCCGTTCCAATCAGGGGAATGAGCACAATGCTCAGGATAAATAGCACCGCAGCAAATATCACTACAAGTTTTCTGTGAGATAGCGACCATTTCAGCAATCTGCCATAATTTTTCTCGGTTCTTTCATAAAATCTTGAAAATGAATCCAGGGAAATATTTATTATCCGAAATAAACCATTTCCGGCGGCGCCCCGAATTGTACTTCCTCCCGCAGCCCCGGTCGCCTGAATTAGTCTGGATGAAAACAGCGGCACTACCGTCAGGGCTGCTGCCAGGGATGACAGCAGTGAAAAGGTTACCGTCAGAGCCAGCTCCTTAAAGAATTGGGCCGTTATGCCCTGAACAAATATAATGGGCAGGAACACCGCTATCGTAGTCAGTGTGGACGCGGTCACCGCCATGCTCACTTCATTGGTGCCGGAAATGGCAGCCGTAATGGCCTCCTCACCTTCCTGGCGGTGCCTGAAAATATTTTCCAGCACCACTATAGAGTTATCCACCAGCATGCCCACGCCCAGAGCCAAACCTCCCAGTGACATCATATTCAAGGTAAGATGGTTGAAATAAATAAGCACAAAGGTGGCTATAATGGAAATCGGGATGGATAGTGCAATTATCACAGTGGTTCGCAGATTCCTTAGAAAAAGGTAAAGCACCATTACAGCAAGCAGGGCGCCCGTTATGGCATTGCTGGTGACGTTACCTATGGACTTTTCGATGAATTCCGCCTGGTCCAGCACCGGCACATATCCTATTCCCACGGGCACCACCTTTTTTATCTTTTCCATTTCCGCCTTTATCCTGTTGGCCACCTGTACGGTGTTGTAACTGCTCTGTTTGCGTATCATCAGCGTTATGCTGGGTTTGCCATTGAACCTTGCTATGGTGGAAACCTCTTTATGAGTATCTTTAATCTCTGCCAGGTTCTTCAGGGAAATAGTTCCTCCCTGGGGCAGGGGTATGGGAAGGTTTTCTATCTCGGATATGTCTTTAAATTGAGCGGTGGTCCTGATAAGATAGTCTTTTTTCCCCTGAGATACGGTGCCGCCGGGGAGGTTCATGTTCTCCGCCTGCAATGTCCTGGCTATCTGCTGCATGGAAAGCCCGTAAAAAGCCAGCTTATCTGGGTCAACATTGATATCTATTTCCCTTTCCAGACCGCCCACCACATTTACCGAGGCCACGCCTTCCAGCCTCAAAAGCCTTTTGGTGATGACATCATCGGCGATGTTTTTTAACTGAACTATGTCATTTCCCCCGTAAAGGGCCAGTTGCATCACCGGCATCATGGAAGGATCAAATTTTATGACCATGGGTGATTTTGCACCTTCGGGAAGGAAGGGCTTTATGAAATCTACCTGTTCTCTCATGTCCAGGGCCGCCATATCCATATCGGTTCCCCAGTTGAATTCAACAAATACCGTAGAATTCCCCTCGCTGCTGAAGGACTGGATATTTTTTACATTACTGATAGTGGACAGCATTTGTTCCAGGGGTTGTGTTATCATACTTTCCACTTCCTGAGGGGACGCTCCTTTGTATTCGGTTATCACCACCGCCCCGGGGTATACGAAATTTGGAAACAGGTCTATACCGAGCCTGGTGAACGAAATAAAGCCCAGCACTAGCATTATGGCTATAATCATGAGCATGGTCACAGGGCGTTTTATGGAAAAACTAGCCAGATTCATTTCACGTCACCCCGGTTCTCAACAGAAACTTTTACGCCATCCTGCAGCAGGTCCTGGCCTTCTACCACGATCTGCTGTCCCGCCGACAGCCCTTTTGTTATTATTATCTTTCCCATGGATGCGGCTCCGGTTTCTACCTGACGGGCCTTTGCCACATTTTTCTCCACCGTATATACAAGCCTGTTGCCGTCATAGGACACCACCGCATCTTCGGGCACCGTTACCACTTTTTGATGAAAACCCACTATCAGCTTTACCCTGGCGAACATACCCGATTTTAAAAGCCCACTGTCGTTGGATACCAATATTTTTACAGGATATACCTGAGTCCTGGGGTCTTTATAAGGACTTATACTGACAATCTGTCCTTTTATTCCCGGAATCCCGGCAGAATCTACGGTGACTTCGGCCTCCTGGCCTATATGTAAAGCGCTAATCCTGTCTTCGGTGACATTTATCTCAATCTCGGCCTTTTTTAGATCTCCCACAGTCACCACGGTCATACCGGGGCTGAGCATCTGGCCTACCCGGGCGTTGATAAATCCCACGGTCCCGTCAATAGGGGCGGTTATCAGGGTGTTGTCAAGAGCTGCCCGGGCTGCGGAGAGCGCTGCTTTTGCCTGGTTCACCTGGGCTTCGGCAGCAAAGATGCTTTCCGGCGCTGTTTTCTCCTTTGTGAGCGTGAGCTGGGTTCTTGCTGATTCAAACTGTTCTTTTGCCACTTTATACTGAAGCTCGGCGCCTTCAAATTGCTGTTTGGAAACAGCTCCCTGTTCCAGCAGGTTTTTCATGCGGTTGTAATTTTCCTCGGCATTCTTAAAATTAGCCTGGGCCTGATTAAATGCCGATTCCAGCTGCGCGATCTGCTGGGGCAGCTGGCCGTTTTTCAGGCTGTCAAGCTGCGCCGATGCGGCATTATATGCGGCCTGGGCTTGATTTACCTGGGATTCCACATCCTTTTGCTCGAGCTTTATCAGCACCTGGCCTTTTTTTACCTCCTGGCCTTCCTTTACCAGTATATCCTCCACCTTTCCTCCCATTTTCGCCGAAAGACTTACTTCCCCGGCGGCCTGCACCTTTCCGGGGAATGACTGGTACTCTGCCAGGTCCTCTACCTTCGAAAATGCGGTCCTGACAGCCACTACCTTCTCCGGCTCTGAAGTGGCCGTGGGTTTCTGGCCGCACCCCGAAAATATTATGACTGCCATCAGGATGAGCAGTATGTAAGCCATTTTTCTATTCTTTACCTGCATGAATTATCCTCCTTTTATCGTATTAATAACCCCCAAAGCCGACCGACCGGTCGGTTCTGAAATATTATATAAATTTTCCTTATACACTGTCAATAACATTGTTGTTAATTTCAGGTTAATTTTTACCGAGAATAATACTCTATGGCTTCAATGGCCACTATACAGCTTGCCAACCATACCACACCGATTAGGAATCCTGCCAGGATGTCTGTAGGATAGCTCATTCCCAGATATATGCGGCTTGCGCCCATAATGGCTATTAACATGAGCCAGATAACCGCTGCCGTGATTTTATGCCGACTTTTTGCTTTTTTGGTGATTAAAAATGCTAAAAAGCCCAGAAAAGCCGTGAAGAGCAGCGCCGTACCGCTGGGAAAACTATAAGCCAGGAAACCCAGAGGGTGGTCCAGCGGTAAAAGCCTGGGCCTTTGAAATAGGGATTTCAGTCCCCACTGGATGACAAAGCTCCCGGAAAAAGTTATTAATATCATGGCAGGATACATGGCATTTTTATGTAAGTATTCTGCCCATAGCAAGCCCGCTGCAAGCAGTACCAAAAGCGCCAGGGGTTGCTGCAGAACATTGATTGCGTTTACTATAACATCTATGGCCGGACTTTGAATTGATTTAAAGATTTCAATAACCCCCCGGTCCAACCACCCCAGCTCTTTTTCAAGCATTTCCGTGACAAGTTTGATAAACATCATGCCAAATATACCCGCTGTGATCAGGCCTCCGATGATGTAAATGCCAAACTCGCCGAACCTTACAATATATTTTTCCGAAGTCTTTTTCGCAAAGCTATATCCCGGTAATTTTTCCGGTGTGAAGTGGATGGTTATCCTGGTCTTTTTAACCATTATATAAATGACCAGAGCCACCACCGCCAGCAGGAAAGAACCCGGTCCCAACAGTTTGTTTATATAAACCATGGCATTTTCTCCCATGGCCATTATTATGGCGCTTTCCATGAAAAATCTGGCGCTCCTGCTTAAAAGTGCCGCTATGAAAAAGGTGGTTAGATTCATGCGAAAAACTCCCGAGGCTATGGTAAAAACCTTATAGGGAATGGGTGTAAAACCTGCCACCGCCACCGCCCATCCGCCGTAGCAGGCAAACATGTCCTCTATTTTTTGAATGTTGTTTTCCTTTACAAATCTCGAAAGTATAGGTCTTCCCGCCCTTATGCCTATAAAATACCCGAACAGGCCTCCCAATGTAGACGCAATGGATGTTATGGCCGCATAGTAAAGCCCCCTGGCCGGCGACATAATAGTCAGGGGAATCAGGACTATGTCAGGCGGTACAGGGAAAAAGGAAGCTTCCGCAAAGGCCAGAATAAAAAGCCCTATGGCTCCGTTCTGTAGAAAGAAGTCTTTGGTTCCTGCTATAAATTCCATGATTCCACTCATTACCGTCACCACTTTGTTTTATTTTCTCACATTATTTTTATACGTAAAAAATAAAAAAATGTTTATCCAGAAAAATTATAATAAAAAAATCGGAGCTTTGAAAGCTCCGGAAATCAGGGGTGACATTTGTACTTAAAATTCTATTTTTTAAGTATGATTGGAGAATCGATGGAAAAATACAAGCTAATGTTATCTCCAATTTTGAATGCGTTCATAAATTGTGCAGGAACGGAAATATTGACATCTATTCCGCAGTCTACTGTCATTCTGATTACATTTCCGAAAGCAAAAAGCGACTTTACCCTTCCATTCCAGCAGTTTTGTTTTATTGAGCCATCCTGGCAACAGCCTATCTCAAGATTATTACTGCAGGCATCAAGTGGGATGAAATTTATTTTATCTCCCCGGAGGGCAATTTTCACCTCATCACCTACGCTACTACATCTTTCATATTCATAATCGCCGGCTTTTTTGACAACCATGGTAAGACCCTTTATATCTGCTATTAATGTTTCCAGCCTTTCCTCAAGGATTTTTGCCGGCCATATGTTTTCAATGCCTACGAATCTTGCGAGCTTTTCGCACGCGGGGTAATCAAGTATTCTTTGGGGAGGAGCCTCCTGTACCGGCAGGCCCTCCATCAGCGCCATAGTCCTGTCCGCCAGAAAGGCTACTTCCTTGAAGTCATGGCTTACAAAAAAGGTAGTGACGCCTGTGGAATGAAGCACATCGGAAAGCTCCAGCAGCAGAGCCTCCCTGGTGGGGGCGTCCAGATTGGCAAAGGGCTCATCCAGAAAAAGGACCTCAGGCTCCAGGGCAAAAGCCCTGGCAAGGCTCACACGCTGGGCTTCCCCGCCGGAGAGAGCCCGGGCCCAGCGGTCCGAAAGATGCGCCACCTTGAATCTTTCCAGCCAGAAACCCGCCCTTCGCCTGGCCGAAGCGGCATCCACCCCGCGAATTCTCAAGCCCGTGACGATATTTTCCTCTACCGTAGCATCCAGAAGAAGCGGTTCCTGAAAAACCACCGCCATGCGCCGACGGATTCTTATCCTGTCTCGAGGCAAAACCCTTTCACCCCTGAAGTACACGCACCCATCGTCAGGATTCTGCAAAAGAGCCATAACCCTTAAAAGGGTGCTCTTACCTGACCCGTTAGGGCCTATCACCGAAAAAACCTTGCCTTCTTCCAGGCCTACCCTTTTCACCTCGAGGATACGGCTTTTTCCAGCCCTTACAGATATATCCTGCCCCTCAATAATATACATTCCTGTACCTCCGCTGCTGTATAAAGGTCAACCACAGTGTGGCGGCATAAGCCAAGAGCATCAATATAAAGCTTAAAGCCAGAGCTATATCAAAATGCCCCTTGCTGGTTTCCAGCACTATGGCGGTAGTTAGAACCCGGGTGTAGTTCTGGATATTGCCGCCCACCATCATGGATGCTCCCACCTCCGATATGGACCCGCCAAATCCCGCCATAACCGCCGCCATCAGTGAATAGCGCGCTTCTTTCAGCATCAAAAAGAGCATCTGCAGGGGTGTAGCTCCGAGTGCCATGATCTGCCACCGGAGCTTCCTGTCTATTTGCTGGAGAGCTGCCGTAGAAAGCGCCAGAATGATAGGCGTAGATATTACCGTCTGGGCGATTACTATGGCAGTGGGCGTATACATTATTTTGAGCATCCCAAAGGGGCCGCTCCTCCAGAGCATGAGGCTCACCCATAGCCCTACCACCGTGGGCGGTAAGCCCATGCCCAGGTTGGCAAGGCTTATCACGAACTTCTTGCCGGGAAAATCCCTGAGCGTGAAAAGCAGCGCCAGCGGCAGGGCAATGGCAATGCTTATCAGGGTTGCGGCACCGGTAACCTTAAGTGTAAACCATGTAATGCCGAGAACTTCCCGGTCCAGGGAAAAAAGTAAAATAAACCCTTTTTTTAAGCCCTCTATTACGGTGTCCAATAAAATCCCTCACAGTCAGCGCAAATAATAACGAATTATTTCCCCAGCGTTTTTTTCATCTTTTCCCGCATCGGGAAAGAACAGAGGCTGGCCGAATTTATCCTTTCCAAACTCTCCTATAATCTTCTGAGTATCAGGAGCCACCATAAAATCCACAAAGGCTTTGGCCCCCTGTTCATTTATCATTCTGGCGGCATTGGGATTGTTCTTCTTAATATATTCCGGATTTGTCTGCATCACGTGGTATATGTTGAGAAGGGAAGCGTCTCCTTCCTTCAATATTTCCAGCTGCAGCTTATCCTTTTTGGCAAGATAGGTACCCCTGTCGGTGAGGGTATAAGCGGCTTTTTCTGAAGCGACATCCAGCGTGGCGCCCATACCCTGGCCTGTGGACTGGTACCACTTGCCTTCGGGTTTCTCGCCCGCCTTTTTCCAGATGTCCAGTTCTTTTTTGTTGGTTCCGGAATCATCGCCTCTTGAAATAAATACAGCCTGTTTTTCGGCAATGGCTTTAAAGGCTTCCACTGAATCCTTTACATTTTTTATGCCGGCAGGATCATCTTTGGGGCCCACTATGATGAAATCATTGTGCATCACCAGTTGCCGATTGATGGCGGCACCTTTGTCTACCAGCGCCATCTCGGATTCAGGTGCGTGCACCAGCATCACATCGGCATCGCCCTTTTCTCCCATGGCCAGGGCCTGGCCTGTGCCTACAGCAATGGGTTTGACCTTGTAGCCCGTCTTTTGCTCAAAAATAGGTATCAGCACATCCAGCAAGCCGCTATCCTGGGTACTGGTGGTGGTGGAAAGGATAAGTTCATTGTTTTCAGGAGCGGGTGTCGGGGAACTCTCCTGATTTGCGGCACCAGTCCCCGGTGAAGAAGTTTCCGTTTTCGCCGGTTCCGTCTTGGCCCCTCCGCATCCCGACAAAACAATGGCAAAAATCAGTACCAGCATTGCTGCGACTAAAAACCACGGTTTCTTAAAATACTTCATAAAAAATACCCCCTTCTGTTTGATAAATACGTTATGTAAATTTAGACATAATGATATTATTCGACCTTTATTCGTTTTTTCCTGCATGTTTTTATATACCCTCAAAAAATATGTGCGCTTTTCGAAACTTATTTATGGTATTTGATAGGTTTTTTTAATTTATTGAGTAACCCGAAGGAAGAAAATATATTTTCGAGAGATAATATAAATAGTTTGGATGTTCAAAACGGTTTGTGAAATTTATGCCTATCCTGTTATTTTTGGCCATTTTTCCGGATTTATTTTTATATTTTTCGGGCGTATAATATATAATCGTGTGATTTTGTATATTTTGGGGGGGAATATCATGGAGCTCCCACAGCTCATTTATTTAGGTGTAATCGGCTTATACCTGTTTTTTTTCCTGCTCTTTCTGAGATATTTTGTATGGAGACACTATTCCAATAAACACTACTGGTCAAAAAGAAAAGTGCTTTCAGCTTTTGAGCTTGAGAAACTGGCAGAAGAAAAAGGCAAAAAATTGCCCATGTTTTCTATTTTAGTGCCGGCCCGGGAGGAAGCCGATGTTATAGGACAGACTATAGAACACCTGGCAGGGTTAAACTATCCTCACGATCTCTTTGAAATAATTGTCATAACTGATGAAAAAGAACTTTCTTCCGGTAAAAGCCATACTACTCAGCAGGTGGTGGAAGATAAAATTAGGGAATTTACCACCAGGGGAAATTGTCCCGTATTAAAACATGTTATGGTCCCCTATGATTTTGACGGCAATTTTCAGGGACAGGGCCTGGGAAAACCGGTGCCTTCCACCAAAGGCCGGGCTCTAAATTACGGCCTTTCCTTTATAGACGGTTCTTCGGATATATGTGGGTTTTACGATGCCGAAAGCCATCCGGAACTGGATGTCCTTTTATACATAGCCCAGGAATGGATAAATTCGGAAAAATCCAACCGCATCTGGCAGGGGCCGGTTTTTCAGGTCAGGAATTTCTTCTACCTGAGCCCTATAACCAGGATCGCCTCCCTTTACCAGGCGCTATCCCATGAGTGGTATATGCCCGTTCTTATGAAAATGCTTCCCTTTGTCGGCGGGACAAATCTTTTTATCGAATCAGACCTTTTAAAAAGAATAAAGGGCTTTGACTGCAAAGCTCTGACCGAGGACCTTGAAATAGGTGTAAGGGCTTATCTTGCCGAAGGCGCCTGGCCTGATTACTTTCCATATATAAGCACTGAACAAACTCCCGAAAATTACAGATCTTTCTTCCGGCAGCGCTTGCGCTGGGCGGCAGGACACATCCAGGTCATCGAAAAGTTTAAAAACACGCCGGAATACGCCGGACCGAAAAAAAACAGCCTTCTGAAGACGCTGCTTTTAAAAGGGGAAGTGGAGTGGACTCTTTATCAGATAGCGGTGCTGGTACCCCTGGCGGTTATATGGCTTTCATACAAAGGCTTGATAGACCCTTCGGCATTACCCGACGGGTTCAGGATATTTTTGAAATCTCTGGTTTTCATTTACTTCGGATTTACATATTATCTCTATATTGTTAAATATTATCGGTATATGAAAAAAAGAGGCGCCGTAAATTCCTTGATGGCCCTTATATCCCTTCTGGTCCTGCCATTGGCGGGATTCCTTCTGCCCCTACCCTACACCGGAGCCCTGATCTTAAGAGCCTTCAACAGTCAGCCCCGGGCATGGGTAAAAACTCCCAGAACCAGAGAAATAGCAGAAGTCAGCATGAAAAAGGCATAACCCCGGCGAACCGGGGTTTCTTATTACGTATGGGCAGTGGGTGGCAATACCCTAAACATTCTCGCTTTGTTGTTCTAGAGCTTTTTGATGTTCTTCATGCAGAGTCTCACTTCTTCCAGGGTGGGCATGGCAGGTATGCCCCCTCTTTTTGTCGTACATAACCCCCCTGCGGCACTGGCAAAATCCAGAATACCCTCCAGCTCCTGTATATTTATTTCATCAAGGAGGATACCCCTTTTGCAAATACCGTATAAAAGAGCCCCCATAAAAGCGTCTCCAGCGCCGGTCGTGTCTAATACCCTGACATCATAAGCCTTTACAGAGCCGGTACCGGATGAACATCTATAGAAACAGCCCTTTTCTCCCATGGTTACCAGCACCAGCTTTATCCCCATATCGAATAATTTTCCGCTACCTTTTTCTAAATCCTGTTCTCCGGTCAAAAATTCCATTTCCTCTTCTGATAATTTTAGTATATCCGCAGATTGAAGGCCGAGGAACATACCCTCTCTGGCAGCGGCATCATCCTTCCAAAGAGGCGGCCTCCAGTTGGGGTCAAAGGATATTACTTTATTTTTTTTCTTCGCTAGATTCAGCGCATGAAGCGTGGCACTCCTGGCCGGTTCATGGGTCAGGGACAGAGATCCGAAATGAAATATTCGAGTATCGGCAATGATTTCGGGTTTGATATCCTGCACATCCAGCATGATATCGGCCCCGGGGTTTCTATAAAAGCTAAAGCTCCTTTCCCCTTTTTGGTCAAGATGCACAAAGGCCAGGGTGGTGTTCGCCGAATCCGAAAAGCTCAGGCCTGCGGTGTCAATACCGTGGGATTTCAACACTTCTTCCAGAAAATGTCCGAACTGGTCGTCACCAACCTTTCCTATAAAGGCGCTTTTACCGCCAAGTTTCGATACGGCAGCAAGAACATTGGCAGGAGCCCCGCCGGGGTTAGCCTCGAATACGGGACTTCCAGCCGGTGTATGCCCCGCCGGAGTAAAATCAATCAAAAGCTCTCCCAGTGCCACCACATCAAACATATTTTCTCCCCCCTGTATATATTTTGAAAAGATGTTGCCGTAGCTTACATACTTTTTTATTTAGTTTTATGGTTTCAAAACCTGTTTTTGTAATACTCCTCAAGCTTTTTATCACAGTGGGATTTTATCCATGCAATATCCTCCAGGGTAAGTTTTTTAAATATGTGACGGTTAAATTCCACATACTCGATTTCCCTGGACCTCTTCATGAAGCGCATGTCCTCAAACCGTTTAAAAGGATTCATAAGTATATTTCGTTCCACATCTTTACGGGTATAGCCCTCTTTGCAAAATATACTTGATTTCTTCTCCACCACAAGACCCTTGTTTTTTCTGGCAGTATAAAAATCAATAAAATAATCGACAATATCCTCGAGCTTAACTCTGCCGTTTTCATCCATATGTTCAAACAGGTCCTGAGAATTGTATTTGATGCCGTTTATCCTGACAGTGGAAAGATCTATATTTGTTTTTATCCTTATACACCGAATAGGTACCAATTCTCCGATTTCCACGGCCGTCTTCAGGTCAAGTTTATGAGCCACATTTTTAAAGATTTCCAACAGGTTTTCTCCATCCATCCTGTCAGGTGTGGCTGTAAGCCCGAGGGTGAATTCCGGTTTAAAATATGCCAGCACCTTTTTATAGGTGTTTGCCGTGCCGTGATGACATTCATCTATAATTACATATCCAAATTCCTCTGGCTTGAATTCATCCAGGTTCTGGGCCATCTTTACAACTACATTTTAAAAGATGTTGCAAAAAAAATAAAGAGCTGGAGTTAAATCTTTTTTAACTTTTGTTAATAATATGCCAATATCTTCTCAGAAAGCCCTTAATGATAGTTAATTCGATGAGTCAAAGAACCGTCCCCTGACTCACACTACTTCAGGGATAGGCCTACTTGATTTATTTTGCATTTAACTTCGATATTTACCGGAAGATCGGGGAAGACCTCATCACGCCACCTGTCTTCCATAGCCTTCCATTCTTTAGGAAAGTAAATGTGCACATGATTTCCAAAGCCGAAGACATCAGCATGGTATTTTTTTGCGGCCTTTAATGCCGCTTCCACTTCCTGCTTTATGGCTTTTTCCTCCAGGTCGGCGATTTTTTCCATGGTTCCGGGCTTTTCCAGGTCCAGTTGAACGTCTGTTTCGCCGATATTTCCTATCTGTTGTATCTTAACATTTATCCCGGGTTTGCCGTCTTTAAAATAGGGTATAATCTTGCTGGATACTTTTATTATTTCGATAGATATTTTGTTTTTCGGATCGTCTTTTACCCATGGGAACACCACTATGCCGCTTCTGACCTTGCCCAGCACCCACAAGACCCCACGGCTTTCGATCTCCGTTAGATAGCCTGCAAATTTTTCGTCTTTAAAGACTGCCGAACCGGTGATGAAGGGCTGATTTTTTTTGTCTTTTCTTACTACCGGCACGGCTACATCTCCACCTTTAGACTGTATCATCTGATGCACATGGAGCAGATCATTGGAGATGGTCTTGGACTTAAAGGTATTGGCTTTTATCTCATCGGCGATGGCTTTTGCCGGCAGCATTTCTAATGGGTGGACGGTGTTGAGAATATCCGCAGCTTTATCGGGAGTGACCAGGACCCAATTTCTCTCCCGAAGCTCCGGGTCCCGGAAAAAGAAATCCAGAAGTTGATTTAACCTGTATTCCCTTGCTATATCTTCATTGATTATAATTACTTGATTATAGCCATAAAATATCTTCCTGGAGGTATAATCGAGGATCCTGCGGACTGCATGAAAGATGGTTTCACCCACCGCAGAAAAGGTGGTATAAGGCTTTCCCCTGGCACCTCCGCCACCCCCGCCACCGGTCTGGCCCGTTGTCTTTATATTTGACGGGACCACCGTCTCTACCGTCAAAAGGATGTTGTCCCTTTCGGCAGGGTCGATGGCCACACCTATGCTTAAGCCGATTTCATTTAATTCTTTGCGATCCCAGCATCCTGATAGAAAGAGGGAAATTATTAGGATGAAGGGCATCAGTTTTTTGCAAAAACTCATGTTTCCTGTTCACCCTTTTTTCGAACCATGGCAAGTATCAAAAGAAAAAGTGGGAATACCAGCTCAAATATATAGTTATGTATGGGCCATATCGTGACAAAAAACCTGTTCAACTGGGCCGCATCCCTAAAAAAGACCCTTGAAAATATTAAAATAACAATTCCCGCAGGAATATATAAGAATCTATATGATTTGAGGTTAAAGAGCTGCCCTGTTACAAGGCAGGAGGCGTAAAAAAATACCGATATCTTTATGACTCTGCTCAGCACAAAGATAGAGAGGGCTATGGGGTCAAGATGTTCCACAAAATTGGCATAGCTTATGTAGCGGACGGCTAGATAGCCCCGATACAAGGTAGATTGAGCCAGGCCGGGTCCCATGACCCCTACGACCACGATGGTGGCGAATATCACGGCAACCCCCTGAATGATGCTCCCCAGAGCAAGAGATCGCCGGCATTCCCTGGGCTTGTTGATATAGGGCAGGGCCACCGCTACGAAAGCAACAAAGACAAAACTACCTGAGGACACAAAAGCGCCCCTTAAGATAGGTATAACGCCGTTTTCTAAGACAGGCTTTAAATTGTCCCAATTTATCTCCTTTAGCAGCAGAAAAAACGCCGTAAAATATAAGATTATGATGATGGGCAATACTATTTCATTGGTCCTGGCGATGACTTCCAGGCCCAAAAAGGCGATGTAGCCTGCAGTAAACAAAATTATGAGGGATATAACGAAAGGGGGAGTTTCGATGTAGATCATGGCTATGGAAAAGCTGGTAATTTCCCTCAAAAAGGCGGCTGAAGAAAATATAAAAAACCATATGTATAAAAGGGCAATAAAGTTACCCAAAAAGATACCGCAGATTTCCTTTAAGCAGGATGCAAACTCCATGCCGGGAAAGCGCATGGCCAGCTTTAAAACAACGCGGAGCATAACTAGTTGTATGGCGAGGGAGAGTATTTCCGCCAGCCACGAATCCTGGCGGCTGCCGGCAGCTACAGCGATTTGGGACATGGGGACCAAAAGGGCAGTTCCTATGGTTATCAACAGCCACATGAGCTGGCCTGCCCGGATTTTACCCTTTTCCAGCATGATGTCACCTCTATTTCTTCTATTTCTTGTCGGGTTCAGGTTTTTGACCATAGGGCTGCCTCTGGGGCTTTTTCCAGCCTATGAGGCGGGGCCGCATCCTCATCATCCACCAGGGAGCCCTTATACCTACATCTTTTAGGTCCCGGGGACTCAAGGGAGCTAGGGGGGAAAGATACGGTACGCCGAAGGAGCGAAGGGAAGCAAGATATGCTATTATAATGATGGTTGCCAGCATAACCCCCAAAAGCCCTATTACGGCACCGAGGATTAACAAGAAAAATCTTATGGGTATGAGGGCCGCCACCAACTCGGGGGTTGGGATGGTAAATACTGCCAGGCCCGTCAGAGCAGTTATTATCACCATGGCAGGGCTGGTGAGACCTGCACTGACGGCGGCATCTCCTATGATGAGGGTGCCTACGATGCTCACCGCCTGGCCTATGGTTCTGGGCATCCGGGTACCCGCTTCCCTTAATATTTCAAAGACTAAACCCATCAAAACGGCTTCAAAGAAAGTTGGGAAGGGGACACCTTCCCGAGCGGCGGCTATGGAGATGGCAAGGGGCGTGGGAATCATCTCCTGATGATATGTGGTTATGGCTACATAGACCGCCGGTAAAAAAACCGCTATCAACAATGATAAATATCGGATCCATCGGGTGAAACTGGCAAATACGAAGTTCATATAATAATCTTCACTACCTATAATATATTCCACAAATAGGGAAGGGGCAATAAGGGCGGAGGGAGAGCCGTCGACAATGATGGCAACCTTCCCCGACAACATTTCCCCTGCCACCACATCAGGCTTTTCGGTGCGGTGAAGCAGCGGAAAAGGAGTCAGATAATTATCCCTTATAAATTCCGCCACATAATTGGTATCCAGAACACCATCGATCTTTATGCGCTTTATTCTTCGCTTGACCTCTTCCAGGATCTTGCTATTGACAAGGCCGTCGATATAGAGCAAAGCCACCTCGGTATTAGTAATACTGCCAATTTTTATTATCTCTAACTTCAATTTTGGTGACTTTATTTTTCTGCGGATCAATGCGGTATTGGTTCTTAAGACCTCCGTAAAACCTTCCCTGGGCCCACGTATAACAGGCTCCACCATGGGTTCTTCCACGTTTCTGGAACTGTAGCCTTCGGTGCCTATTATCAACGCTTTGTCGAGACCGTCTATGAAGATGGCGGTGGAGCCCGAATTCACAAAGAACACGGCTTTTTCCAACTGCTTTGTATCCTTTAGACTGGCGGAAGCCAGCAGATGATTTTCTATGTAATCATAGGGATTATCTTTTAAAAAATTGTTTATCTTTTCTTCCTGAGAATTCAGCATGAGAGGCGTAACAATCGATTTATTTAAGAGCTCTTTATCAACCATGCCGTCGATGTACACCAGAAAAGCCGAAAAATCAGGGTTTTTTCCTATTTTAAATGGCCTTATTACCACATCATGGCAGTTCTTTGTCACATTTTGGAAATAGTGAAGATTTGCATTTATGTCTTTTTTTACAGGAGTGCTGCTTTCAGGAAACTCCCCCCGAAACTCCCCTTCGGTTTTTTCCTTCTTATTCAGCTTTTTTATGAGTCTAAACGGCCACAGCTTCTCCAGCATTTGCTTCTTCCTCCAAACACTGTCACGGGGATGGTTCCTTTGACAGGGACTTGTTACATTTTATGGGTCTTATGGACCATTTTTTTTTATGTTTTCCCTTATTACATCCTTATATTCATGTGTCAAGCGTAAAAGCTTCGGCAACTCGAAGGGCAATATAGCAAATATGGCAAATAATCAGCTGATCAAAAATGTATAGTAAGTACATAAAAATAACGCTTGAAAATTTCTCTCAAGCGTCTTTTGTGTCTTAAATGGAGCTGATGGAGGGATTCGAACCCTCGACCTGCGCATTACGAGTGCGCTGCTCTACCCCTGAGCCACATCAGCATGCATATATATTTTAACCTGTTTGGCTCTATTAGTCAATAACCAGGGCAACGACATGTAATGATTATTATCATTATAAAAAAGTAAGTAGGATAATGTTTAATATCCTTACCAGACCTCTCTAGACCTCGCTATTTCAAAAACTATGGCTGAAGTCGAGCCTGAAGCTTTACTTCAGGAGTCTTCCTATATCCTCCCTTTCGGGAATGGATTTCCGCCCCAATATTTTCTGTAAAGCCACATCAAAAAGTAGTCAAGACCATAGAAACCTGCGTTCATGCCGGCGAGGATGAGGATTATAGCTGCAGTGTACATGAGGCCGTTGGGAAACCTTTAATGGCTACTCCCGCCCTGGGTCCCACCCATACTCCCGCCGGGTCTATTAATTTGTGGTATCCAGCATTGAACCATTGAATTCCCAGCCAGACTCTCAGTATAAGCCATACAGGCCTTAATATCGGATTTTGAAAAATTTTGGCTATCAACTGGTTTTTCCTCCTATTTTCGTCATTTTATCCCAGATTCTTTTATATTTTTTCCATAATATCACAATTTATTTATATTGGAGTGTAGTAAGTTATGATAAATTTTTGTCAGTGATTATTATTATCACATGAAAATTATTTTTATTAAAAAATTTCTAATATAACAGGAGGAATTTGAAAATCTATGTCGAATACATTTATTATTAATAAGGTACTCATCTTTGATGAGGAGGTGGTTAATTTATCCAATGTGAAAGTAATATCAATCTGTTTTACAACTGAATATGGAAAATACTTCTAAGGAGGAAAAAACATGACTCTTGCTCACTGGATTTATGCTTTAGGTACTTTAGTCGTAGTATTGACCATGATTTTCCGCCGCAATGTTCTTATCCCATGTATTGTTTCTACTTTTTTGATCGGCCTGATA
The DNA here is from genome assembly GCF_003691585.1 of Biomaibacter acetigenes. GTDB lineage: Bacteria > Bacillota > Thermosediminibacteria > Thermosediminibacterales > Tepidanaerobacteraceae > Biomaibacter > Biomaibacter acetigenes. The sequence continues at coordinate 374,904 of NZ_CP033169.1, read as the reverse complement.
TTTAAGGGTTCTCTGGTAGGCGCTGTAACCACCGTATTCAATGCCAATATTGCGGCTCTCTCCGAGCTGGGCAGCATTTTCGTCATCATCGGTCTTATGGTAGCCATGTTAAAATCCCTCAGCGTAACGGGAGCGGATGAACTACTGGTAGCCCCGCTCAAAAAGCTCATGGTGTCACCGTTAATCAGCTATATCGTCATCATAGTTTCCACATATGTTATTTCGCTTTTCTTCTGGCCCACACCGGCAGTTCCTCTTATCGGCGCATTGCTGGTTCCAGCTGCCGTTAAAGCCGGTTTGCCTCCGATGGCGGGCGCTGTGGCTCTGGCCCTTGCAGGACAGGGTATGGCCCTTTCCGGTGACATGGTCATCCAGGGTGCTCCCGGTCTATCCGCCAAGGCTGCAGGTATTCCGGTTCCTCTGCTGACCAGCCATGTAGCTGTACTTTCTCTGATAACAGGTATTGTGGCTATCATAATTGCTTATTTCATGATGCAAAAGGATATCGCCAAATTCCAGGCGGAGGGTATCAGGGAAATGGCAGCATCGAATGATGCTCATCCCGCCATGCAGGTGCAGGCAAAAGAGAAACAGGGTGAAGCTTATGCTCCTTTCCTGGTATGGCTTCTGATCCTTTCCATGGCGGCCGTAGTATTTGCCATGTTTGTCTTTGATATTAAGGGCGGTGATGCATCGGCACTGCTGGGTGGAACCGCTATCCTTATCATGACCGTGGCTACCCTTCTCGTTGAAGGTGTAAAAGGCCTCGACAAAATTGCGGATCATTTGACCGACGGCCTGGTGTTTGCCTTCAAGGTCATGGGTCAGATACTTCCCATTGCAGGTTTCTTCTTCCTGGGCAATCCCGAAGCCGTTGTGAAAATCATGGGAGAAGGCGCCCCCGGATACCTGTTCGATATCGGCAAGATGCTGGCCCAGGCCATTCCTCCTCAGGGATTTCTGTCAGCCTTCGGTATGTTGATTCTTGGTATCATCACCGGCCTTGACGGCTCCGGATTTTCCGGCCTTCCCATGACCGGAACACTGGCAGGCGCCATGGCAGGAGGAAATCACACCGTGGCTGCAACTCTGGCTTCCATCGGCCAGATCGGTGCCATCTGGTCCGGCGGCGGCACCATTATCGCCTGGAGCTCTCTGGTGGCCGTAGCCGGTATCGTGGGCGTGCCTGTGCTGGACCTGGTGAGAAAGAACTTTATTCCTGTCGTCATAGGCATGGTAGTTTCCACCATCGTCGGAGTGTTGTTCTTGATGTAACCTTTAAAAAAAGGAAGTGGGAAAATCCCGCTTCCTTTTTTACGCTATTATCTTCGTTATAAATACTACCATTTCGGCAGCCCATAAAAATATTATCTGGCTGAGAAGGGTCCCCAATATTTTCCCACCCACCAGAAATGCCACCATGGTGTTGGCCTCCTGACTTTCCCGCAATCCCTGCAGGGTTTGGTCCGTTATGATAGCCGCCTGGGGATCCACCACTACCGCCAGAAGTATGGTTGCCGCACCGTTTATGATTCCCGAAAGCTGACTTGCAGTTATGCGGTAATGGGGGTACCAGTGCCCCCGCATATATGGCTGCCAGTACTCCGATGGTGGATATGGAAGTTATGATAAGGTTTAACACCAGAAAAGTGGGCGGTATTTTTTCCGGTTTTAATCCTTTGAGCAGCGACAGCCCGGGCTTCACCAGGCTCTTTTTTATTTTTGCAATAGGTTGTTGAAATATCACCATGCCCATCAATTGCGGGATGGAACCTGCTTTCTCAAGGTTTATTATGCCTTTGGAAAATATGACCACAAAACTGGGAATTAAAGCGGCACCGAGCATACTTCCCAGTGTAGCCGATGCAATGATCCACCGAAAGTCATGGAGCAAAAATGCGGATGAACCCTGGTTTATGGCTTTATCCACTATGCTTCCAAGGAGCGGTGCCTGTATCATATTGGCGGTCCTGGATATAAGCACTATTATATTAAACAGGGAAATAGCCATAGCCAGGCGCTTTGTCCTGATGCCCGCCAGCCGTACGGAGTAAGATAGAGTATCCACCATGTGAATAGTAGCCGTAAAAATTATTACAATAATTAGTCTTTCCATGTTCTGCCCCATTTCCTGTAGTTAGTCTGTATAGCAATAAATATCATCCCCTGTATATTATATAATTAGATAAAACAATTATCAAGAAAGGAGAATGAATTTGCCGGAAAACTCAAAGGCGGAAGCCCTCCTCTTCGGCGGTGAAAACAGGATTTTTCTCGGCCATCTGAGGGAGATGATCGGTTCCTCCATAGATGTTGGCCTGACCTCCGGTATCATGATATCAGGCAGGCTGGTATCGGTCTTTGTCGACCATATTTTAGTGGAAAATCCACAGGGACGTTATCATATAAGACTGACTACTATAGAATATGTGAGACGCCCGTAGCCTTTTAGCCCTCCAGGGGCTTTTTTATATTTTCTGTGTTGAAAATGATTTTCTATTTTAGTTAATTAATATTATCATTTAAAATTTTTTAAAATTTACCTGTTGATTTTTTGTCGAATGCTGTATAATGATATATATTTCACAAATGGACTCATCATTGATGATCAGCATCATATAGGGGAGGAGAAAAATGTTAAAACAGGACTTCCGCCTATGCCGGGCGCCATGGCCGGTGGAGATCCTCATGTGGCCGCCGCCCTTGGTGCCATAGGCCAGATGGGTTCGGTATGGTCCGAAGGAGGCACTATAGTGGCATGGTCTTCTCTGGTAGCCGTTGCCGGTATAGTGGGAGTCTATAAAAGTTAAAGATTCCGCTTTAAAGGCAGAGCCTTTTTTTTGGTACTTCACCCTGGCAGACCGTATATTATATATTAGAAAGCAGTTTAATCAACAGGGAGGTTTTGATTTTGGAACAAATCCTTCAGGTCCAAAAAGAAAACAACTGGTACTATGTTTCTACAACACAGGCCTTAACGGATCTGCGGCTTCATGCCCACGAAATTGATAATCTGGTGCCATTCTGGTTTGGAGTTACGGAACAGGGAACTCTGGTGGACCAGTCCCAACCGGAAGCGCTTCAGGTGGCAAGAGCTAATAATCTGCCTATTTTAGCCATCGTCCATAATTATTCCGATCCTCAAATGTCGGAACTGATTCATGAACTTCTGACAACCCCGGCTCTTAGAGAAAATTTGGTGAATTCTATAGAAAATATGCTGGTTTCCAGAGGTTTTGCCGGAGTAAATATAGATTTTGAGTTTGTGCCGCCGCCCGACCGTCCAGCTCTCAATGCATTCATGGAGAACCTTTACCGGAGACTTTCACCCCGCTTCAGAGTCACTATTTCCGTTCCTGCGGAACTTCAGGAAAACCCCCAGCACCCCTTTTCAGGAGCCTTTGACTACGGGACCCTGGCCATGCTTGCCGACGAACTTTTTATCCTTGCCTATGATGAACACTTTTCCACTCCGGGCCCGGTGGCTTCCATAGGTTTTGTAAGGCGGGTGTTGGATTACGCCATCACCAGAATACCCCGGAATAAGATAAAGCTGGGTATGGCTGTCTACGGCTATGATTGGGTGGCCGCCGGAGGTATGCCCAGGACCCTCACTTACAATGAAGCCATAGCCCTGGCAAGGCAGTATGGGGCGACAATAACTTACGATGAACAGGCTCAGGAATCGACTTTTACTTACACGGCTAATGGAGTACAGCATATAGTCTGGTTTGAGGACGCCCGCAGCTTTTCGGCAAAACTTGATCTTGTCAACGAATATAATCTCGGCGGTATCGCCGTATGGCGCCTGGGTCAGGAAGACCCGAGGGTGTGGAACGTCATAAGAGCCAAATTAAAAACAAGATAAAAAGAAATTTCTTCCAGCATAACAATACCCCAATTAGTTAAACTAATTTATAGAATCTTATAAGGGAGGTTTTTATATGGCAAGAATTCACTGCAGCGTGTCCAATTGCAATTACTGGAAGAATGGCAACATCTGTGATGCTTCAGAGATAATGGTAACTTCTGACAAAATCGGCGACACCATGCCCGATAGTTTCGACGCTCCTCAGGCTTCCACCGCTCCCCAGACTCCCGTGAGCTCATGTATGGAGACCTGCTGCAAGACCTTCGTGCAGTCAGGTTCACCGGCTAAAAATGCCGATAGTATCTACAGGAAATAAAATTTTAAAGGCAGCGCTTTACACGCTGCCTTTAAAATTTATTTCCTTTTTATATCCACCCACATGAACTCCTTTATATAATCCGCATATATTTCAGCTCTATCCTTGTGATAGGAGTTGAGGTTTTTCTCTTGCCGGAATTTTTCCAGAAAATCGTCAATACCTTCCTCGTTGAAAATAGGAAGTTCCATATGTTTTCCACCTCGTTTTTTTTATTAAAATGCCAATATCATTATTATATTATGCAAAAAACGGCTTATGGATACTACCACAGCCGTTTTTTTCGGGAGAAAAGCATAGGAATACCCCTCCTTCCCAAAATAGTGTGATAGCGCTCCACCTAAGGCTCGGGAACCTTAAGTGACAGTCCTGCATCTCTTCGATGCAGGCCCAGCCCTGCTGCCTGCCGGCATCAGGACTTCGGCGGTGGCCCCTTTGGCCTTTTTCATCGGCTGCCGCCTCCAAAGGTTACTAATGGTACACCGCGCCTCTACCGCACCTCTAACGAGGTAAGGTATGTTATTTTTTAAAATAGTTTATTTTATTTTATATTGGTGAGCGGTGTTTGTCAACTGGCTTTTTTTACCACAATTTCTATATTGATATTTTCTCCATCCCTCCCATGTATTCCCTCAAAGCCTCCGGAATTACTACAGAGCCATCGGGCTGCTGATAATTTTCCAGTATGGCCGCAGTGGTCCTGCCCACTGCCAGCCCTGACCCGTTTAGCGTATGGACGAACTGCGGTTTTGCACCTTTTTCCGGCCGGTACTGTATCCTGGCACGGCGGGCCTGGTAATCCTTGAAGTTGCTGCATGAAGATATCTCCACATAACGGTTGTAGCTGGGCATCCACACTTCTATATCATAAGTTTTAGCCGATGAAAAGCCCAGGTCACCGGTACACAGCTCTACCACCCGGTAGGGAAGCCCCAGGATCTGAAGGACTTCTTCGGCATCTTTTGTTAATTTTTCCAGTTCATCCATGGAAGTTTCCGGTTCGGTGAACTTCACCAGTTCCACCTTGTTGAACTGGTGCTGCCGTATGAGTCCCCGGGTGTCCCTGCCTGCAGAACCCGCCTCAGCCCTGAAACATCCGCTGTAGGCCACATAGTATATGGGAAGGGTATCTTTTTCCAGAATCTCTTCCCGGTGCAGGTTTGTCACCGGGACTTCCGCCGTGGGTATCAGGAAGTAATCGGTATTGTTATAAAGTTTAAAGGCATCCTCCTCGAACTTGGGAAGCTGCCCGGTGCCTGTCATGCTGTCACGGTTTACTATAAAGGGCGGAAATATCTCGGTATAGCCGTGTTTTTCTATGTGAAGGTTCAGCATGAAATTTATGAGGGCTCTCTCCAGTCGGGCCCCGGCTCCCTTATACACCGTAAATCTGGACCCGGTGATTTTTCCCGCTCGGTTGAAATCCAGGATGTTAAGAGCCTCACCTATATCCCAGTGGGCCTTGAAATCAAAGTTAAAGGTCCTGGGGGTTCCCCACCTGCGCACCTCCACATTGTCCGCATCACTTTTACCCACAGGCACCGTATCATCGGGGATATTGGGTATCGTTAGAAGGATTTTTTGAAGGCTATCCTCCAGGGCATTGATCTTTTCATCCATTTCCTTTATGTTCTGGGATACTTCCCGCATTTTGAGGATGAGGTCTTCTGCAGGCTCACCGGCCTTCTTCTTCCTGGCTATCTCTTCTGATTCCTGGTTTCTCAAGTTTTTCAGCTTTTCTGCTTCAAAGAGCAGGTTTCGGCGCTCTTCATCCATTTTCATGAATTCATCGAGAGCAGCCTCTATGCCTCTTTTCTTGAGGGCATCCCTTACCACTTCCGGATTCTGGCGTATGAATCTAATATCCAGCATTGTTTATACCTCCTGAAAAATTTTTTTAGCTTGTTTGTAATAAAACCATATAAAAAATCCTCCTGCCCATCAAGGGGCGGAGGACCCGCGTTGCCACCCTATTTTATAACTCAATTGCCATAACGGGAAATACCCGGGGCCTCTTCAAAGGCGCTGCTTCGGGGCGGAATTCGGCAGGTTTTTTTGCCTGCTCGCACCCACCGCAGGCTCTCTGTGAAAAAGACCTTGCTTACTTTTCCCCTTCATCGCATTCTTGTTTTATAGTTTATGAACTTAATTATATCCAATAATTTTCAGAAAATCAAGGGCCAAACAGTGCCAAACAGAAATTGGATTTCCGAGCAGAAAGACAATAGGCAACCTCACTTAATTTCCTCGCTCAAATGTTGGCATTAAAACCAGGTAATGATATAATATTATTACTATCAAGGGGTAACAGTTTAGGTTTTTGGTCCGGAAAAATCTGCAAATTTTTCAGGAGGTTTAACATGAACGAACAAATTAAAAAACTGGCCTTTCTGGGCCTTTTCATGGGCCTTCTGGTCATCGCCACATCGGTGCTGCGCTTTCCAGTGCCAACTTTTAACCTTTATTTTAATCTTGGCGAATCGGTCATATATCTGGTGGCCCTCATTTACGGCGGACCCACCGGAGCCCTTATTGGAGGGGTTGGTTCCGCCCTTTCCGACCTTATGGCCGGCTATCCGGTATGGGCACCCATCACCTTTGTGATTAAAGGTCTTGAAGGTTTCATAGTGGGCGCCGTAGCCCGAAAGGCAAATCCCTATATAGCAGTAGTCATGGGAGCCATTTTGATGATGACAGGATACGCCGCTGCGGCAGGAATACTTTATGGTATAGGTGCAGTGCCTGTAGAGCTTGCCGGAGATTTCATTCAGGTCAGTGCCGGCGCTGTTATAGCTCTTTTTCTGCATAGCAGGTTAAAAAATCTTTCCTTTAACGATGAGGATAAATTTTAGAGGTGAACGACATTGAAGATTGGAAAGGTGCCGCCAGAGTTATTGAAAAAAGCCGTATACCCTTTTTTAGGTATAAATAGAAAGGAAGTACTGGTCCATTCTGGTTTTGGAGAGGATTGCAGCGTCATAGATTTCGGCGAGTATGTGGCAGTAGCGTCCTCTGACCCTATCACCGGTGCGGATAGAAACAGCGGTTATCTCTCAGTGCTTGTCTGCTGCAACGATATTGCCGCCTGCGGCGCCGAGCCCCTGGGGATTCTTGTAACACTCCTCCTGCCTCCCGACTCAGGTGAGGATACTTTAAAAGCCCTGATGGAAAGCATTCACAGCGCTGCAGGCAAGATCGGCATCGAAGTTCTGGGCGGTCACAGTGAAATAACCCCTGCCGTCACAAAACCGGTGATTTCTTCCACAGCAATAGGTATAGCCAGAAAGGACGAATATGTCACATCATCCGGCGCCAGACCTGGAGATGACGTGATAGTGACAAAGGCTCTCGGGCTGGAGGGCTCGGCGGTGCTGGCTTCAGATTTTGAAGATGTTTTAAAAGGCAGCATACCTGTTGAACTTTTAAAAAAAGCTCAGGGGTTTATAGAAAAAATAAGCGTGATACAGGATGGGCTTACTGCCGCTGCCACCGGAGTGTCGGCCATGCACGACATAACCGAGGGCGGCCTTCTGGGGGCATGTTATGAATTGGCCGAAGCCTCCGGTGTAGGAGTAGAGATTTATGGCGACAAACTCCCCGTTTTGCCGGAAACCCGTTCCATCTGTGGCTTTTTCGGCATCAACCCCCTCGGGCTTATCTCCAGCGGCTCCATGCTCATCTGTGCACCCGATGGACAAAGGGTAATCAATGCTCTAGAAAAGAAGAGTATTCCCGCCACTATGGTGGGCAAAATTACTTCTGGAAACCATAAAATAATTATCTTAGATGGTACAAGATCTCCTTTGAACCCTCCTGAAAGGGATGAGCTTTATAGGGCTATAGAAATCGGAAAGCAATTGCAGATAAAATAATCCTGGTTGGATGGAAAAAGGCCGGAAATTCCGGCCTTTAATTCTTCAGCACCAGTATGTTTTTAGATATAGCCTCATCGGCGGCTATCCTGGTATTGCCCACCTTAAATACAAGGGAGGGGAATTTTTGCATTAGTGTCACCTGCATGCCCGGCAGCACTCCCAGGGCCATAAGTTTATTTAAGGTCTTTCTATCCTTTGCATTTATTTTTAAAATAGTTGCCTTTTCTCCTGCCTTAAGTTCCGTAAGGAATACTCCGCCGTCTCTTACCGCCATCATTCACTTTTCCCCCTTCCCAAAAGCCTCTTTAAAAGCCCGCTGGGTTTTACCATTTCAAAACCGCACCGGGGACACCTGATTCTGCCGCAGTGTCCGCTCATGGGGCATCCTTTGCAGGAAGCTGAACCCGGTGCCTTTTCATCGAACTCGAATCCACAAAAACTGCATTTCATCATAGTGCCACCCCCAGGGTAGTCAATATCCAGTTTAAAGCGACACCCGAGATAAAGGCAAAAGGTATGATAAATCCTACTATGGCAAGGGCGGTCTTTATTCCCCTTTCCTTGACCATTATGGAAAATTGTGCAATGCACGGCACGAAAAGGGTAAGCGTAGCCGATGCCACCACCATCTGAACACCGTTTAATGCTCCGCTCTTTTGCAGATCATAAAGTCCGGCCGCTCCGTAATCCCTGCGGAAAAATCCGAACAGGAAGGCTTCGGCGGCTTTTTCCGGCAGTCCCATGGCTTTCATCACCGGAGCAATGGCGTGCACTAAGATATCAAACAGGCCTGTCATCTTTCCGAACCATATTAATATACTGGCCAGGATAAACATAGGGACGATCTCAAGAAAATACCACTGCATCCTGGAAAAGGTCTTTTCCAGCACATTGGATATTTTGGGCATCCTGAGGGGCGGGACTTCCATATAAAAGTCCGGTCTTTCTCCCGGCAGGATCCTGGCCGTCAAATATCCGATGAACAAGAATACCAGCAGTATAAATCCGACCCAGATCCCCATGGCGTAAGGCCTGCCCGAAAGAAGAGCCAGAATTACGCCAAGCTGTGCCGAGCAGGGAATGGCCAGCGCCAGGAGAAGCGTGGCTATAATTCTTTCCCGCTTTGTTTCAAGGGTCCTGGAAACCAGGGTGGCCATGGTATCACATCCGAATCCCAGGGTCATGGGGATGACCGCCCTGCCGTTAAGCCCGATGGTCTTGAAAACTCGGTCCACCAGAAGGGCCAGCCTGGGCAGGTAACCCGAATCTTCTATAATGGAAAACACCAGGAAAAACGTGCCCACTATGGGCAGTATAATTGCCACCGCATACCTGATGCCCAATGTTATTATGCCGTAATCCAGGGCCAGCAGTTGCTGTAGGGGCTTATAAGGAATGAGTGAAACCACCACATGGTTTATCCATGGATTTATATATGTCTCGAAAATATTTCCCTCTATAAAGTCCACCACTGTTCCCGCGCCAAACTGGCCTACGAACTTATACAGTCCAAAATACAGCACCAGTAAAAGGATCGGAATGCCCGTTAAGGGCTTTATGGTAATACTATCCAGCCACCGTTCAAGAGATGATTCCTTTTTTCCTTGAGTCTTGATAACTTCTTTTAAGATCCTCTCCACTTTCCTCTGACGTTCAAGGGTTATCAAATACTGCAGGGGCTCAGGGCATGATTCCCTGGTCCTGTGTATTATTTTATTAATAACATCAAAATCCTTTTCCCTCTGCCTTACCAATGCCGTAATTTCCTCATCTTCCTGAAGAAGCAAAAGAGCAATAGACCTTTTTGACAACCTGTAATCTGATTTTAACAGTGCCTCGATGTCGCGGGCTGCCTTTTCTATTTCATTAAAATTCCGGTGTATGTTAAAGTTATGGTATTCAAGCGGCTCTTTTCTTATCATATTCCACCACCTTTCTCTTGAATTCAGCCATTCCACGGTTTAAAGCCGCGGCAGTTGCCGCCACAGGTATTTCCAGAATTTGACCCAGCTTTTCTATATCTACGATGCGCCCGATTCTTTCAGCTTCATCCATCATGTTGATGACCAGCATCACCGGCAAACCGGCCTCCTTCAGCTGCAGAGTGAGAGGCAGCATTCTCTCCAGGTTATTTGCATCCACCACATGGACTACTATATCCGGCTTTTCTTCCAAAAGCAGGGTTCTGGTAACCCTTTCTTCCTCGGTTATGGGGATAAGAGAATACATTCCCGGTGTATCTATGACTTCATATAAATCATCACCAATTTTACCGGTCCCCCTGGATACTTCCACGGTGGTGCCGGGATAATTGGAAACAGTGACATAGGAGCCGGTGAGGTAATTAAAGATTACGCTTTTACCTACATTGGGAGTCCCGACAAGAACCAGCTTACGCTTTTTTGATTCATTACTGCTTTCATCATGCTGTTTTTTACCAAAACGGTCCTTAAAATAGGAGAAAATGCTTCTTTTATTCCTGCAGCAATCCATTAATGGCCCCTCCTTGATAATCATTCTCAATGAACTTGTAAAAAAATACTTTTACGCTAACATTATATGATAATTGCTCTCACATGTCAATATGATTGAGATTGATTATTATTCACCAGGGGCAAAAACCTGCGGTTTTTCCGTGTTTTTTCCTCTTTTTTGTATAAGAATATAAATTTTGGTTATTATATAGACGTAACCTTCTCAAAGGGGGAGAGCTTATGGGGGATATTGACATAATAGCAGAGATTTCCGACATGAAAATAGTGGATTACCGGAATACTCTGGCACTGGCAAGCCTGATAGAGGTCCTTATTGAAAAAGGTGTAATAGGGAAAAACGATGTGGCTTTAAAAGCCCGGGAGCTGGATGGCATTTGTAATAAGGATTTAAAGAAGGACGGTAAAAATCGCGCTTTAACCAGGACAAAACCCTAAAAAGGGCAAAAAAAGGCAGCATAGAGCTGCCTTTTTTACATAATAAAAAAGTCCTGTTTACACACTGCTAAACCAAGACTTCGTCTTTTTCCTTGAACTCATGATATTTTTTATAAGAAAGCCTGACCAGGGATTTGTCCTGGCTGTAAGTTACTTTCTGAAGGGCTTCTTCCATGGGATAAAACCCACCTTCGCTAAAGCCGAGTTCAAAATTGGGAGCACAATTATCATTGAGAGTTTCCATTAAAAACCAGGTAATCTGATTGCATACGGGTCTTTGCCGGGTATAAGAATAAAACTCGTAACATGTTTCACCCACACAGGAAATAATCTTCGCATTCACACCTGCTTCAACCTTTACCCTGTCAATAGCCACTTCCTGAGCCAGCTTACCCGGCCGGATTATCCCCTTGGGCAGCACCCATTCTCCCTTTTCATTTTTAATAATCAAAACCTTATCACCGGAAAAAACCACTCCACCGGCACAAATCCTTGTCAGCATACTTCCTGCCTCCTTTTTTATCTATGGATTTAATAAATCCTATTTTAATATTTCGACACATTTTGCAAAATTCCTCTTTTATATTTTTCCATTATTTTCTCAACCTATAAACTTATCTTTAACAAAAGCTGTCAGCTCGTCTATGGCTTTGCACAGATTTTTTGTTTCATCGGCGTTAAGATGGTTTATATTTTCCATCAGAAGATTAAGAAAACCTTCTCTGAATTCTTCCAGAATCTTTTCCCCCATCGGTGTAATTTTTACCATGACTAACCTGCGGTCTTCAGGTAAATAAAAACGTTCAACAAATCCCTTTTCTACCAGCCTGTCCACCATCACCGTAAGGCTTCCGCAGGAAGTATGCACATATTCGCCGAATTCACTCATTTTGCTGGGCCCATAGTTTTTCAATGCAAATAAAACCCGGTACTGGTTTGGTGTTATGTCTACATTTCCTTTGCGAAGAAAATAAGACTTGTAAATCAATTTCATCCATCTACTCATTAACCTAAAAAGCTGCTCTATCGATTCTGCGATTTGTCTGTCATTATTATTCTCCAAGTCAAACACCTCTTGATAACATTATAACTTTAACCTACTTTTCACCCAACATTTCTATTTCCGGTAAATTTTTTTCTAAATCTCCCAGGTCATTACCTTCCTCTCCATGAAGTTTTTTTCCTGCGACTATACTCTTTTTCCATCTTCCGGTGAAATAATATCCCAGGCTCAGTGCAGTACTCAAAACAGAACTCGTTGTCATAGCAACCCATATTCCATCACTTCCCATGGAAGTATATTTTGATAGATAAAAAGCCAGCGGTACTCTCACAACCCATAGGGAAAACATGGAAATAATCATGGTAATAATTGTATCTCCAGCACCTCTTATGATTCCGTTCGACACCCACATTAGGCCAAAAGGAATGTACGATATCCCTAGAATTCTTAAAATAGTTGAACCTTCTCTCAATAGATTAATATCATTTGTAAATATCATCAATAATTTTCGTGGAATAAAAACAACCATCAGGGTTATAATACCTGAGATTATAACAGAAATCAAAGAAGACCACTTCATAACCTCATGTACCCTGTCGTATTTACCCGCTCCAAGGTTCTGGCCTGTAAGAGAAGAAGTGGCAAGGCCGATGGACATGGAGGGCATGAATGAAAAGGAGTCTATCTTTGAAGCCGCTCCCCAGGCCGCCACTATTGTAGGCCCAAAAGAGTTCACTACCGACATTATAACTGTAGAACCTAGCGCTACCACGGTCTGCTGTATGCCCGCAGGAAGCCCTATCTTGACAATCTTCTTTGTTAACTCCCTATCATATTTAAAATTGCTTAGTTTTACAGTCAAAAAATGCCCTACTCCATCCAGATATCTTACTGCAAGATAAAAGGATATGCCCTGAGAAATTATTGTGGCCAGTGCTGCTCCGTTGATCCCCATTTTGGGAATCGGTCCGAAGCCAAAAATGAACACCGGGTCCAGCACTATGTTTATCATTGTGGTGTAAAAAAGGAATCTCAGCGGTGTTCTGGAGTCGCCCAATCCTCTCAGCACGGCGCTTATGACATTATATCCGAACATGAATATAAGCCCTGCAAAGATTATATTTAAGTAACTTGATGCCGGATTTATCAGTTCCTGAGGAGTGTTCATTAATACTAGAATAACCTTATGAAAAATGATTCCTATTATGGATATTGTAATGGATGCGATGGTAAGCAGGAACATGGAATTGTTTATGGTCTTTTTAACCATATCATTATCTCCTGCACCCTTGTATTGTGCTACTAATACTGTTGTAGCCATGGTAATTCCCATAACAAGAGAAACCAGTATAAAGATTATGGGAAAGCTTACCGAAACTGCTGCCAGGGCATTTGATCCCAGAAATTTTCCTACCCATATGGTATCCACCGTATTGTATAGAGTTTGTAACAAATTGCCGAGGAACAATGGTATTGTGAATTTTATAAGGTGCTTTGGTATGCTTCCTCTGGTAAAATCCCTTGATAACTCTATGGATTTCTTATTATTGTTTGACAATTTTTTCACTCCCGCAAAATTATATTACCACTATAACTATTATTCTCTTTTATTTTTGTAATATAAATATTTTATTATCAAAGTTTTTGTTATTTAAAAATCTACCTTGTATTTAAGGTAGATTTTCTAAAATTTAATCCCGGCAGTGACCTACTCTCCCAGGGGAAATCCCCAAGTACCATCGGCGCTGGAGGGCTTAACCTGTGTGTTCGGCATGGGAACCGGTGTTTCCCCTCCGCTATGACCACCGAGAAAAATTTTTGCACCTTCAAAATTGCACAGTGAAAGGTTTTGTTTTTGGTCAAGCCCTCGACCTATTAGTATCAGTCGGCTCAAGGCCTCACAGCCCTTACACCTCTGACCTATCGACCGGATAGTCCTTCCGGTGTCTTACTCCCTTTTAGGGATGGGATACCTTATCTTAGGGGGGGCTTCGCACTTAGATGCTTTCAGCGCTTATCCCTGCCGGACTTGGCTACTCAGCGGTGCCGTTGGCACGACAACTGATACACCATCGGTCCGTCCACCCCGGTCCTCTCGTACTAGGGGCAGCTCCCTTCAAGTATCCTACGCCCACGACGGATAGGGACCGAACTGTCTCACGACGTTCTGAACCCAGCTCGCGTGCCGCTTTAATGGGCGAACAGCCCAACCCTTGGAACCTACTTCAGCTCCAGGATGCGACGAGCCGACATCGAGGTGCCAAACCTCCCCGTCGATGTGGACTCTTGGGGGAGATCAGCCTGTTATCCCCAGGGTAGCTTTTATCCGTTGAGCGACGGCCCTTCCATCCAGTGCCGCCGGATCACTAAGCCCGTCTTTCGACCCTGCTCGAAGTGTCTTTCTCGCAGTCAGGCTACCTTATGCCTTTGCACTCAATGCGCGATTCCTAACCGCGCTGAGGTAACCTTTGGGCGCCTCCGTTACCTTTTAGGAGGCGACCGCCCCAGTCAAACTGCCCACCTGACTATGTCCCCCAGCCGGCTTACGGCCTTGGGGTTAGAACCTCAGTACCGAAAGAGTGGTATCCCAACGTCGGCTCCCCTGACCCTGACGAGCCAGGTTCTCTGCCTCCCACCTATCCTGTACATTCAGTGCCGAAATCCAATGTCAGGTTGCAGTAAAGCTCCATGGGGTCTTTCCGTCCAGTCGCGGGTAATGAGTATCTTCACTCATATTACAATTTCGCCGGGCCCCTCGTCAAGACAGCGCCCAAGTCGTTACGCCATTCGTGCGGGTCGGAACTTACCCGACAAGGAATTTCGCTACCTTAGGACCGTTATAGTTACGGCCGCCGTTCACTGGGGCTTCGGTTCTGACCTTCGCTTGCGCTAAGCCATCCCCTTAACCTTCCAGCACCGGGCAGGCGTCAGCCCCTATACGTCGGATTCCTCCTTAGCAGAGACCTGTGTTTTTGCTAAACAGTCGCTTGGGCCTCTTTGCTGCGACCCTTTCGCAAAAGATTGCTCTTCGCTACTCGGGCACCCCTTCTCCCGAAGTTACGGGGTCAGTTTGCCGAGTTCCTTAACGAGGGTTCTCCCGTTCGCCTTAGGATTCTCTCCTCACCTACCTGTGTCGGTTTGCAGTACGGGCACCCTTGACCTCGCTAGAGGCTTTTCTTGGCAGTTTGGGTTCGGCTGCTTCGGTACTTTTGTTCCCTCCCCATCACCCTTCAGCATCACCGGACGGATTTGCCTGTCCGGCTTGCCTTTGGGCTTGGACACACTCTACCAACCGTGCGCTCAGCTTACCCTCCTGCGTCACCCCTTCGCTCAATCGGTCTCGGGTGGCACTGGAATTTCCACCAGTTGTCCATCGCCTACGCATTCACAGCCTCGGCTTAGGCCCCGGCTTACCCTGAGCGGACGAACCTTCCTCAGGAATCCTTAGGCTTTCGGCGGGCAGGATTCTCACCTGCCTCTCGCTACTTATACCGACATTCTCTCTTCCTATCGGTCCACCATACTTTACAGTACGACTTCTGCCCAATAGGAACGCTCCCCTACCACAGAAGCAAAATCACTGACATGCTCAAGCTATTTTAAACCTTTAGCTTGAAAACATTTGGCGAAAAGCTTTTAATTTATTTTTTTTATTCGTAGCTTTTCGCAAGACTGTTTTTGTTTTGCTTGAACACATAAGTGATTTTGCTTCTGTCCGCAGCTTCGGTGTAAACCTTGAGCCCCGTTACATTTTCGGCGCAGTACCGCTCGACCAGTGAGCTATTACGCACTCTTTGAATGAATGGCTGCTTCTAAGCCAACATCCTGGTTGTCTTCGTAGTACAACATCCTTTACCACTTAGGTTTACTTGGGGACCTTAGCTGACGGTCTGGGCTGTTTCCCTCTCGACTATGAAGCTTATCCCCCATAGTCTGACTCAAAGCTATTTCTTACCGGCATTCGGAGTTTGATAGGGTTCAGTAACCTTTTCGGCCCCTAGCCCATTCAGTGCTCTACCTCCGGTAAGGTCCTGCTTTGGCTAGCCCTAAAGCTATTTCGGGGAGAACCAGCTATCTCCGTGTTCGATTGGCATTTCACCCCTACCCACAGCTCATCCCATGACTTTTCAACGTCAACACGGTTCGGGCCTCCACGGAAGGTTAGTTCCGCTTCACCCTGGCCATGGGTAGATCACACGGTTTCGGGTCTACTGCATCAAACTTGTCGCCCTCTTCAGACTCGCTTTCGCTTCGGCTCCGGAGCTTTACTCCTTAACCTCGCTTGATACAGTAACTCGCCGGTCCGTTCTACAAAAAGTACGAGGTCGCTTGCGCTCCCTCCGTTTGTAGACACACGGTTTCAGGTGCTATTTCACTCCCCTCCCGGGGTGCTTTTCACCTTTCCCTCACGGTACTTGTTCTCTATCGGTCGTAAGTGGGTATTTAGCCTTGGGAGATGGTCCTCCCTGCTTCCCACGGGATTGGCGTGGCCCGTGGTACTCTGGATGTGTCAGGCGGGTCTTCCGGTTTCGCATACAGGGCTTTCACCTTCTGTGGCCCCGCTTTCCAGCGGTGTTCTGCTACCTTTGGCCTCGCCTTGCTCTCCCGTCCCAAGCTCGACACTCCTCAACCCCTTGCATGCAACGGTGACGGCCTTGCACATGCAAGGTTTGGGCTCTTCCCTTTTCGCTCGCCGCTACTTAGGGAATCGATGTTTCTTTCTTTTCCTCGGGGTACTTAGATGTTTCAGTTCCCCCGGTGTCGCTTCCCATACCTATGGATTCAGTACGGGATACCTCAGGTTCGCCTGAGGTGGGTTCCCCCATTCGGATATCCCCGGATCAATGCTTGCTTGCAGCTCCCCGGGGCGTTTCGCCGCTCGCTGCGTCCTTCGTCGCCCTCTTACGCCTAGGCATCCTCCGTGTGCCCTTGTTCGCTTGACCTTCGCGAAATTGTTTCTTCTTACCCTTCACTGTGCAGTTTTCAAGGTGCAACTTTTTAACTAAAATCAGTGTTACGCCCGGTCAATTTCTCCTTAGAAAGGAGGTGATCCAGCCGCACCTTCCGATACGGCTACCTTGTTACGACTTCACCCCAATCGCTGACCCCACCTTAGACGGTTTTCCCGGCTTCGGGTGTTGCCAACTTTCGTGGTGTGACGGGCGGTGTGTACAAGGCCCGGGAACGTATTCACCGCGGCATGCTGATCCGCGATTACTAGCGATTCCGCCTTCATGCAGGCGAGTTGCAGCCTGCAATCTGAACTGGGACCTGTTTTCAGGGGTTTGCTCAGGATCGCTCCTTCGCTTCCCGCTGTTCAGGCCATTGTAGCACGTGTGTGGCCCAGGCCATAAAGGGCATGATGATTTGACGTCATCCCCACCTTCCTCCGCATTGTCTGCGGCAGTCTACTTAGAGTGCCCACCTTCCGTGCTGGCAACTAAGTATAGGGGTTGCGCTCGTTGCGGGACTTAACCCAACATCTCACGACACGAGCTGACGACAACCATGCACCACCTGTGCAGGCTCCCTCGGTTTCCCTTGGGTCGATCCCCTTTCGGTTCTCTACTACCTGCATGTCAAGGCCTGGTAAGGTTCTTCGCGTTGCTTCGAATTAAACCACATGCTCCACCGCTTGTGCGGGCCCCCGTCAATTCCTTTGAGTTTCAACCTTGCGGCCGTACTCCCCAGGTGGGTCACTTATTGCGTTAGCTCCGGCACGGAGTGCTTGACCACACCCCACACCTAGTGACCATCGTTTACGGCTGGGACTACCGGGGTATCTAATCCCGTTCGCTCCCCCAGCTTTCGCGCCTCAGCGTCAGTTACAGGCCAGGAAGCCGCCTTCGCCACTGGTGTTCCTCCCGGTATCTACGCATTTCACCGCTACTCCGGGAATTCCACTTCCCTCTCCTGCACTCAAGTGATGCAGTTTTATCGGCAAGCCCGGAGTTGAGCCCCGGGTTTTTACCGATAACTTGCATCACCGCCTACACGCCCTTTACACCCAGTAATTCCGGACAACGCTCGCCCCCTACGTATTACCGCGGCTGCTGGCACGTAGTTAGCCGGGGCTTCCTCCTCGGGTACCGTCCTCTTCGTCCCCGATGACTGAGCTTTACAACCCGAAGGCCTTCTTCGCTCACGCGGCGTCGCTGCGTCAGGGTTTCCCCCATTGCGCAATATCCCCCACTGCTGCCTCCCGTAGGAGTCTGGGCCGTGTCGCAGTCCCAGTGTGGCCGGCCACCCTCTCAGGTCGGCTACCCATCGTTGCCTTGGTGGGCTGTTATCCCGCCAACTAGCTAATGGGCCGCAGGCCCATCCATCACCGCTTAGTCGCTTTCTTCACTTACCATGCGGTAAGTAAAGGTATCGGGTATTACCCCGGGTTTCCCCGAGCTATCCCCGTGTGATGGGTAGGTTGCCTACGTGTTACTCACCCGTCCGCCGCTGCATCGGGAAGTGAGAGGCGAGAAGTTTGATGTGGGTTTCGTTGAAATTGGCTTCGCCAATTTCTTCTATTCCCACTTCCTACTTCGCACTTCTCACTTCCCAACGCCGCTCGACTTGCATGTGTTAGGCACGCCGCCAGCGTTCGTCCTGAGCCAGGATCAAACTCTCATGTTTAATCTTAACGCTCTCTTTCGAGCTTTGATTTCTTGTTTGGGCTTTTTGCCTGTGGTTTTCTTGAAGTTCGATGTTCGTTGTTTGAGGTTCGATTAAGTCGGAATTGCCTTAAGGGCAATTCCTTCTATTCGAACTTCTAACTTCGAACTTCGAATTTCAGGCGTAACACTGATTTAGTTTTCTAGGTGCTTTATTGCGTCACAGTTATTTATATTACCACGTCTCTTCCCCTTTGTCAACACCTTTTGTTAATTTTTTTTGATGCTGACTTTTCGCTCTCTTGCCGTGGCTTTAGCGGCTCTTTTTCGCCGCTCCCCGTGGCGCTTTTGTATATTACCATATTACCTGCCGTGTTTTCAAATAACCATATTCGCATTTAGCGGTTTTTAAAGCCACATATTTGTTATAAAATATTTAATGCTTCTTATGGCTCTCTTATGCTCCGGTTTATATATTAATTAACATCAGCCCTTCCCCTTTTCCATATACCTCACCAGCCCATCCACCAGCGCGTAGGCCTCTGCATTGGTGAGAAATTCCAAGCGTTTTCTCACCTGCCGGTAGGTGGTCTCGTCTATAATCTTTTCTTCCAGTAGCTCTTTATAATCTCCGTAATCGCTTCCCAGAATCCTGTTTAGTATTTGAATATAATCCCTTCCGGCTATAGGTTGATTGAGGTCAAAGCCATCCAGAGCATGCATGTTAATCTTCAGGGGTGAGTTGTAATTGATAAGGATAAACATACGGCGAAAGGTTTTTGTGGTAGCGGCTTCATTCAGGCGGTAGTCGTTATCATATTCTTTGGAGAGCATGGCCTTATCCCTGAGGCGCTGGATATAGGGATAAGCCCAGCTTTTTATCTCCGGATTTTCCACTTTTATGGGAGTTAGGTCCACTCCCTGTTTTGTGAGAATGGCCCGTATTTCCTGGATCATTTCATAGCTATGAGCCATTTTCCGAAAGCTTACATTTTTTTCAATGGCAAGTTTGGCCGCCACTCCCGCTGCTTGCCCTAGGGCCATGCCCACAGGCACTGTCCTGGCGCTACCGTGGGCTACCGTATCGTAGCTTGCGCTGCGGCTGGCCACCAAAAGGCCATCAACCTTTTTTGGCACCATGACCCCCAGGGGAATCCCGTAGGGATTGGTACCGTTTAAAGCACTGCCGGTCTGGCCCTTTTCCCGGGCCTGGAGGTCTATCGGATAGCTACCGAAAGCCACCGCCATCCCCTGGTTCCTGTTTTCAAATACATCTTCCGCCGTCAAAGTGTATTCCCCTTCTATGTGCCTGGATTCTCTTACGTAAAGCTCCGGGGCCACACCAGCTAATTCGACATTTTCAAAACCGGGGGCGTTTTTTCGCATGAATTCTATTATGCCCGGTAATTCGGCTTTGGCCCTCTCCACGGCCTCCCGCTTTTCTTCCTTATCCAGGGGGTTTAAATGAAATATTTGCAGTGCATTTATTACTACCGTGCCGTCTTTTTGCCTGCCGGCGTTCAGCCCTCTTATCTGGATGTGGGGGTCTTTCGTGGGCGCTTTAAACATCACTTCGTATCCCCAGGCACTCCTGTCAGTGGCCCCACTGTACGGATTTTTGTCGCTCTGCAGGTAAGAAACCACTCTTCTCCAGTTGACGTTTTTTACAGAAAAAACCAGAGTAGTAGCCCCTATTTCGCCAGGAAAACCCAGGTCCTCTCTGCCGAATTTATATGGCGCACCACACATGGCAGCTATATCAGCATCCTGGGTAGAATCTATTACCACCTGCCCCAGAGCCCTGTAAGCTCTGCCTTTCCTTTTGAATGCAATTCCTCGGACATTATTTCCTTCCATTATGGGCTTTAGGTCCGAAGCTTCCAGCAACACCTTTACCCCGGCCTCTTTCAGCATATCCTCAAAAGCTCTCTGGGCTGTAGGTATGTTGAAGGCCACATCCCCGCCCAAGCGCCGTTGAAATTCACTGAAGATTCCCTTGTTGACCACTTCTCTAGTTTTTTTGCTCCTGTAATTCATGTCCAGGGTGTTGAGCCACCCAACGGTGTAAAGGCCTCCTACCCTGTCCCGCGGATCCACCAGCACTGTTTTAAGTCCGTTCCTGGCGGCGGATACAGCTGCGGCTATCCCTTCGGGCTCGGCCCCCACTACCACCACCTGGTAACCCAGTTCTTTGGGGTTTGAAGACACTACTATTCTGGCGGGATGCCCGGCTTGGCCCAGATCGTCACCGTCTAAACTTGATGAAACTTTCCAGTCGTCGCATCCCTCTGTAGTTAATATAAAAAACGCTATCATCATGACCACGATCCACTTTTTCATACACTTTCTCCTTCACTGACACTACTTTATTCAAATTGTCGCTTTTTTCCCACAAAACACGGTAATCCAGTGCACCTGCCACTTCCCTCATTTTGGAATATATATTTCTCTGGCTGCCATTTTACCTATGTCTTTATTTTTTTCCTCAGCATTCGGGATGATACAAAAACCCTTCCTCCGGTAATTCCTTCGCTGTCTCTGATTTTCATCAATTCTTTGTTGGCCTTGTCCTTGAGGTTTTGGTCTATTTCGATTAAAAAGTTACTATTTTAGTCCCATTTCCATCATACAACACATGCCCATATTTTCATATTCTAAGATAGTTTATACAAATATTATATGTAACTAATTTTCTGTGTTCAAGTCTGTTATAGAGGTTAAAAAAATCTTCTTTTTAGGAAAAGAATTAAAGAATGTATATCGTTTTTATAAATTCTGTGCGGTTTTGCCATCAATACATTTTTTAAAAGTAGTACACATCTCTACATTTTTTATATACTATTATTTGGCAAAATAAAAAATCTACCTTGTATTTAAGGTAGATTTTCTAAAATTTAATCCCGGCAGTGACCTACTCTCCCAGGGGAAATCCCCAAGTACCATCGGCGCTGGAGGGCTTAACCTGTGTGTTCGGCATGGGAACCGGTGTTTCCCCTCCGCTATGACCACCGAGAAAAATTTTTGCACCTTCAAAATTGCACAGTGAAAGGTTTTGTTTTTGGTCAAGCCCTCGACCTATTAGTATCAGTCGGCTCAAGGCCTCACAGCCCTTACACCTCTGACCTATCGACCGGATAGTCCTTCCGGTGTCTTACTCCCTTTTAGGGATGGGATACCTTATCTTAGGGGGGGCTTCGCACTTAGATGCTTTCAGCGCTTATCCCTGCCGGACTTGGCTACTCAGCGGTGCCGTTGGCACGACAACTGATACACCATCGGTCCGTCCACCCCGGTCCTCTCGTACTAGGGGCAGCTCCCTTCAAGTATCCTACGCCCACGACGGATAGGGACCGAACTGTCTCACGACGTTCTGAACCCAGCTCGCGTGCCGCTTTAATGGGCGAACAGCCCAACCCTTGGAACCTACTTCAGCTCCAGGATGCGACGAGCCGACATCGAGGTGCCAAACCTCCCCGTCGATGTGGACTCTTGGGGGAGATCAGCCTGTTATCCCCAGGGTAGCTTTTATCCGTTGAGCGACGGCCCTTCCATCCAGTGCCGCCGGATCACTAAGCCCGTCTTTCGACCCTGCTCGAAGTGTCTTTCTCGCAGTCAGGCTACCTTATGCCTTTGCACTCAATGCGCGATTCCTAACCGCGCTGAGGTAACCTTTGGGCGCCTCCGTTACCTTTTAGGAGGCGACCGCCCCAGTCAAACTGCCCACCTGACTATGTCCCCCAGCCGGCTTACGGCCTTGGGGTTAGAACCTCAGTACCGAAAGAGTGGTATCCCAACGTCGGCTCCCCTGACCCTGACGAGCCAGGTTCTCTGCCTCCCACCTATCCTGTACATTCAGTGCCGAAATCCAATGTCAGGTTGCAGTAAAGCTCCATGGGGTCTTTCCGTCCAGTCGCGGGTAATGAGTATCTTCACTCATATTACAATTTCGCCGGGCCCCTCGTCAAGACAGCGCCCAAGTCGTTACGCCATTCGTGCGGGTCGGAACTTACCCGACAAGGAATTTCGCTACCTTAGGACCGTTATAGTTACGGCCGCCGTTCACTGGGGCTTCGGTTCTGACCTTCGCTTGCGCTAAGCCATCCCCTTAACCTTCCAGCACCGGGCAGGCGTCAGCCCCTATACGTCGGATTCCTCCTTAGCAGAGACCTGTGTTTTTGCTAAACAGTCGCTTGGGCCTCTTTGCTGCGACCCTTTCGCAAAAGATTGCTCTTCGCTACTCGGGCACCCCTTCTCCCGAAGTTACGGGGTCAGTTTGCCGAGTTCCTTAACGAGGGTTCTCCCGTTCGCCTTAGGATTCTCTCCTCACCTACCTGTGTCGGTTTGCAGTACGGGCACCCTTGACCTCGCTAGAGGCTTTTCTTGGCAGTTTGGGTTCGGCTGCTTCGGTACTTTTGTTCCCTCCCCATCACCCTTCAGCATCACCGGACGGATTTGCCTGTCCGGCTTGCCTTTGGGCTTGGACACACTCTACCAACCGTGCGCTCAGCTTACCCTCCTGCGTCACCCCTTCGCTCAATCGGTCTCGGGTGGCACTGGAATTTCCACCAGTTGTCCATCGCCTACGCATTCACAGCCTCGGCTTAGGCCCCGGCTTACCCTGAGCGGACGAACCTTCCTCAGGAATCCTTAGGCTTTCGGCGGGCAGGATTCTCACCTGCCTCTCGCTACTTATACCGACATTCTCTCTTCCTATCGGTCCACCATACTTTACAGTACGACTTCTGCCCAATAGGAACGCTCCCCTACCACAGAAGCAAAATCACTGACATGCTCAAGCTATTTTAAACCTTTAGCTTGAAAACATTTGGCGAAAAGCTTTTAATTTATTTTTTTTATTCGTAGCTTTTCGCAAGACTGTTTTTGTTTTGCTTGAACACATAAGTGATTTTGCTTCTGTCCGCAGCTTCGGTGTAAACCTTGAGCCCCGTTACATTTTCGGCGCAGTACCGCTCGACCAGTGAGCTATTACGCACTCTTTGAATGAATGGCTGCTTCTAAGCCAACATCCTGGTTGTCTTCGTAGTACAACATCCTTTACCACTTAGGTTTACTTGGGGACCTTAGCTGACGGTCTGGGCTGTTTCCCTCTCGACTATGAAGCTTATCCCCCATAGTCTGACTCAAAGCTATTTCTTACCGGCATTCGGAGTTTGATAGGGTTCAGTAACCTTTTCGGCCCCTAGCCCATTCAGTGCTCTACCTCCGGTAAGGTCCTGCTTTGGCTAGCCCTAAAGCTATTTCGGGGAGAACCAGCTATCTCCGTGTTCGATTGGCATTTCACCCCTACCCACAGCTCATCCCATGACTTTTCAACGTCAACACGGTTCGGGCCTCCACGGAAGGTTAGTTCCGCTTCACCCTGGCCATGGGTAGATCACACGGTTTCGGGTCTACTGCATCAAACTTGTCGCCCTCTTCAGACTCGCTTTCGCTTCGGCTCCGGAGCTTTACTCCTTAACCTCGCTTGATACAGTAACTCGCCGGTCCGTTCTACAAAAAGTACGAGGTCGCTTGCGCTCCCTCCGTTTGTAGACACACGGTTTCAGGTGCTATTTCACTCCCCTCCCGGGGTGCTTTTCACCTTTCCCTCACGGTACTTGTTCTCTATCGGTCGTAAGTGGGTATTTAGCCTTGGGAGATGGTCCTCCCTGCTTCCCACGGGATTGGCGTGGCCCGTGGTACTCTGGATGTGTCAGGCGGGTCTTCCGGTTTCGCATACAGGGCTTTCACCTTCTGTGGCCCCGCTTTCCAGCGGTGTTCTGCTACCTTTGGCCTCGCCTTGCTCTCCCGTCCCAAGCTCGACACTCCTCAACCCCTTGCATGCAACGGTGACGGCCTTGCACATGCAAGGTTTGGGCTCTTCCCTTTTCGCTCGCCGCTACTTAGGGAATCGATGTTTCTTTCTTTTCCTCGGGGTACTTAGATGTTTCAGTTCCCCCGGTGTCGCTTCCCATACCTATGGATTCAGTACGGGATACCTCAGGTTCGCCTGAGGTGGGTTCCCCCATTCGGATATCCCCGGATCAATGCTTGCTTGCAGCTCCCCGGGGCGTTTCGCCGCTCGCTGCGTCCTTCGTCGCCCTCTTACGCCTAGGCATCCTCCGTGTGCCCTTGTTCGCTTGACCTTCGCGAAATTGTTTCTTCTTACCCTTCACTGTGCAGTTTTCAAGGTGCAACTTTTTAACTAAAATCAGTGTTACGCCCGGTCAATTTCTCCTTAGAAAGGAGGTGATCCAGCCGCACCTTCCGATACGGCTACCTTGTTACGACTTCACCCCAATCGCTGACCCCACCTTAGACGGTTTTCCCGGCTTCGGGTGTTGCCAACTTTCGTGGTGTGACGGGCGGTGTGTACAAGGCCCGGGAACGTATTCACCGCGGCATGCTGATCCGCGATTACTAGCGATTCCGCCTTCATGCAGGCGAGTTGCAGCCTGCAATCTGAACTGGGACCTGTTTTCAGGGGTTTGCTCAGGATCGCTCCTTCGCTTCCCGCTGTTCAGGCCATTGTAGCACGTGTGTGGCCCAGGCCATAAAGGGCATGATGATTTGACGTCATCCCCACCTTCCTCCGCATTGTCTGCGGCAGTCTACTTAGAGTGCCCACCTTCCGTGCTGGCAACTAAGTATAGGGGTTGCGCTCGTTGCGGGACTTAACCCAACATCTCACGACACGAGCTGACGACAACCATGCACCACCTGTGCAGGCTCCCTCGGTTTCCCTTGGGTCGATCCCCTTTCGGTTCTCTACTACCTGCATGTCAAGGCCTGGTAAGGTTCTTCGCGTTGCTTCGAATTAAACCACATGCTCCACCGCTTGTGCGGGCCCCCGTCAATTCCTTTGAGTTTCAACCTTGCGGCCGTACTCCCCAGGTGGGTCACTTATTGCGTTAGCTCCGGCACGGAGTGCTTGACCACACCCCACACCTAGTGACCATCGTTTACGGCTGGGACTACCGGGGTATCTAATCCCGTTCGCTCCCCCAGCTTTCGCGCCTCAGCGTCAGTTACAGGCCAGGAAGCCGCCTTCGCCACTGGTGTTCCTCCCGGTATCTACGCATTTCACCGCTACTCCGGGAATTCCACTTCCCTCTCCTGCACTCAAGTGATGCAGTTTTATCGGCAAGCCCGGAGTTGAGCCCCGGGTTTTTACCGATAACTTGCATCACCGCCTACACGCCCTTTACACCCAGTAATTCCGGACAACGCTCGCCCCCTACGTATTACCGCGGCTGCTGGCACGTAGTTAGCCGGGGCTTCCTCCTCGGGTACCGTCCTCTTCGTCCCCGATGACTGAGCTTTACAACCCGAAGGCCTTCTTCGCTCACGCGGCGTCGCTGCGTCAGGGTTTCCCCCATTGCGCAATATCCCCCACTGCTGCCTCCCGTAGGAGTCTGGGCCGTGTCGCAGTCCCAGTGTGGCCGGCCACCCTCTCAGGTCGGCTACCCATCGTTGCCTTGGTGGGCTGTTATCCCGCCAACTAGCTAATGGGCCGCAGGCCCATCCATCACCGCTTAGTCGCTTTCTTCACTTACCATGCGGTAAGTAAAGGTATCGGGTATTACCCCGGGTTTCCCCGAGCTATCCCCGTGTGATGGGTAGGTTGCCTACGTGTTACTCACCCGTCCGCCGCTGCATCGGGAAGTGAGAGGCGAGAAGTTTGATGTGGGTTTCGTTGAAATTGGCTTCGCCAATTTCTTCTATTCCCACTTCCTACTTCGCACTTCTCACTTCCCAACGCCGCTCGACTTGCATGTGTTAGGCACGCCGCCAGCGTTCGTCCTGAGCCAGGATCAAACTCTCATGTTTAATCTTAACGCTCTCTTTCGAGCTTTGATTTCTTGTTTGGGCTTTTTGCCTGTGGTTTTCTTGAAGTTCGATGTTCGTTGTTTGAGGTTCGATTAAGTCGGAATTGCCTTAAGGGCAATTCCTTCTATTCGAACTTCTAACTTCGAACTTCGAATTTCAGGCGTAACACTGATTTAGTTTTCTAGGTGCTTTATTGCGTCACAGTTATTTATATTACCACGTCTCTTCCCCTTTGTCAACACCTTTTGTTAATTTTTTTTGATGCTGACTTTTCGCTCTCTTGCCGTGGCTTTAGCGGCTCTTTTTCGCCGCTCCCCGTGGCGCTTTTGTATATTACCATATCCCTAGCTCTGTTTTCAAATGTGGATATGTCTTTTTATAAACCTCTATTTGCAGATTTTACCCATAACATATTTTATGCTCACTAAAGCTTGATTATGCTAAGGTTCTTAATTCGGAAAAAACACGCGGCAAAATCAACTGATAACGTTGATTGCCGCGCATTTCTTCAGGATAGGCCATATGCTTATGCTTTAGGCCTCATAGTGGGGAATAGAATTACATCTCTGATAGAATAGGAATCTGTAAGAAGCATAACGATACGGTCGATCCCTATACCAAGGCCGCCCGTGGGGGGCATGCCGTGTTCCAGCGCATTCACAAAATCCTCATCAAACACATGGGCTTCTTCATCGCCGGCTTCTCTTTCTTTCAACTGTTGGAGGAACCTTTCCCTCTGGTCTATGGGATCGTTCAGTTCCGAAAAAGCGTTGGCCATCTCGCGCCGGGTGATAAAGGCCTCAAATCTGTAAGTCAAATCGGGGTTGTCCTCTTTTTTCTTGGCGAGAGGCGATATTTCTATGGGGTAATCCAGTATAAAGGTGGGCTGCACTAGGTTTTGCTCCACCTTTTCTTCAAAAATGAGGTTCAATATCTTGCCCCTGGTGTCCTGATCGCCTACTTCCTCTATATGTAGGTCTTTTGCCACTTTCCTTGCCTCTTCATCGGTTTTTAATTCATTAAAATCAATACCTGTATATTTCTTAACGGCATCTATCATGGTCATCCTGTTCCAGGGAGGTGTGAGGTCGATTTCCTCTCCCTGGTAGCTGATTTTAGTTGTCCCCAGAACTTCCATGGCCACATGGGAAATTAAATCCTCCGTGAGCTTCATCATATCATTGTAATCGGCATACGCCTGGTATAGCTCCATCATGGTAAACTCGGGATTGTGCTTTATGGATATGCCTTCATTTCTAAAATCCTTGCCTATCTCGTAGACCTTTTCGAAACCGCCCACTATGAGCCTCTTTAAATAAAGTTCTGTAGCAATGCGCAGATAAAGGTCTATATCGAGGGCGTTATGGTGTGTTATAAAAGGCCTTGCCGCGGCGCCTCCGGCCAGGGGTGTCATCATGGGAGTCTCCATTTCTATAAAGCCGCGGCTGTCCAGGTAGTTCCTGATACTTTTTATGATCTTGCTTCTCGTTATAAAAGTTTTCTTTACATCTGGATTTACTATCAAGTCCAGATATCTCTGCCTGTATCTTATGTCCACATCCTTTAGACCGTGCCATTTTTCCGGTAACGGCCTCAGGGATTTTGACAGAAGTGTGAGTTTATCCACCGATACGGAGATTTCTCCTTTATGAGTCCTGAAAACGCTACCTTCGATGCCCACTATATCCCCGAGGTCAAGTTTGCCGAATAATTCAAATGTTTTTTCGTCCACACTGTCCTTTTTAATATATACCTGTATTCTCCCCGCTTGGTCCTGCACATCAAAAAAGGCCGCCTTCCCGTGGCCGCGTATGGCCATTATCCTTCCGGCTATAACAACCTTTTTGCCTTCAAATTCTTCAAAGCTGTCCTTGATTTGCTGGGAATGATGAGTGACGGGAAATTTCTCGCCATAGGGATTTATCCCCATGCCTTTTATGTCCTGTAGTTTTTGTAGGCGTATTTTCATTATTTCATTTAAATCTTCCTGAAAATTTTCCATGAAAAAATCCTCCATCCGATTTATTCAGCACATAAAATCATATGATAATATATTATTTCATAATATCCATGATTTCATATCTTATGAGTCCTGCGGGAACATTTACCTCTACCACAGAGCCTTTTTTAGCTCCCAGCAGTGCGCTGCCCACGGGAGACTCGTTGGATATCTTAAATTCAATAGGATTTGCTTCGGCGGAACCAACTATGGTATATTCGAAGACGTCTCCTGTATCCAGGTCCTTTACCTTTATTTTTGAACCGATACTTACCGTTTCGGTGGAGATATCCACATCGTCTATTAGTTTGGCATTCCTTAGCTTTTCCTCAAGGGCAGCTATGCGGCCTTCCACAAAAGCCTGCTCGTTTTTAGCCTCATCGTATTCGGAGTTTTCACTGATATCTCCAAAGTCAATGGCCTGTTTTATGCGGGCCGCTATCTCCCGTCTTTTTACAGATTTTAAATATTCCAGCTCCTCCTCTAGTTTTTTCAGTCCATCCTGTGTGAGCACTACTTCCTTTTTCGCCATTTATTTTCTCCCCTCTTAAATATGTTTAGAAATTGTATGTCCCTAATATATGCTATGCCAAAGCTATTTATTCAGGTAATAAACGCCTGTACTTGGCCTTAAAATTTAGAACAAGCACTAATGGCTTTACCATCAGTGCTTGGTTATTCTATCTTCTATTACTTCTTGATATTATAATCCAGCAAAGAAGTTCTGTCAAGAATTTTCATATATTTTTTGTAGGGGAATTTTTCGGTCTCGACGTTATGAGTCCCGGCAATGTAGTCCCGATTTAAAAATTCTTGACCTGAACAGGATATTTATGTTATAATATCAATCAATTGAGAACAGGCCTTTTATTTAAAATAAAAGGTCGGGCGTCTAACCATGATGTAGAAATGTAAACTTGTGGGGCTCAACCCACAAGTTTTTTGTTACTTTATATGAAAAAACAACAAAGGGGTTGTAAATTATGGAAAATGAAAATAAACATAAAAATAATATCCGACAGATTCAAAAAGTTTTATGGATCATACTGGGCCTTAATTTTCTTGTATCTATAATAAAACTTATCGTAGGATATTCCATATCATCTGCCAGTATGGTAGCCGACGGGTTTCACTCTTTTTCCGACGGAAGTTCCAACATAGTGGGCCTGGTAGGGTCTGCCATAGCAGCCAGGCCCGCCGACAAAGACCATCCTTACGGCCACAGGAAATACGAGACCTTCACCGCCATAGGCATTGCCCTGATGCTTTTTTTAGTCAGTATTAATGTCATTAAAAGCGGAATAGACAAAATCTACCACCCCCAGGTGCCTCAGGTGGATATATACGGGTTCCTGGTCATGATATTTACCATTGCAGTAAACATTTTTGTTGTCGTCTATGAGTCCAGACAGGGCAAAAAGCTTCACAGCGACATCCTGGTTTCCGATGCCATGCATACCACAAGCGATATATATGTATCACTGTCGGTCATACTCAGTTTGATAGCGGTAAGGCTGGGTTACCCCATACTGGATGCAATAATTTCCTTCGTAATAGCCGCTTTAATTATAAAAGCTGCCGTTGAGATACTGATAAGCTCCAGCAAGGTGTTATGCGATGCGGCGGTGGTGGACCCTGAAGAGGTCATCTCGGTGGTGTCCGGAGTAGACGGTGTATTAAACTGTCATAAAGTTAGGACCCGGGGCCGTGAGGACGATTTTTCCATGGACCTTCACATCCTGGTCAACCCCGATATGACCGTGGAGGAATCTCATAAGCTTCATCATAGCATTGAAGAAGCCGTAAAGAAAAAGTTTGCCGGTGTCCACTATATTGAGATTCACATAGAACCATATAAAGGTATGGTGGCTAACTCTTAGTAAAAGCACCTAAAAAAATAACCTGTATCGAAACGATACAGGTTTTTGTTTCTTGATCGACTACTTCAGTATTTTTAAAAACAAAAACAAGCTGAGAGGGGCAGTATGCACACTTCGGATGCTAGATATCAGAAATGAGAGGTCGGAATATAATTACTTTTGTTATATTTCTCGGTAGAACCAAAGCCGCGAGCGGCATCCTCTGCAAAGAGCTCGGAAAAGTTTTTAAGTTCCAGGAAAGACAGGTCTTTTATCTTTTTATCTTTTTTAATGCAGTAAGACACCATCTTGCCCACCACCTCATGGGCCTTTCTAAAGGGCATGCCTTTTTTCACCAGGTATTCGGCGTAGTATGTGGCATCGGCAAAACTGTTCTCTACGGCCTCGGCCATATTTTCTTTTTTGAATTTTGCAGTTAAAAGCACCTTGGGCAGTATCTCCAGGCAGGCACAAATGGTCTCGGCAGCATCAAAGAGCGCTTCTTTATCTTCCTGCATATCCCGGTTATAGGCCAGGGGCAGCCCTTTCATGATGGTGAGCATGGAAATAAGGTCACCGAAGACCCGGCCGGATTTTCCCCGGACAAGTTCTGCTATATCGGGATTTTTCTTCTGGGGCATGATGCTGCTGCCCGTGGCAAAGGCATCGTCCAGCTCCATATAATTAAATTCATCGGTATTCCAGAGGATTATCTCTTCTGCCATCCTGGAAAGGTGAACCATGAGGATGCTGGCACAGGATAAAAACTCCAATACAAAATCTCTGTCGCTTACGGCATCCATGGTGTTTTCATAAATCCTTGAAAATCCCAGCAGCTCTCTGGTGTATTCCTTATCCGTCGGAAGAGTAGTCCCTGCCAGGGCGCAGGCTCCCAGGGGCATTATATCGGTACGCTTCAGGGCATCGCAAAACCTCTCTTTATCCCTCTCTAGCATATAGTAGTAT
Source organism: Biomaibacter acetigenes (assembly GCF_003691585.1). Classification (GTDB taxonomy): domain Bacteria; phylum Bacillota; class Thermosediminibacteria; order Thermosediminibacterales; family Tepidanaerobacteraceae; genus Biomaibacter; species Biomaibacter acetigenes. The sequence goes on along the minus strand of NZ_CP033169.1, from coordinate 343,650 downwards.
GCTTTAAGATGATAGCCGAGGGTCACCGGCTGGGCCTTCTGGAGGTGTGTATAGCCCGGCATCACGGTATCCACGTGCTTTTCCGCCAGTTTCCACAGGGCGCCGCAAAAGTGCTCCAGGAGCCTTACTACTTGAACCGTCTTTTCTTTAACATAAAGGTGCATATCCAGGGCCACCTGGTCGTTACGGCTCCGGGCCGTGTGGAGTTTCCCTGCCACAGGACCGATTTTTTCCGAAAGGCGGTTTTCGATGTGCATATGGATATCTTCCAGCTTTGAGGTGAATTCAAAATTTCCCTCTTCTATCTCGATCTTGATTTCCACCAGGCCCTTAATTATGAGGGCCGCATCTTCCTTGGAAATGATGCCGCACTTTGCCAGCATCCTGGCATGGGCGATGCTTCCAATAATGTCCTGATTATACAATTTTTTATCAAAATCTATGGAGGATGTGAACTTTTCCACGAGAGCGTCGGTTTCCTTTTCGAAGCGCCCGCCCCAGAGCTTTTTGCTCATGCTTTCACCTCCCGATCTTAAGACCGTTTATGATCAATAACATTAAAATTTTCTACTTTGAAAATGCCTTTTTACATATATTAGAGTTTCACAAAGTGGCATGCGTGTTTACACTAAAAACTCGTTTTTTATCCTTCAAATGGTCTCAAAAATGTGTCAAAAGAACTGTCCCCATAACACATTGCTACTTCGAAGCTTTCGCCGAATTCACGATAGCATTGACTTTGGTTGGCAAGCCCCACAGAGTTATGAATCCTTTGGCGGAATTGTGGTCAAACATGTCTTTTACATCTTCGGCGTAAGTGGCAAGGTTAAGGTCGTAAAGGGAATTGGGCGACTTTCTCCCTACTACTTTGGCGTTGCCCTTGAAGAGTTTTACCCTTACGGTACCATTCACCACTTCCTGGGTCTTGTCTATGAAGGCATCAAGGGCGTCTTTAAGGGGAGAAAACCACAATCCGTCATAAATAAGCTCCGCGTATTTCTGTTCTATGCAGTATTTGAAGTGAAGCACGTCTTTGGTCAGGGTCAGGTGTTCCAGATCCTGGTGAGCCTTTATAAGCAGCAGTGAAGCCGGGCATTCATAGTTTTCCCTGGATTTTATGCCTACTAAACGGTTCTCCACATGGTCTATGCGGCCAAAGCCGTTTTGTCCTGCTATTTTATTCAGCGTTTTTACCAGTTCTACTGGGGGCATCTGTTTGCCGTCCAGAGCTATCGGGATGCCTTTTTCAAAAGTAATCTCTATATACGTGGGGGTGTTCGGCGCCTTTTCTGGTGAAACGGTCCACTCAAAAGCCTCCTCCGGCGGCTCCACCCAGGGATCCTCCAGCACCCCGCACTCGATGCTGCGGCCCCACAGGTTCTGATCGATGCTGAAGGGGTTATCTTTTCCGATGGGTATTGGAATGTCGTTCTTTGCTGCATAGTCTATCTCCTCCTCCCGGGACATGGGCCATTCCCGTACCGGAGCTATTATCTCCAATTCCGGGGCCAGGGCCGTCACCGAAACATCAAACCTCACCTGATCATTACCCTTGCCGGTGCAGCCATGGGCCACCGCAAAAGCGCTCTCCTTTTTGGCCACATCCACCAGGAGTTTGCATATGAGCGGCCTCGAAAGCCCGCTGCTCAATGGGTACACTCCCTCATACATGGCGTTGGCCTTCAATGCCGGGAATGCATAATCCTTCAAGAATTCCTCCTGGGCATCCACCATGTATGACTTTATGGCACCTATTTTTTCTGCTTTGGCCTTTACAAATTCCAGGTCCTTGCCCTCGCCCACATCGACGCAGAGGGCGATAACCTCGCTGTCGTACTTCTCCTTCAGCCACTTGATGGCTACCGATGTATCAAGACCTCCAGAATAAGCTAAAACGATTTTTTTCATTTTTGTTTTTCCTCCCCCTGTATTTCTATTACCTAACCCATAATTAATGTAAGTATGGCCTTCTGCACATGCAGGCGGTTTTCTGCCTCATCGAACACCACCGAATGGGGTCCTTCTATGACATCATGGGTTATTTCCTCACCCCGGTGGGCCGGCAGGCAGTGCATCACAATCACATTCTTATCCGCCACCTTTAGTACATCTTCATTTATTTGATAGCCTGCAAAGGCTTCTTCCCTTATCTTTTTCTCGCTCTCCTGACCCATGCTGGTCCACACATCGGTGTAAAGCACATCGGCATCCTTTGCCGCCTCGAATATGTCCTCGGTAACGGTTATCTTTGAACCGCTGGATTCCGCGGTGACTTCCGCTTTTTCCATAACCTCCTGCTGGGGCTGGTAGCCCTTCGGAGCTCCGATGGCTATATCCATTCCCACTTTGGTGCAGCCAAAAAGCAGGGAATTGGCCATGTTGTTGTTGCCATCACCGATAAAGGCCAGCTTCAGCCCTGCAAGCTTTTTCTTCTTTTCATATATGGTGAACAAATCTGCCAGCACCTGGCAGGGATGCGAGTAATCGGTAAGGCCGTTTATGATGGGTATATCGGCATACTCGGCCAGCAATTCCACATCCTTGTGGCTGTAAGCCCTTATCATGATGCCATCCAGAAAACGAGATAAAACCCTGGCGGTATCAGGGATGGTTTCTCCCCGGCCCAGCTGCAGGTCATTGCTCGACAGGAACAGGGCATATCCTCCCAGCTGCCACATAGCCACCTCGAAGGAAACCCGGGTCCTGGTGGAAGATTTTTGAAAAATCATGCCCAGGGTCTTTCCCTTCAGGGGTTTGTAATCAGCTCCAAGATTGTGCATGGTCTTCAAAGTTTCCGTGGTCTTCAAAATCTCATTGATCTCCTCTGTTGTAAGATCGTATAAACTCAATAAGTCCTTGCCCTTAAGGCTTGCGGCTTCAGGTTTTATATACGGCTTTGCTTTCATCTGAACTCCCTCCGAACTTTTTTATAATTATACATGTTTATGAATATATATGCAATAGGTTTAAAAAAAATTAACATTGATTTTAAAAAATCACCTAAAAATAATAAGACAGGTCATTCATCATTTATGATGAAGCCTGTCCATATATATCGTATAGCTTGGAAAATCTTGTTGCCGATATACGGCATGGTCATTTACAATGAAGCGCTTTAATGCCCGAAAATTCAACAATAAAATGCCCATTCCACTTCATAGCACTCTCAGGTGTATAAAAATTTATTTTCGGGTAAGTTAGTGCAGGCGCCTCAATCGGATATCTCATTTGCGGCTTTTATTGTTCGGGCGCAAATAAAATCCAGCCGTTTTTTCACTTCATCTTCTCTTATCAACGAACCAAAAAGATTATCTGTTTCGTAACCTGCATTATTTATGACTTCAAAACCCGCAACTCTTCTATTCAAGTTTTTTACCTCGTCCGACATTATGGATACGGTCCATTGGGAACCGGTGGACCAATGGGGCGCCGCCAGGACAACAGCGCTTACGACATACTTTTTTAGCTTTTCTATGGGTTCCTGCTTAAAAAACGCCTGCTGCCGCTGACTGAACGCAACCCATAGGGCCGGAGGAAGGCCGCCGTAATTTGGAATAAACAGCAAAAGTATTTGAGCTTCCCAGGTTTTTTTCAAAATTTCATATACATCATCTTCTACCGGGCATGGTGAATTGATTTTTTTGTTTGGGTCATGTTTTTGGAGGCATTCATAATTGCAATGCTGGCACGGTAGTATCTTATAATCGTAAAAATTTATTTGCTCGGTTTGGATACCATGCTTGGAAAAGTTATTGAGGATATATTCGGAAAAATCGCGGCAATTGCCCCTTGCCCTGGCGCTGACTACCAGGCTCAGCGCTTTCATGCTTTCATCCTCCAATCTTTATTAATAAGCCAATAGAGCACATCAATGTCTGAAAATTCCATAAGTGAATAAGTGAGTACCTGGCACCTTCGTCATTCGTCAACCCTTTCTCTGCTTTGCCAGCCACTCCACTGCGAAATCGACTGCTTCCCTTTGTTTGAAATGAAATACCTGGATTGAGCCAGGTCCACCTTCCTTGCCGGACATATCAGGACATATCATACGCAGGCATTGTCTCTTTAATGGTGGGCCACCATTCCTCGGGTACCGGCGGATTGCCCCAGCAGCTCGGATCGGAATAGTCGCCCGAATGGGCAGGCATCATTATGGTCCCTTCACTTGTCACCGCATCCATCAACCCTTGTATTACTGCGACTGGGCTGCCGCATACCCATCCCAGAGAGCTCAAAGATGAATGGACAAGCAGTGTGGCTCCCCTGCCCACCCCAAGCTTATATAGATCCTCCGCAATGCTTTAAGCCTAAGCGTTTTGTTTATGGCCTCCGCTTCACTCATAAATTGCCTCCTTCCTTTATCCATTCTATCAATGTTTCTACGTCGGGGCAGATCAATGAAGGCTTCATGGCCTTCAGCTTTTCAAATTCCGCTGTGCCGGCCCAGGCTGCGGCTATGGCAAAAACGCCTGCTTCTTTAGCGGCAGAAATGTCATATGCCATGTCCCCCACATAGGCGACACTATCGGGAGAAAGGCCCCATCTCTTTAGAACTTGATTAGTATCATATATTTTATTGGCTCCGTGTTCCGAGCCGGTAACCACAACTTCAAAGAATTTGCCCAGACCCGAATGCCGCAGTGATATTTCCATGCTTTTGGGACCCTTACCCGATACAATGGCTAATCGCACTTTCCTCTCTCTTAACAATTCCAGAGCATCCTTGATCCCGGGAAACGGTCGGTCATATTCCGAATGTGCTTTGTCATATTGTTCCAGGTAAAATCTTAAGCAGTCCTCCCATGAATCCGGAAGCAACTTTTTGAATATGCCCTCTTCAGAAGGGCCGAACATAGCTCTTATTTCACTGTCGGAAAAGTCGCGGTCAACATAGTGTTTCAGCGTGTTGCGAAAACAACTGTAACAAACCGGTAATGAATCGAGCAATGTACCGTCCAGGTCAAAAATAACACCTTTAAGATCCATGTCATTCTCCCATCCACCATCATATTCGTTTGACAGAATGGCAATCTTCTCCATCCAATTCCATTTTAACCCATTTTTGCTGTTTTGTCTCCCTTATTTTATGGGTTCTTATATCCCCCAAAGTTTAAGCGCGACCCGTTAAAAAACAGGAAATGCGGCCATCTTCCATGCGTTTTTCATATTATGTCACGGGCATTTATAATCATCCGGATCTTGCGGGCAGGATCATCGCTTTTCGCTACACGGTCCTGATCCGAATACGCAGGGAGCAGACGTATTGAATGCAGAAAAATCGGTGAGCGCATCAAATGTTAATGGAAGTGAATAACATATTGTCCCTTTTTAAATTTCATTACTGCCTTTTCCAATCTGCCGACCCCTTCCAAAAAAACTTCTTCATTTGGCTGATATTATTGCTGTGCAGTTCCACATACTGTATAATAAAAAAAATGAAAGGAGCTGAAATCATAAGTGTGGAAAAATCAGTCTCATACATTGCAAAACTTTAACGTCACAAAATGGAGGGAAGCATTTAATGACTGCCTGCCCATAACCGCGCGGAATAATTCCCTTCGGGCTGACCTGTGGGATAATGGGCAGCAACGCAGGCTTTTCGACCTTTGAGATAACCTTTATGTCGATGGTGGTTTTCGCCGGGGCTTCCCAGTTTATGTCCATTGCCATGATCAGTTCCGGTATCACCAACTGGGGGATAATTGTCTTTACCACCTTTTTGATTAATCTGCGGCATTTATTGATGGGTGCATCATTATCACCCTATCTGCTGGAATTATCCCGGCCCCTTCAGTATATCCTGGCCTTTGGCATGATAGATGAAAGCTACGCTTTAATCATCGGCAGAATAGAAAAAAAAGGCTATGACCTCAATTATCATCTGGGAGTGAGTAGTTTCCTGTATGTTGCATGGGTCTTCTCTACTTTCCTCGGGGCGTTATTTTATCGTAACATTCCAAACCCGCTGGAATGGGGAATTGATTTTGCCCTTCCGGCAACTTTCCTGGTCCTGTTAATTCCTCGTCTGGCAGACAGAATAGCCCTGCTTGTCTGCCTGGTCTCTGCTTTATGTTCAATTCTGGGAGCTTTATTCCTTCCCGGCAAATGGTACATTATTTTTGCTGCAGTCACCGCCACCTTTGTCGGAGGGATACTGGAAAGGAGCAGCAGAAATGAACCTTAAACTGATTTCTATTATAATAGGTATGGCTGTTGCAACCTATATAACCCGTATTGGCTCTCAAGTCATATTTGCCCGTACCGGTATGCCTGCCTGGCTGAAAAAGCGGCTTAAGCATGTCCCCACTGCGTTTTTGACAGCTCTAATAATTCCGGCGCTCTTGATGCCCCGGCGATATCTGGACATATCATTTAACAACAGCTATCTTTTGGCGGGAATTATCACCGCCTTTACCGCATATAAAACCAAGAATGTTTTAGCTACCATCGTCCTCGGAATTGGAACAGTAATAACTCTCAACAGGCTGATACTTTTATGAAGTACGCTGCTCTTTAAAACCTGTTGTTGTGAAAATAATAATTATGAAAAAATTCCATCAAGACCTTTGCCAGCACCGTTGAAAGATTCGGATTTAATTCAAAGGGATCGGGAACACGGCTTTAAACCGGAACCCGAAAGGGTTTCGGGAAAAGCGGTAAATAACTGATTTCTGCCGCCGGCAAAGGCACGAGACTGGCCGGTCACCACGAATGCAACTTGGAAAAGTGGTATGACGAAAACCGCCGGAACTTCAACCATATGGACGCTTTTGTAAAATTGGAAGAGACCCACCGCAGTTTCACGAGGCCGGAGATATGCTGGCAAAATAATGCAGTCTTAAAAACGTTAAAAGAGTGGTATCCACATCTCTTGATATATTTGCAAGCCTTTATCGAATTGTAAAAGGCTTTTGAAGAAGAAATAAACCGGCCAGGATAAGTTCTGCTTGCAAAAGGCTCAAGATAATATAAGCGGTGGTTCCCGTTCGATTACTGAGAATCACAAATTACATCAACTTTATTTTCACCTACGAAAATATCAAATTTCAAGTTAAATTGAGATGCATACATCGCTATGCTTTTTACCAACAGTTTTAACTCCGAATTATACCGTTTTTCCGGCAGAAATATTTTCAGTATATTATCTTCTATCTTATAAGTATACTCTTGGTCATCATAGATTTTTTTAAAAAGAGAAATAACGTTTGAGAAATATTCATCCGGTTTAAATTGTATATTTATAGTTTTTTCAATAATTTTATTTATAGAATCAATTTCAAGTATTTTGCCATCAATAATTATTTTTTCCGGAATAGGTATGGTATAAGGTATTAAAATAGGTTCTTGCAGATCTTTCTGGATTGCATAAATCATTACATTTTTTCCTTTGATATCACTGAAGAGGGTAGCCATATTAACCAATCTATCTAAAGGCCCTTTGCCATATTCTTCTGCTAAACCTTCTGATGCTATTTCAATATTTTTTTCTCCTTCCACTGTTGGTCTTATGCTTTTTATTCCTTCAAATTGGGTAAAGTTCTTTACCACCGCATCCATTGCAAAGACAATAAAATGAGGGTTATTTATTGAATGCCCGTAATCAATGATTCCTTTAGTAAAATCCATGTAAACTATACCATCTTTTATTGTCAAGCTTTTTATATAATCTCTCTTTAGAAATGACATATATGGTTTGTTTTTAATATCCAGGGAATCTAGCCACTCGTCTTTAAAAGACTGAACATTTTTCGATTTTGCCGGGACCGGAATCAGTAATGAGTTCTCAAAATTATAGTAAATGTATTTTTGATCGGCAGTAGGTATTTCTACGGTTAAAGGTTTCTTTGAGTAGTTGCAGCCCGATGTAATAATGATAATCGAAAAAATAATGAGTAATGTGCCTAGGAATTTTATTGCTTTTTTAGGGACGTAAAAATGTGTACAATAAAGAGTTATTATAATGAAGGATAATCCATAGAGTGAATAAACCGCTACTCCAAAATAATTTTGAAATGAAGCCAAATTAAAAATAAAATTTCTATGTAAACGGTTTGTCATATAGACATAAGAACTTAACATCAAATTCACTCCTATAAAAAAGCCTGAAATTAAAGAAATAAAAATACTCAAGCAAATGAATCCCATCCACAATCTGGTGGAATCGAAGTTATTGATTGTTAATGCATAATTGAACAAATTAAATTCCCTGTTTAAACCATAAGGTAAGATCCTAAAAATATTCATAAGTTGAGCCAAAATATGCTTCCTTTGCTTTTATATGAACATCATCGGCTATATAATGATCCGCAGAATCATAATAATATGTTTCAATACCATTTTATGTAACCAGATACTTCAGCCTTATAGTAGATTCACTGCCGTTATGTTCTATAATGATATTTTAATCCTTGTCATAAAACAACCACTTAGATAAATCATCTGCATCATTTATTTCATGAAGAGATTCTTCAGGGATTTTGAAATATTGTCCACTTTGATTATATTCAACAATAATAAATGTAATTTTTAGCAATTTTGTAAATTCTTTTAATATCAATCACCACCTGTCTCAAAAATTAAAATATCGTATAAAAGGCAGCCTACCAGACTGCCTTTTACATGCATCTCCTTTAAGGCCATAAATATACTGCATCCATATCACTACTGTATTCATCGAAATTTACCCAAATTTCTTCAGGGTCCCAGGGATCGTAGTGGTATCCTGTTCTGACAAAAAGCTATCTGAACCGCAAAGATTAGTATGTGTTATCATGCCGGCAGTCCAATTGGAAGTCAAAGTACCGTACCATACATAAAATTCAGCAGGTTCTCCCAAAGATTCAAACATGCAATCCTTTTTAAATTGAGATAAACGTTCAATAATAATTTTAGGTGGTCTATTTTTTCCTTTAAAAAATCCCTTTCATTGTGGGAAACTGCATAGTTTTCTGATCCAGATATAGGGGCAGCGGCAACCAAAGGACTGAAGAGGGCTAGCAATAACAATACTGGTACTAAAAATCTATATGTTTTCAAACCGATTACTCCTAATTTTTAATTTTTTTCACTATATAGTCGTATATATCCCCAAAAAGGTTTCAACATTATGCTACATTTTAAAAATTTTTTTCTCCGTCTACGTGACATTATCATAAAATAACCACAAACATTATATTAAAACATTATATTAAAACAGTTGTTGTCCTTACACGAATATGGTAAAATTAATCAGGGGAGAGGATGTGACGAGTATGCCGATGGAGGATTTATCAAAAGCCAAAAAGGAAATTGCCAGTGGAACCGAGTCAAACGAAACTAATATGGCAAAAATAAGCGAAACAGCATATTTTTATCTTTCGCAACAGATAAATGATTTAAGGGACAGAACCGATTCAAAATCGGAGTTGTTAAGGGCAGAACTGAAACAAGAAATAAATTCCGTAAAAACAGAACTAAATCAAAAAATAGATTCCGTTAAAAACGAATTAAAACAAGAGATAGATTCCGTTAAAAACGAATTAGATCAAAAAATAGTTTCCGTTAGAAACGAATTAAAACAAGAGATTATTACTTTAAATAATAAGTTTGAGCAACTACATTTGGAAGTAAATCAAATCCGAGAGTCTGCGCATCAAACAAATGTAATGATAATCGTCACCCTCATCGCCGTTATTCTTTCACCATTAATAATACCCTCCATTCAACACTGGATAGGTCTGTTATAATAATACAATAAATATAGTCGGCAGCTCTCCACTAAGGGTGGACTACCGGCTAAGGCTGAAAAAGAACATTTTGATATCTGGGCTTATGTTTTGCCAACTTCTTTATTCATTCGATGTAACAAATAGATAGACATATATGGTCGACCCTGTATATTGTATACGGCTTTCTCCAGGGTCACAACAGTATCTCTGACCAGAAAATTATGGCTAACTATTCGATTTTTTGGGTTCTATGGTGAAAAAAAGCAAAATCAATTCTTGTAATCCCGGATTATAAAATCCGACCAGTATTGAGTAAGTCTTTTATAGTTAAACAACTTTAAATGATCGTATTCACTATAAGTGGATATATCCGTATATCCATCTTTCTTTGCAATCATTAACCCTGATATGCCTTTTAAATAAAACGTTTCATCTTCCCAATTGTTTCTTAATTTAAAATCGATAGTTATGTCGCTAAAAAAATTGGTCCCAATGTATTGAAACCTTTTTTCTCCATTTTTAGAGATATAATGCAATTTTGAGTATCCAAATAAATAAATCCAACCATTATGTCTAAATATGAAGCGATCTTTGCCTTGACGAAACATTGGTTTTTGTATATTTGCTGTGTAGTGAAATTTAAGGTATGTTGTTTCCTCTTGGGGTACATAAATCGCTTCCACTGGTTCTATAATTATGTTAACATATTGATCTCCTTTACGTAATTCCTCTTTATTAACATATGATAATTGGTCTATATAATTTTCATCAAGTTCTATATTTAAAGCATGTAATATCTCTCTTAGAGATAGGTTGTCCGGATCAATATTATGAATAGCGTTTATTTCATTACTGGTGAAGCCGAACTCTTTAAGTTGAACAACATCTTTTTTCCTAAATTCGGCAAAATCTGTTCTTTCTTCAACTTTAATTTCTCCATTTTTTTGATTAAGCGTATCTCTGTACTGGAAATAATGCCAGGTTGTGATCAAAAGACAAATGCTAATAATAGCAAGAAATGAGACAGTGATAATATTTTTATAATTTAACTTATTCATGTAAACATCCTTTCTATTTTTTTTAACATGATGTGCACAGGAAAACTTTACTATTTTTACTGATGATTTATAAATTTATATTATATCATTTTATATCCTGATAATTATGATGAACATCTAAGTTTATGAAAATATTTATATTGTCCCTGCAAGATTTTGCAGGGACAATATAAAGTTTTCGGTTACTATTCGAAGCCAGCTTCCTAATTTTTGTAGTCAAAACGCTGTATTTATAAATTAGGAGAAAGAGAGAGTAACGGATTTAAAATTCACAATAATGGAGTGACTGTTACAGTGATAAGATCAGTTCTCACAGTCTTGATCTGCATGATCGGTATCAGCCGTTTCTGTCGGGAGACCATACATACCTAAGGGAATAAGGGACCCGGTTTTTAACTTCATAAGTTGAACCTGAAAGTATGTATAGAGATCCTCCTGCATCTACCGCAAGGAATTTGCCGTCCGGCGACCAGGAACCCGAACAACCAGGGCCCTCTTCTTTAAAGGCTAGCACTTCGATGCCATTCTCAACCGTTAAAATCCAAAGAGATGATTCATCGCCGTCCCAGCTTTGATATGCGATTTTGCTTCCATCCGGCGACCATGCCAGGGATCTGGCTTTATGACTGTTAGATAATTGGCGGACGTGTTTTCCCGAAGAATCAACGATTGCTATCGACCCGTTCCCATCGATAAAAGCTATTTCCTTACCAGTTTGTAGAGGAGCAGGAAGCTGCTGTGAAAAGCAATACGGTTAATATGAAACAGGATACAATAAGTTTGGGTGTAGACACGGTCTTCACATTATCACCTACCGTTTGGAAAAGATAACGATATAACGTCCATATTTATTTCCGGTTGTAAGATCTGACAGAAGTTTAACTTTACCATCCCATGGGTCGTTGACATTTGCTTTTACAGGGTAATTAAGCAGGAGTACAGGGTCTAATTTATCAATATATTTGAGAGTTTATTCTCCAACCCTGGTCTTTCAAATAAATATATTCTACTACAGTTTCTTTATAATGTGTACCTGTTTCTGATTCAAACGGAACTAAAAATACTGCTCGAGCCATATTTTTATTAAATTTTATATCGTAAATTATTGCGTTTTCCCATATAAAAATGCCGCAAATATCACTAAGTTCTTTGTAAAACATTCCATTCACCGTTTCGAACCCTAAAGTTTCATAAATAATTCTAGCTCTTTCACTGGTAAAATATTTTTTTAGAAGTGCAATTACTTTTTGCTCAGAGTCTATATTTGATCAAGGATTCTCAGTTTGAATATCTTTTCATCAACCGTAGATTTCTCTCCGCCTTCTAAAAGATAATTAAATGCTTCATAAGAATTTCTGGCCAGGTCTTTTGCCTCTTGTTCTGTAAGTTTTGGAGATTGAAATGCATAAAAGTTGATTAACGCATTATTAATGGCGGACTCCTTGTTTGCTTTTTTAAAATCTCGGGACTTCGGTATATCCTTTTTCCGAAAAATAGAAAAAAAGCCTCGTGTTTGCAGCTCCTTTTGGGATTTGAAAAACAACTATATCATTATATTCGGCTGTATGAGAAACTTTGGTTTTGGCAGGTATCTTCGTTTTTCCGTCCGTAATGTAATATTTATTCCAGAGGCTGTGTTCAGCGTTGTACAGTTTCAACAGGATAAGATCGCAATCCTCCAGGCGCCTGAATTTATAATCGGATACCGATAGGTCCATTGTATGGTTTGAAGATCCTTCAACGGCTCTGTCTGAAGTCTTCATTCTGTAGCTGTTTATGAATGAGGTCATCTGTATGTATTTTTCCGTCATGGAAAGGGATGGCGGCTGGCCGCTGTTCTGTCTTGCTCCGCCGGATGCCGATTTAAAGAAATTCAGATAATCATTGGAGCAAAGTAAGGGTTCTTCCGGAACATGGTTATACTTCTGGGTCATCATCGCATAATAAGATATTAAAAGGTCTCCTTACAAGGATTTCGGCGTAGTTTGATATGTCGTATAGCGCCTGTTCAAAGTCCTGCCGGTTCAGTTGTTCTTCAAGGTTCTGGTAGGTGTTATGGAGGAATGCTTCATATAAATTCGAGTCGAGCTCTTTTAGAATGGATTTTATGTTTTTGTCTTTACTCAGTATTTGGAGAGCTTTTAATGTGTTCAGCATCACCAGGGGGTGATAGTCCGGGTTTTCCAGTAATGCCTTTAGAGTGTTTCTCAAGTATTCTTCTACAATATCCGGGTTTTTAACTTCATATCCCAATTTTGTCAGTATGTACAGGCTTTTGTAGGTGGCCTGGGGAGTGGAAGGGCCAGTAGATGATTCTTTAAATCCTCCATCGCTGTTTTGCAAGGAATACAGCTTTTCCTTTACAGTTTCTTCCCATACATTCCTTTTTAATTCATAACATGATGTCATGTTTATCATAAAGAAGGCAATTAAAAATAAGGTTATAGTCTTTTTCATAGAGCTCGTTTCCTCCGTTGGATTAAGGAATGTCCGTGAAGTCATGATAGCAGCCATCATTAGTAAAAAGGGATTATTTATTGAATGTCCATAATCCAATCAATCCACATTTATCATTTTAAAAGTCTCTTCCTCATCATTCCATTTTATAGTAATCGTATATACGTCATCTTCTTTAGGTCTTGACTCAACTCCCGCAGCTTTGCTCCCATAAACATAACCGTCTTTATCTAAAAAATCACCTGAAAAAGAACCACCATCATATGTATAACTAATTCTGGCCACCTTTTCGGGGTTATTGCCTTTATATCTTAATACAGGATATTTCTGATAATATTGTTCTTTATGTGTGGCTCCATTTTTATCTTGCCAATAGTATTCAAAATATTTTACAATAATCTTGGCTTCCCAATTATCTCCTTGCCCTTCAAAGATAATTTGTTTTATGTCGTTTAGTTTTTCCAGCACTGTTTCTTCTATTTTATTTTGTTCATTTAAAACATCCAAACCGGGGTTTGATTTTTTACTCTCTTTTAATGTGTAAGCTATCAAAACATTTTTTGCTGTAAGGCCATAAGAAAATTTTATTTTTTCCCCTTTAAACAATACCTTATCGCTGTAGTTTTGAATATATTCATTCAAAGTCTTGCTTCTATCTTCTATAGAATCGTAAACCCAGATGAAATAATAATCTTCATCGGTGTATTCCGATTGAAATACGGCAGGTGTCTTTCCGTTTAATTTAAGTTGCTGCGGTATCGGCTCATTTGCTTTTCTTAGATTTATCCCTTGTTCGGAAAAAACTTTCGTTATGTCTTCCAATGTGAACAAATCTTTCTCGGCAATAGCCTCATTCGGTAGTATAGCATCCGGTCTTGCATCTTTTCCACCGTCACAGCCGGCCAGCAGCATGCAGGCTGCTATAATCAGATAGATTAGTATTTTTTTGTTCATATTTACACCTCCATAAAATCTTTAAAGAAAGCTCAGGCCTTATAAAAAAAATTTCAAGCTGCAGGAGGTTCTATTGCCACACACACAGGGGACGGTTCTTGATTTGTCGCATTTTGCGCATTTTGTGTCGCATTTTGCATTTTGGGCTCTGAATACGATATCTTTACTGATGCCAAGGATCTTCGCTATTTCTCTAATTAACATTGACGGCTTCTCTTGATATCCCCTAAAAATTTGTCCCTTTTTCCTGTCTTTTAAATTTCTTATCTCATTCAGGCTCTATCCAAGGCTTTCCAGCAATTCCTCTAGACTTTGCTGTTACTTCTTTCTGGCATATCTTGGCATGTTGATCATCTTTTATTATTTTAACAGTCATATTAAACCATAAAATTAACGAGAATGCGACAAATGGGTCGAGTAGACATGGGCCTTGCGGCCCATGTCTACTCGACCTGACTCATTTTTTTTGAACCATATTTTGAATCAAGGAATTGCTTCCTAATTCATCGGAATGAGTCTCCTATGTACCTCACAGAGAAAATCTTTTCAGCGGGAGATAAGACTTCAAGGCAGCCCGCTATATTCTTTTCACCGCTCCATGGTATTTTTAAACGTTTTTTTACATATTTGTTACCGAAATCTCTTATAAAGACTGCAAGGACCAATATATTTTTAAAAATAAATATTGAACTTTATGATTAAATATTATATACTATAATCATGGCGAACATACGTTCCATGAATACATTCAATACAAACGCTCTGGATATAAAAGTATAAGCGGCAATAGTTTTTTGAAAACATTATTTGACAAAGGAAATTATGGGGAATTTTTAACTTTTTCATATTTGGAAAGATTACCTGAATATAAAAGACTTTTAACAAATATATATGTGCCTAAGGAAGATGGAACAACCACAGAAATAGATTTAGTGATGATTGAGGAAACGGGAGTATATGTTTTTGAGTCTAAAAATTATAGTGGTTGGATATTCGGTGACGAAAAAAGCAAATATTGGACACAAACATTACAAAACAAACAAAAAAATCACTTCTTTAATCCAATATGGCAGAATAAAGCTCATATAAAGGTACTTAAAAATATATTTGATGTAGACGAATCTGTATTTAAATCATACATTGTATTTAGTGAAAGATGTAAATTGAAAAAAATTAATGTTACTTCTCCTACAGTTAAAGTTATTAATAGGCAAGATTTAACAAGAACAATAAAAAAAGATATTTCAAATTCCCCAAAACTTTTAACAAAAAATAAAATAGATGAGATATATTCTGCTTTAGAAAGGTTTGCTCTTGCTGGAGAAGATATTAAAAGAAAGCATATCGAGAGTATAAAAAATATAAAAATTACAGTCTGCCATCTCCTATCGCCATTTTATTTCTTTATATCATTGTTTTTATTCTGGAAAATTCTGTAGAGTGTATCTATAACTGCAAATGTACAAGAAATTATTATTCCTCCCACTATACATATTGCACTGACAATACACCCCTCACCTGAACTTGAAAAAAAAGTTGAACTCATCCCGGCCGACAGTTGTAATATTATATAAGTCGTAATAAGTCCCACTAAAAGATACTTAAAATATACTCTTTGTTCCATTTGCAAACCTCCATATTATATTAACGAGAATATTTTATAAAAACTTTCCATGGAAGTAAAATAAAATTTACTTCCATGGAAATTACTTTTGCTTTAGATTTATTGTTAAATATTATAGAGTAGCGTGTATATATTCATAATCATATTCTTCGCATGATTGTGGTTCAATGGTAAAACCAACATTAAATGGTGATCCGACACTAGGTATTATAGTTGTTGTACTATGACCATATGATATTCTCATCGCAGCTTCAGGTATTCTCCCGGCTTTTGACACTCTAATATATCCATATCCATAGTAAGACCAATCATAATCGAGTGGTTGACTTGAAACATTGATACACATATCCCATACACTTTCAGCTGCACCAGAAGCCGATACTGGATCTACTGACGCACTTTGATAATAAGTATATCCCTCCCTATAATTTTTATATCTAACCATATGAAAAGTATAATTTGTGGAAGTATCGATATACATATTTGGGTCCCAGCCGATACCAATTATATCATTTTCCATTTCAAATGGCGCTGATGACCATTTCCAAGTCCATTTGACTCTAAAATATGTCCTGTCATCTGAAGAATTATAAAAAAAATTATTTGTAGTAGCAGTTAAAGTTAAAGTAGAAGCCAATGATATTATTTCTTCTTCTGTTCCATTAAAATTTTTTAATTTATTAATTTGGTCTTCCGTGTAACCTAGATTGCGTAGAATGTTTTTATCTAACTTACTTCTCTTCCTTAATTCTTCTGCATAATCTATATTCCTTATCTTATCTATTTCTGCATCGGAATATCCTAATTTCTTTAATTCGTTATTATTTTTATCTTTAAGTTGTTTCAAATGTAGATATTCATTTATCTGAATTGTAACTTTATTTGTTGTATTATCATTGCTAGCTGCTACTGCAACACTATCGAAAGTTAAAACAACCGTTAATACTATCAACAGGATCATTTTAAAACATTTTTTCATAATATTGTTCCCTCCATTTATTTTCTTTACTTTTATTACTTTACAAAGCTACTCTCCTGACATATAATTTCTATTGTGGTTACTTTTCTTTTTGAAGAAAGGTTATACAACACCTTTCTTCTTTTTAATTGGCCCTTTCAAGATTTCCGGTACTTCAGGCTGATAAAACCATCCCATGCAAAAAGGTTTATCAGCAGCGACAGTGCCAACAACAAGTGTGAATAAATATGCATCGATTGCTATTATTTTTCTTTTTAAGTCTGTCACGAAATTTCACCTCCTTTCCATTTTCCCATGATTTTCCTGTTCTTTTGCTTATTTTATTACCCGATTTTTAAAAGTCAATATCGATATTCTGGCGGGAAAACTGGTAGGAAAAGAAAGCCCAATCTTTTATGGAATTTCTCTTGCGTCTCCTCTTGATTCCCCACCAACCGGCGAAAAATTGCAACTTCTCCTATCCTGATCCCTTATTTTTTCCCTCTACTTATATAAAATTACATCCACACCTAAAAATTACAACCTCTTGTACAAAAAAACTTAAAAAAATATTGAACTTTTAAATTCGTTTAATATAGTATAAATTTAATCATCGTCCTTCATCTTCCAATACTCATCCTTTAAATATTCTTCTCTCAGTTTCTCCAATGCTCTCTTTTTTCCCTTATGTACTGCTTGCTGTGATATCCCCATCTTTTTTGCCGTTTCGACTTCGGTATAACCAAGTAAAATTGTATGTATTATTATTGTTTTTTCTTTTTCTGTTAGCTTTTTTGATAGTTTTTTTCAACTTCTATGCTGCTGCAAATTTCTTCGGCCATATCAGCATTTTCATCTGCTCCCTGATCTATCATCTCTTCTTCATTGTCATCATAAACAGGGCAGTTAAGAATAGGCAATTGTGTTTTACTATATGTTTCATATTTATCAGTAATGTATTCGACTGCATATTTAATGTAGTTTTTTATCCATATTACAAGATTTGCCTCCAATAAATTCATATCATAATCTTCCGTAGGCCCCTTCCCCCTGTTATAAACTTCAGGATTGAATCTGTGAATGGCACATATCAGCATTTCTATTAGTTCTTCTGTGAAGTCATCACCATATCCCATTTGATATCCGCATTTTTTAATCATAGGGCTAAATCTGTCAATAAGTTTTATAAAAGCTTCCTCATCTCCCGATTTCATTTTTAATATCAATGCTGTCATAGTGCGGGGGGCACTTTAGACCCTGTGGCTTTGCGCCCTTACCTTTCTATAAGTTTGCCCTTATTGCTGATATTTATTTTTCTGGGCATTCTTTGCTTTCCTGATGGGTTTAATTGATTATGATCTTATCCGTTGTAGCGGTTGTTTCATCTTCCAATGAGCCGTCTTCCGCATAATGGTAGCTTTTAACCCGATAGTACTTGCCTCGGGACACCGGCACCGTCTTTGCCCCATACGCATAATCCGATTGATAGTCCACAAAGGTATAACTTTTTAAGTCTATCCATGAAGATCCCGATAGCTGTTGGAGCACTAATTTAACACTTACTTTGTCGCATTCTCTGTTACATTTTGTATAACCATACAGTTCTACATTCCCATTGCCCACATCTCTGATTTGGCAGTGCCATATGTCGATCAGATAATCATCGGTCTGTACCTCATACCCCTTTATTTTTTCTTTTAAAAAATCTCTTTCATTGTGGGAAACTGAATAGTTTTCTGATGCAGATATAGGAGCAGCGGCAACCAAAGGACTGAAGAGGACTAGCAATAACCATACTGGTACTAAAAATCTATATGTTTTCAAACCGATCACTCCTAATTTTTAATTTTTTTCACTATATAGTCGTATATATCCCCAAAAAGGTTTCAACATTATACTACATTTTAAAAATTTTTTCGTGACTTTAAAATCAGCAGGCCAACGGTACAAAAATATATGCGGCAGGTGGTGGGGTTGAGTTAATTCCTTACAGCGAAAAGTTCACACGATCTTTTTTCCGTCTTTTTTCATAGTAAGCCATCCCAACAAACACTATGTCATGTACTTCGTCAATAGCGATAGGAAGAGCCCCTGAAGCGCTCTTTTTTATGGAAGTAAACATCCAACATTTATTGCCGTTTTTGTCCAGTTTAATAAGGTTATTGTTAAAAGTTCCCAAATAAATATTTCCCTGCTTATCGACAATAAAAGAATAATTGTGCCACCAGGGATCTATATTATACAGATTTTCAGTATTCCATTTGAGTCTTCCTTCTGTATCGAAGCAGCATAAATTGTAGCAGTCTCCCCGGAAACCTATTACATATATACTATTATTATTAGAAGAATATAAGATGTCGTCGGAACCATATTTCGCTCCGGGGATAGTACTAGTCCACTTTTCCTTACCTTTATCGTCCAAACACACTACATTACACGGGTTAGCCGTTTCTTTATCTATTTGGTCGTCAAAAATCTTTTGTATCAGTTCTGAATCCATACAGGAAAGATAAATTTCGTTATTGTTAACAGCAAGATCCATAATAACCGATGGATTTTTAGAGTATTCCCAAAGAATCTTACCATTATAATCAATAGCCCACACTTTTGAAGGTTTCATAAAAGTGCCAACATATATTGCCGTATCGCCGATTTCGATAAACTCCAGGCTTTTACTCAATTTTTTAGACCATATAACTTTACATTCTTTACTAAAAGCTATTACATCACCGCCGGAACTTATTAGATAAAAATTACCTTTTTCGTCAAATTTCGGAGTATCCGATGCACTAATCCCATTTATATTACTTTCGGTTGAGCTTTGGTACAAGATTTGCCCATCTGGGTTTATTTTGGTTAAAAAAGGTTTGTTATCACTTATTATAAGAACATTTCCATCGGGGCAAACCTTTATATTTTTAATTAAACATTGTTCATTTAGTTGAATATTCCACTTTTCTTTACCTGAAACATTTAAAGCCTTGATAGTATTATTGTCCATAGCGATATAAAGAGTCTTCCTAATTGGATCAACGTCAGCTATCGGAAAAATAGATTGTTCATCTTGTTCAGGATCTTGGACATTCCACATCATTTGCCCGGATGGAATACTTTTATAAAACTCAAGCCTGTAAATAAAACATAATGTCAATAAAACTCCAATGCTAATAATAAAAAACTTTTTTCCTCTTCCCATATTAAATCTCTCCTCACAAGAGGGGCAAAAGCCCCTCTTATTATGGTTTATTAATTATAAGCAGTTTTTTCAGGATACTAAAGCCCTTACCATATATGTTGTCATCAAAATATATATTTGGTCCGCCGCTGTTTGAACCTACATAAGGATCGTGAATCTTGAAATTTGATTCATAAGCTTGTATAACGACATCTCCATCTAGTTTTGTATTGAGTTCTGTAGCATCATTTATTTCATTTTTATCATCTCCTATAGCTTCAGAGGTATATACGTTATTTAAATTTTGTATACTGTTTATATTGTAAGGCCCTGGAAGTGAACTATAAATGAATAAAATTGAGTGGTAATGATTTGTAGTTCCGGGTTTTAAAATCCTGCCAATTGGGTAATAGCCGTCATCAAGCCATGCGTCGGTAAGTTGGGCTTTTGTCTGATCGGTAGCGTTCGAAGCAAATTCTACTATCCTGTTAAAGGTTGTGCCGAATTTCTTGCAAAGAGCATAATAGTCAGATACATAAGTGTCGTTGTTATTAAGCTTGTATACTACATAGGGGTCTGCATTTGCATGAGCGATAGTCTCACCTGTTCTCTCATCATAAAATGAATCAACTGTCTTAAAACCCCATGTCTTAAAGTCCATAGCCATACATGAAATATTACAACCGGTACTCGCAATCTCAGATTTAATAGAGCTAGAAACATCTTCTACCCATGCTCCACCATAATCATCAGAAGAACTGGGATTTTGTCGAAAATAAGTAGGTGTTGCAAAAAGCAACTGACATTGTGCTAAAAATAAACAGTAGCATTAAAATAGGCACTTTATATTTCATGACTTTTCCTCCCAATAATTATTTTGTTCTTTACAAATCAACTTTTTTGCTATATGATTTTAACTGAATTTCTTTCTTTTTGAAGAAAGGTTATACAATACCTTTCTTCTTTTTAATTGGCCCCTTCAAGATTTCCGGAACATGGGGGGGATAAAACCTCCCCATACACATAGGTTCAATAGCAGCGACCGTACCAACAAGTGTGAATAAACATGCAGCACTTATTATAATTTTTCTTTTTAACAATTCTGTCATAATTTTTCACCTCCTTTCTATGTTTCCATGATTTCATTGTTCTTTTAATTTAGTTTATTGCCCGATTTTTTAAATATCAATTCAATGCTGTTATAGTGCGGGGGCACTTTAGACCCTGTGGCTTTGCGCCCCTACCTTTCTATAAGTTTGCCCTTATTGCTGATATTTATTTTTCTGGGCATTCTTTGCTTTCCTGATGGGTTTAATTGATTATGATCTTATCCGTTGTAGCGGTTGTTTCATCTTCCAATGAGCCGTCTTCCGCATAATGGTAGCTTTTAACCCGATAGTACTTGCCTCGGGACACCGGCACCGTCTTTGCCCCATACGCATAATCCGATTGATAATTCACAAAGGTATAATTTTTTAAGTCTATCCACGAAGACCCCGATTTTTTTCATTATATAGTCGCATGAACCCCCAAAAAGGTTTCAACATTATGTAAACATTTTAAAAATATTTTTTACAATCTTTTTGTGATATAATGGACATGCAGGGAAAGATTGTAAGGGGTGATTGAATTTTGGAAAACAGCGATCTATTTGAAATGCTTTATGACAAGTATTTTGATAAGATCTATAAGTCGACCTATATGATTACCCTCAACGATTCCATCGCCGAAGATGCCGTCCAGGAAGCTTTTATTGCGGCATTCAATAACTTTGATAGATTAAGAGATATAAAAAAATTTCATGCCTGGGTTGCCGTTATAGCTTCGAATAAAGCTATCGATATGATAAGAAAAAGTTCCAGAATATATCCCTCGGACCAAATAGATAATTTACAGCAAAAATATTATTTTGAAGATCCGTTAGACTTAATTCTTGATAAAGAAAATAAGCTGAAGATAATCAATGCTTTAAATAAGCTGAATTTATCCTACCGTCAAGTTGTAATATTAAGATACTATTATGACCTCCCATTTAAAGACATAGGAGAAGTTTTGGGTATTTCTGCAGCGGCAGTTAAAAGCAGATTTCATAGAGCAAAAAAACACATTAAAGAAATTGTTGGAATCCCAAAAATCACAGGAGGGGCGCGAAGTTATATGAAGGAATATAAAGATGAATTTGATATGTATTTTTCCGAACAGATAAAAAAAATTTCCGATGATATTATTTCACCGGATAAAAAGCGGATTTGGCTAAAAATAAAAAAAGAGCTCAATGTTTCAAAGAAGGTTAAAAAACAGGTGTGGGTAAAAAGAACACTGGCTGCCGCAGCCGTCCTGCTCGTATTTTTTATGGGATTTGTTGCAGGCACGGGTAACAGCGCCTTTGCAGGTCATGGTTTTTTCAAGACTATAAAAAGTTTTTTTGGAAACGTGGTTAATATTTCAGGCATTACTCAGACAGAAAAGGATACATTGCAGGGACAGAAAGAAACAAACGCCGTGAGTGAAAAAACCTATCGCAGTCCCGATGAGGTTCAAAAAATGCTGGATTATGAAATTGTATTTCCAGCATACATCCCCGATGGATATCGGCTTTCCGGAGTATTCATAAGAGATGAAAACAGCAGAATGTCTTCCATCGAGCTTAAATATGAAGCCAGTAACAATGACAGGTATTTCACCGTAGAGGAAACTCCAGTCACCAGACCCACCGCCTTTTCTTACAACTTCAGAAAAAACAACACCGATGTTAAAACAGTATATTTAAATGGTTTTGAGGCCACACTCATTTGGTTTAAAAAGAACGATACCCGCCAGCTCCTCTGGCATACACCGGCGATGTTCTACAGTATTTCCGGCCCTCTGGCGGAGGAGGAAATTATAAGCATAGGAAAATCTATAAGGTAAAACTAAGACCGGTTAAAAGCCGGTCTAATATTACAATAATATACTTAGCATTTATAGCAAAAACCTCCAGTAAGGAAATAAAAGGGTCAATTCATTTAAGAAGCCTTATTCTCGCTCTGTAGCAAGCCGATTTTTATCGATATGCAATGTAATAATTTCATTCTTTTGTGTATTTTTTTCATCCCATGTTATTATTGCTTCATACTTAAAATCTTCCTGCCCTCGGGGAATGCTTGTTTTTTGTTCTTTCTCTTCCTGTGATATGAAAATACCATTTTCAAACTTTGCAGATGTAGAATGAACGTTAATTGGAGATTTGAAGCAACAGTTGACGCTTTTTCCCTTTAGCTCATTTAAATTATTTCCTTTATAGATTAAAATCCAGTTTCTTTTAACTTTCATATAGTATTGATCTTTATTCTCACTATCCTTCTCCCAAATATCTGTATATTCATCAATATAATTTACTTTCCAATTTTGGCTTTCTCCTTTATAAGTTATTATGTTCTCATAATTAGACTCATTTAGTATCTTTTCTATTTCTTGATCTGCTTCTTTTTCAAAGCCAATACCGCAACCAACTAATAAGGAAACAAATAAAATAATGCTTAAAAGCACTGTTTTCTTCATCATAACCTCCATTCTGCCGCTACCGCTGGCAGCACAAATAGTAATGAACTCCATCAGGGTTCACTCATCAGTCCGCTTTTGGTAAATATGTATCTGAATGAATTTGACCAGCATGTGGCTGAATTCCAAAACGCCTTGACCACAATGAAAAGCGTAAACGGTCACCCGATTACAACCTTGTCTAATGTCCTTCTCCGACTCCATAGATTCTTCTTACAAAAGAATTCTTCTATCAGAGATATGTAGATGACATATTGGCTGGTATACATTTAACATGTATGCCAGCCATTTTTTACTTTCCTAAGAAAGTAAGTAAAAAGATTTTGTTCCAATTTTTGGATAATCTATTTTACCAAACATCCTGCAATCCTTCTTGTACTTCCCATGTACAATTCCAAGTTCTTGTTCCCATTTTACATGTTAATGTAACTTTACAAGCGTGACCTGACATGTAACTTATATGAACATATTCATCTTTCCAAGGTGGAACGAAACTTTTTGTCACTCCTTCCACCAGATTAAAAGATCGTCGCTCATTTGAAACTCTTCCACCATCTAAAGTGGAACCATCACAGAATACTAGCATTTGCGGGTTAGATACAGTTACGCTTTCATCTACTATTTCATAATAACCACGATATTCGTCAACAGCCATAAATTCTTCATTATTTTGCGTTGTTCTATAGTAATGAAATTTTGCGTAACCATATACACTAATACTTCCGTCATACCCTTCATCAGTTAACCATCCTATTTCGCTCAAAACACCTATATGATTATCCGACTTAAAAGATGTTTCATCTTTATAAGGATTCTTATATATTGAAATTATTGTAGCTATTCCTTCTTCGGTTATAGCCCCCGTTTTGACATTTTTCTTTTTCTCCAACACTTGATTAAATACCTTTAGTTCAATATTATCATCTTTATTTAATATTTTCAATGGGAGCTCGGATTGCTCTGGTTTAACTGCTAATTTCATTATCTGTTTTATATCTTTTATTTCTTTATTTTTAACTAAAACAATAGAATCATTTATATTATCTGGTACAGCTGCGTAAACGAAATTAAATGCCAACATACAAACCAACAAAGAAATTACTAATATTTTTTTTATTTGTGAGGTATACATCTGAACTCCTCCTTATAAATATTATTTTGAGAATCAACCGGAGCTATTAACTTTAAAGATAATTATCCAGCGGAACCACCCTCTCTCCCGTAAATTTTTCCCTTCTACTATATAAAATTACATCCACACCCAAAAATAACAACCTCTTGTACAAAAAAATTAAAAGAATATTTGAGCTTTTAAAATTCGTTTAGTATGGCATGAATTTAATTTTTATTCATCTTCCAATAATCATCCTTTAAATACTCTTTTCTCAAATTCTCCAGTGCTCTTTGTTTTAACTTATGCACTGCTTGCTGTGATATCCTCATCTTCTTGGCTGTTTCGGCTTCGGAGTAGCCTGATAAAATTGTATATATTACTGTTGCTTTCTGCTTTTTCGGCAGCCTTGACAATTTTTTTTGAGCTTCCATATCGCTGCAAATTTCTTCGGCTATATCAACATTTTCATCGGCTACCCGATCTATCATTTCTTCTTCATTGTCATCATAAACAGGGCAATTAAGAATAGATAGTTGTGTTTTGCTATATGTTTCATATTTATCGGCAAGGCGTTCGACTGCATATTTCATGGAGTTTTTTACCCATATTACAAGATTTGCTTCCAATAAATCCATATCATAATCTTCCTTCGGCCCCTTCCCCCTGTTATAAACTTCAGGATTGAATCTGTGAATGGCATTTATCAACCTTTCTGTTAGCTCCTCTGTGAAGTCATCATCATACCCCATTTGATAGCTGTATTTTCTTAACATTGGGCTAAATGTGTCAATCAGTTTTGCAAAAGCTTCCTCATCTCTCGATTTCATTTTTAATATCAATTCGCCGAGCCTTTCTTCATGTTTCATGTTTATCCCTCTTTCCGTGATAAAATCCGGGATAAAAAACCGTGCAAAAAGGCGCGGTGGATGAACCACTGCAGATATCCAACAAGCAGCCAGGCTGTCATAGTGGGTTTAATTGACTATGATCTTATCCGTTGTGGCTACTGTTTCATCTGTCAACGAGCCGTCTTCCGCATAATGGTAGCTTTAATCCGGTAATACTTGCCTTGAGACACCGGCACCGTCTTTATCCCGTATGCATAATCCGATTGATAATCACAAAGGTATAACTTTTTAAGTCTATCCACGAAGACCCCGATTTTTTTCATTATATAGTCGCATGAACCCCCAAAAAGGTTTCAACATTATGTAAACATTTTAAAAATATTTTTTACAATCTTTTTGTGATATAATGGACATGCAGGGAAAGATTGTAAGGGGTGATAGAATTTTGGAAAACAGCGATCTGTTTGAAATGCTTTATGACAAGTATTTTGATAAGATATATAAATCGACCTGTTTGATTACCCTCAACGATTCCATCGCCGAAGATGCCGTCCAGGAGGCTTTTATATCGGCATTCAACAACTTTGAGAAATTGAGAGATATAAAAAAATTTCATGCCTGGGTTGCCGTTATAGCTTCGAACAAAGCTATCGATATGATAAGAAAAAATTCCAGAATATATCCCTCGGACCAAATAGATAATTTACAGGAAAAATATTCTTTTGAAGATCCGTTAGACTTAATTCTTGATAAAGAAAATAAGCTGAAGATAATCAATGCTTTAAATAAGCTGAATTTAAAATACCGTCAAGTTGTAATATTAAGATACTATTATGACCTTCCATTTAAAGACATAGGAGAAGTTTTGGGTATTTCTGCATAGGAATCCCAAAAATCCCAGGAGTGGTGTGAAGTTGTATGAAGGAATATAAAGATGAATTTGATATGTATTTTTCCGAACAGATAAAAAAATTTCCGATGATATTGTTTCACCGGATAAAAAGCGGATATGGCCAAAAATAAAAAAAGAGCTCAGTGTTTCAAAGAAGGTTAAAAAACAGGTGTGGGTGAAAATGGTACTCGCTGCTGCAGCCGTCTTGCTCGTATTTTTTATGGGATTTGTTGCAGGTGCGGGTAGCAGCGCCTTTGCAGGTCATGGTTTTTTCAAGACTATAAAAAGTTTTTTTGGAAGCGTAGTTAATATTTCAGGCATCACTCAGACAGGCCAGGTATTTCACCATAGAGGAAACTCCGGTTACCAGGCCCACCGCCTTTTCTTTCAATTTCAGGAATAACGATGCTGAAGTTAAAACAGTGGAATTAATGGTTGTGGTTTCTTTTGTTGGGTTTGTTAGTTTTTACAGGGAATTATTGACTGTTTACGAAATTACTCATATTAAACATATTATCCTGCCCTGTATTAATGTCTGTTTTTTCCGGGATTCGCCGCAAGAAATTATTAGTGTCTGCAGAATGGTCTAAGGGGTTATCTTAAGCACTATTAGAAAGTAAATTCTCTGGTTCCATACTATGCTATTTTTGCGCCTCGATATAATGCAAACACTTCCCACGGCTTTACAGTAATCCTGTTTGAAATGCTCAATCGTTCATCATAATTTTTCAATAATATTTCATATACGTCAAGCTGGCCGTCAAGCTCGATTTCCCTAGTCTTTCCGCTGAAATTGCCCACAACAATAAGGCGTTCATCCTCGAATGTTCTCATGTAAGCAAAAATATCCTCATCATCAGGAAACAGCAGGTTGAAATCTCCTTCGGTGATAATTTCCATTTCCTTCCTGAGCCTGATTAACTTCTGGTACCAATAGTATATGGAATCCGGGCTTTTTCTGTCTTTTTCGGCATTGATTTCTTTATACCGCGGATTTACTTTCAGCCAGGGTCTTGCCGATGAAAATCCTGCGTTTTCCGAATCATCCCACTGAAACGGTGTGCGGGCATTGTCGCGGCCTTTCTTATGTACCGCTTCCATAAATTCATCATGTGTCATTGTCTTTTGTTCCTGCACAATTTCTCTGTATGCATTGTGTATTTCGATATCATTATAGTCTTCAAGGTTGTATCTGCAATTTGTCATGCCTATTTCTTCTCCCTGGTAAATAAAGGGGGTGCCCTGCATGAGATGCAGGATGCAAGCAAGCATCTTTGCGCTCTTTACTCTGTATTGCCCATCATCGCCCCACCTGGAAACAATCCTCGGCTGGTCATGGTTGTTCCAGTACAGGCTGTTCCAACCCTTTTTATACAGCGTTTTTTGCCATTTTTCAAATACCTTTTTGAGCCTGGGCAAATTCAGTTTAGCAATATCCCACTTGCCGTTCATGGAACCTGGCGCGCTGTCGATCTCCATATGTTCAAACGTGAATATCATGTTGAGTTTCCGTTCCCCGGGCGCAGTGTAGATAATCGCTTCCTCTGCCGTGGTAAACGGCGCCTCACCAACCGTTACGCAATCGTAGCGTGAAAAAACTTCACGGTTCATTTCCCTCAAAAACTCGTGTATCCTTGGGCCCCTTGCATACATGGGGCTTATTACATATTTTTCTCCATCCCGGCTCGGAAAATCTAAAAATGCGGTTTGCTTGGAGTAAAGATTGCATGTATCGATTCTCCAGCCGTCGACACCCATTTGCATCCACCAGTTCATCATGTCATATATCTTTCTTCGCACAAGATCATTTTCCCAGTTTAAATCCGGCTGATTTTTAGAAAACAGGTGAAGATAAAACTGCTCAGTATTTTCATCCCATTCCCAAGCAGATCCTGAAAAAAATGACCCCCAGTTGTTAGGTGGAATAGGTTTTCTGTTATCATCGTACCCTCTTGCGTCACGCCAAATATAAAAATCCCGATAAGGGTTATCCCTGGATTTTCTGGATTCCTTAAACCATATGTGTTCATCCGACGTATGGTTAACCACCAGATCCATCATCACTTTAATGCCTCGGCGGTGGGATTCTTGTAAAAGCTGCTTCATATCGTCAAGCGTTCCGAAAGGGGGATAAATCGAAAAATAATCGCTTATGTCGTATCCGTTGTCAGCCTGCGGCGATGCATAAACCGGATTGAGCCAGATAATATCAACTCCAAGTTCCTGCAGGTAGTCAAGTTTTTCAATAATTCCGCGCAAATCTCCTATGCCATCGTTGTTGGAATCCTTAAAGCTTTTGGGATATATCTGGTATACAACTGATTTTTTCCAAAAATCTGCCATTGTTTCTACCCCTCTTGTTGAATTTTTTTATTTTAAAAAAAGAAGAACTATTGTTTGACCGCTCCGGCCGTAATGCCCTTTATTATCTCCTTCTGTGCCAGGAAATAGAATATTATCACCGGAATGATTACCATGGTCAGGCCTGCCATCGCAAGGTGCCACTGTTTGGTGTACTGCCCGAAGAAATAAAATATCATGATGGGCAGTGTCTCCATCCCTTTTTTGTTGATTACAAGCGAAGGAAGCAGATAATCGTTCCATATCCAAATTATATTCAATATCGCCACCGTCACCGTGGTGGGCTTGAGGCTGGGAAAAATAATCATCCAGAATGCCTGGAATCTGCTGCATCCGTCAATGATCGCAGCTTCATCCAGCGACCTGGGTATGGATTTTAAAGCGCCGTGATAAAGGAATATGGCAAGGGGCGAGCCAAAGCCCAGATACATAAATACAAGCCCAATTCTGTTGAGCATATGCACCCTTCCAAATTCGGCCACAAGCGGCAGCATTACCGTCTGGAACGGTATCAGCATAGCTGTTGCAAAAACGAGAAACAGCACCGTGCTCGATTTGCTTTTGACACGCTCCAGGGCATAAGCCGCCATGGACGAAAAAGTGCATATCACAGCGACACTTGCAACGGTTATAATCAGGGAATTGAAAAATGTCGTGGCAATGTTGAGCTTTTCTGCTGCCGTGATATAGTTGTCAATCACCCATTTTGACGGCAGCCCCATAGTATTAATAAAAATGTCTCTCTGGGTCTTAAATGAATTGATCAGCACAATATAAAACGGGAACATCCATATGATTCCCAAAATCAAACCGATTGCGGCAAGAAATGCCTGCCCTGTTTTTCTGGTCATAACTCCACCTCCCGCTTCTTGTTGATGTACACCTGGGTAAGCGAAAATGTTGCAACTATTACGAGAAATATAACTGCCTTTATCTGTGCATATGCCATCATGCTCTCGCCAAATGCAGTCTGATATATATTGAGCGCAACCATCTGTGTCATGTTCCCGGGGCCGCCGTTGGTCAAAGCAAGGTTCTGGTCGAACAGCTTGAAACCGTTCGACAGAGTGATAAATAGATTTATGGTAAATGCCGGCGCAATAAGCGGGAATATTATATGCCTGAACCTCTGGAAGGGTGTGACGCCATCGATTTCTGCAGCCTCCAGCAATTCCTCGGGTATGCTTTCGATAAACGCAATATAAATTACCATGACATATGCCCCCATCTGCCACACAGCAAGTATTACCATCCCCCAGAACCCTGTATTCGGGTCGGCAAGCCAGCCGCTGAAGGCTTTTATGCCCGTAAATCTGGAAATCGAATCAAAAATGTCCACAAAAATAAACTGCCAGATAAAACCCAAAATGAGCCCGCCTATAAGATTTGGCATGAAGAATATTGTCCTGAGGGCATTTTTGCCCTTGATGTTGCGGGTAACCAGCATTGCAAGGGTTAATCCAACGGTATTTACAGCTATGACTGATACTGCGGAAAATTTGGCGGAAAACAGCAGCGAATGCCAGAACAATTTGTCATCCTTCAGCCTTGCATAGTTTTTCATTCCTATAAAGGTGGGATTGTTTATACCGGTCCAGTCCGTGAAGGAATACCATATTCCAATTGCAAGCGGTATGAAAACGACAATAACAAGCGAGACGAGACATACAGCCAGAAACATCCAGTACCATGCATTTTTGTTTTTTCTCTTTTTCATATGCAGGCATTCCCCTCTTTTTCTGAACGAATGGCCACAATATGAGGACGTGCGGTTTCGGCACGCCCTCTGTTAAATAAGCCTTTGATTATAATTATTTTATAATTATTTTCTTGCCTCCGCCCACGTCTTTTTGGCGTTATCAACCAGTTTATCCCATTCGAGCTGGCCGCTCACATAAAGCTGAATATCCTGGCCCAGCTTGTTCATCCCCCAACCGTCCGGGTATCCCATAAACACCCAGTTGATAGCTTTCCCCTGGCTGGCTGCCGCCAGAACCTGTTTTCCCAGAGGGTCGCTTACAGCATCCGAAGGATAGCCATTGTAAGCCGGGATGAATTTGAACTGCTCCATAACTATCTTCTTGCCTTCATCGGACAGATAAAGCCAGTCAATAAAGTCTTTTGCGGCCTTGAGCGTGTTTGGATCCTTGTTTTTGTTAAAAGCCCAGTACATGGGGACTCCAACGGGATAGCAGTCTTCTTTGTATCCGTAAACAGGATACGGAAGCATGCCTATCTTGTTCTGTGCAAAATCGGCATCCATCTTGCTCAGGTCAGGGAAAACCCAGTTACCCTGCTGGATAATTGCAACCCTGCCGGTGCCGAAGAGCTTTTGAACCTGCGCTGCATAATCAAGGCTCGCGGTGGGCTGTACTGAATATTTGTTCTGGAGGTCAAGCATCTTTTTCATGGCATCCTGGTATTTAAAATCTATGGTCTTGGCGTTGAACGCTTTCATTATGTCCCCGTCAAATTCCGGGGAAAAAAAGGCGTTTGACATATGAAGCCCGGTTACCCATGTTTCCTTTGCAGGAAGGGCAAATACCGCATCTATGCCGAGCTTTGACTTATTCGCATCAAGCGTTTTTACCGCCTCTTCAAGCTTTTCAAAAGTATTGATATCTTCTGCCTTTATACCGGCCTTGGTAAATATATCCTTGTTGTATATCAGCCCATACCCTTCGATGTTGTAAGGAAGCCCGTACGGCTTGCCATCGATCGTAACCCCTGTCAAAAGACCCGGAAGAGCCTGGCCGGCTGCCTTTGTGTCCGACACGTCTGCAAGCTTATCCTTCCAAATAGCAACATCCTGTGGGCCGCCGACATTGAATACCGCCGGCTCTTCTCCTGAATTGAATTTTGCCTTCAAAGCGGCTCCGTAATCGGTTCCACCGCCTACTGTAGTAACATTAATAGTCACATTTGGATGAGATTCGGTATACTTTTTTGCTGCGGATTCAAAAGCGTCTTTAAACTCCACCTTAAACTGGAAGACGTCCACTGTCACCTTTTCAGCCTGTGCAGCATTTTTCGATTCGGTATTCGCAGTCTTGCCCCCGCCGGAACAGCCGGAAAGCAAATAAACCGCCAGTACCAGTGTGAAAATCAAGCACATTAACCTTTTCATGCTTCTCCTCCTCTTTTTTTATGATTTTTGATCTCATCAGTCATGCTCCATTCCCAGAACCCGAAAGCAAAGCATGCGCGATGAGATCTACGGTAGCCGGTTCAAAATCGTCGAATCCCTGGCCAAAAGCCTGAAATCAACCCTGATATTTTTGATATCAACGGAATCACCCGAGAGAATCCGGCATATAGTTTCGGCAGCTTTCCTTCCAAGCTCAATTGAATTCACCGATATCGAAGTAATCGGCGGAATTGAAAGCCTGTTGTAAAGGCTGTCATTAAAACTGGCAACAGCGATATCATCGGGTATGTTCAATTTGTTTTGACGAATGCTATCCATTATCCCGGCACAGACTGTGTCATCGGTGATAATTACGGCATCGGGGCGCCTTTTAAGCTGCAGCAGCTCGGACATGGCCTCATAAGCCTTCCTGACTGTATCTATATCGAGCCTGACATACTCCTTGCGAAGCTCTGCGCCGTTTGATTCAATACACTTTTCATACCCTCTGAGCCTCTCCATAGTATATACGAAATTGCTCCCGCCCCCGATAAATGCGATATTCCTGCGATTTTGCCCGAGGATGTGTTTCGTAAGTTCAAAGGCCGCACCAAAGTTGTCGTTGTCAACCGAATATACATCGTCATATTCTACAGAGGTCCCTATAAGCACAAAAGGGAATTTGCTCTCGTGCAAAAATCTTATGCTCTGATCTTTTATATGTGACCTCATAAGAATTACCCCATCGACCTTGCATCTTGCCACGAGCTCCTTCAGCGCTGTGACTTCGTCCGGCCTTCCGGATGATATCAACACGTCGTATCCATTATCCGACACAACTGTGGATATGCCTCTCAATGCCTCCTGGAAAAATGTTGTGGAGTAAAACTCGTTATCCGAATCTGGTATCACAATGCCTATAGAATTTGAACGGTTTCGCGCAAGGCTTGTGGCTATGGCATTGGGCCTGTAACCCATTTCATCGACTATTTTCATAACTTTCTGCCTTGTTTTCTCGCTTATCCTTTTGTTTCCTGAAAGAACCCTCGACACGGTCGATTCGGAAACTCCGGCCGCCATTGCAACGTCTCTGATTTTTATCTGCTTATTTGACAATAAAATCAGCCCTCATTTCGTATATAACATGGTCAATTAAATTTGTGCAACCGCTTGCACAACCTATAATAATTATACAACTTTGATTTCAAAGTTGTCAAGACTGAAATTTTTCTGATATATTAATAAAAAGTGGCTACAAAGCAAAAACTGCCGGACAATTTCATACTGCCGGTTTTCTGTGGGTTTGAGGGGGGCGTTTTTCAATAGAAACTAATTAGTGGTTTCTTAGCTTAGAAATACTATATTCCTTATTTATCATTTTTCTGTTTTCAATTTATTTCATTTTTGTTGCAGGATTCCCAAGAAATGGAGAGATATGGGACGGTGGAATGTCACCATGGCAAGTACACGCCCCCTCGTTACGTAAAAAATCCCCCTCTACAGGGAGGGGGAAGTTGCCTTTGTGAATTCTTGTTTTGCTTTTTGCAGCAGCTCCGGTTTTACAGCAAGTTCCACTGCCAGCATCGCCATGGCTTTTGCCGATAGGAGTGCGGCTTCTTTTCCTCTGCTTGAGCCGGCTGCCTGGCAGAACTCAATGGAGTGAGGAGCCACATTTCTTTCGGCTATGGCTATGTGGGGATGAATGGCGGGAACCACCTGGCTTACATTGCCCATATCGGTAGAGCCAATGCCTTCTTCCTCATCGCTGATGTCGGAAACCCCCAGTTCTTTCAGGTTGTGTTTGAACATATCCGCCATGGTTTTATTGGTAATAAGATTATCGAAGGGCAGTTCGAAATTCTTATATGATAGTTTTGCGCCGGTGGCAAGTTCGGCCCCCTTAGCGCAGGCGATCACTTTTTCCTTTACTTTGAGCATGTAGCCTTTTTCTTTTGCCCTTACATAAAAGCGGGCTACGGCTCTGTCGGGGATGATGTTGGGGGCCTTGCCGCCTTCGGTGATTATGCCGTGAATCCTCACATCGGATTTAAGCTGCTGCCGTAGTGCATTTATACCGTTAAAAAGCATTATAACCGCATCCAGGGCGTTTATGCCCATATGGGGCGCTGCTGCTGCATGGGCGGCCTTGCCGGTATATGTGAACTCAATGGCTTCCATGGCAAGGGATGTGGAGTAAGCCGTCGTCTTATTGCCGGGGTGGACCATCATAGCCGCATCCACATCACGGAATATGCCCTTTTCTACCAGTAGCACTTTGGCTCCATCAGTTTCTTCTGCCGGAGAACCCACCAGCATCACTTCTCCGACCAGATCATTGCCCAGCTTTCCAAGGGCTGCTGCGGCCCCGAAGCTCGCAGCGGCTATGAGGTTGTGGCCGCAGGCATGGCCTATCTGGGGAAGGGCATCGTATTCCGCCAGCAGTGCTATGGTGGGCCCAGGCTTTGTGCCTTTCTTTGTAGCTATAAAGGCTGTGGGAAGTCCTTCCACATCTTTTACGGTAAATCCATAATTTGCTATCTTTTCCCTTAAAAGTTTTGAAGCCTTGAATTCCTGATTGCCCAACTCGGGATTCCTGTGTATCTCATCGGCTACCTCAAAAATATCGTTTTTGATTTCATCTACTTGCAAAACTACTTTCTCTTTTAAGCTCTCCAATGTGAAGACCCCTTTCTATATTATTTGCGGTCAAGCTTGAATAATGAAAACTTAAGCTCGACCCGCTATTTTTTAAGTTAACATAAATGAAAAAGTTAGTCAAAAATTTAACTCCATTTTTAATAAAAAACCGTGCCTTTTCATTGACAAAAGAGAGCCTTATAGGCTCTCGAGATATTTTCCGGCTTCTACGGCGGCTATGGCCCCATCGGCCACGGCGGT